>JAEZLJ010000141.1 GCA_023415275.1 Bacteroidota bacterium
GGCCCTTATGCTGCCACCAATAAGTCATATAAAAAGCAGGCAAAAGAATATGCCGCCATTATTAAGAAGACACCTTTAACGGATTCACTTTCATCAGGCGATTGGGTGGGCACCACTAATTTCAACCTGCGCAAACCCAATTATGTGGTGATCCATCATACCGCACAAAGCAGTTGCAATCAAACCCTTCAAACTTTTACACTCCCCCGCACCCAGGTTTCCGCTCATTATGTGATTTGCAGAGATGGAACGGTACATCATATGCTCAATGATTATCTACGGGCCTGGCATGGAGGTATTGCCAAATGGGGTAATAATACAGACATCAACTCCTCTTCCATAGGCATTGAAATAGATAACAATGGTTTTGAGCCATTTACTGAACCAGAGATCGCCAGTTTATTGAACATATTATCGGGACTGAAAAAGGCGTATAATATTCCTGCTGCCAACTTTATAGGTCATGCTGACATTGCGCCTACGCGGAAAAATGATCCAAATGTTAATTTTCCATGGAAAAAATTGGCCGATAGTGGCTATGGGGTGTGGTGGAAAGACACCACCGGGATCAGTGTTCCAGAAAATTTCAACCACATTCAAGCTCTTCGGTTGATAGGGTACGACACAAGGGATAGCCTGGCAGTTTTCCAGACTTTTAAACGTAAATATGAGCAAATTGATTCCAGTAAGGTGTTTTTGCCGGAGGATAAAAAAGTGCTCTACTCGCTTTATAAGAATTTTGAATAAGCCTATGCATCGTACATTTTCATAGTTAAGCTCGTTAGTTTACGATTCTTTTCCGGCCTTTTATTTGTAACTTACTGCTTGAAACCGTAAACGATCACCTATGAAATTATTTATACTCTCTTATATTTTTTCGTGCATGGCCATTGTGTCACAGGCACAGGTGAATACACTTCCTTCAGGGCGGTATGAGACTGTCATCAAAAATAATGGTAAATGGGACAAAGGCGATATCGTTTTGCAGGATGATGGCCATTACCGCATAGGCAACAGCAACGATTCGGGCGAATACCGTTTTAGTGCCACTGCACAGCGGGTTTTCTTTACCTCCGGACCACTCAAAGGCATATTTGCAAAGACAGTAATGAGCAATAACACGCCGGCTATTTTAATACCGTTGTCTGAGAACCAGCAATTAGGTTTGAAGTTAGCCACAGGTGATATTGTAGGCTCACTAAAAAATTAGCGAACTCTTCCAGGAGCAGCATCTCCATTTGTTGAGGATTGACAGTATAATAAGTGTGATTATACCGTGGCAATCATTTTGCACGCATACCATACAAAGGATACCTATGAATCTGAAAAGAACTTTTGGAGTAATACTCACTATTTTAGGAATTGGCGGCCTGATCTATTTTGCTACTATTTTTATGAATTCCAGCGGCGCTGAAAGGCAGATCAAGGCATTGATCGTATATGGAGTGTTGGGCGCCATTTTCTTTTTTACAGGCATTAGCCTTATCAGGACTACCAGGGATGACGCCAGGCCACCTGTCAATTGACAGGGATTTTCATTTCTATAAACTCAGATACAGGGTTCAAATAGTAACTTGCCCCCGTGAGTTATATATTGAATATTGATACGGCAGTGACCACAGCTTCTATTTGCCTGGCCAATGACGGTACCGTGCTGCAACTAAAAATCAATCCTTCCCAGAAGGATCATGCTTCCTGGCTGCATGTGGCCATCAGGGACCTGATGAAGGAAGCCAATCTTGCTTTACAAGACCTGGATGCCATTGCAGTCAGTTCCGGACCGGGATCTTATACAGGCCTGCGGGTAAGCATGGCTACAGCAAAAGGCTTATGCTATGCGCTACAAAAACCCCTGATCACTGTAGGCACCTTAAAGATGATGGCTGTTGCAGCCATGGACACCCCGGCACAATGGCTTTGCCCCATGATAGATGCCCGGCGCATGGAGGTTTTTACTGCAGTTTACGATCATTCCCTGGCTGAAATATTGTCTCCAATCAATATTATTCTTGAAAATGAGAGCTTTAAAGACCTTTTAGACTCCAACACTATTGTTTTTTTTGGAAATGGTAGTGAAAAGTTTCAGCCCCTTACGGCCCATCCAAATGCTTCGTTTATAAAGCGAGAAGCAAACGCAGAACACATGACAGGCTTGAGTTTCAGCCAGTTTACCCGCCAGGAATTCGCCGACCTCGCTTATGCTGAGCCTTACTACGGTAAAGCGTTTTACACAACCTTTGTTAAACCTTCTTAATGTAAATTCTTGATTCATATTATTTTGATTTGCATATGCGTTAGGTATTTATAAATTTGTGTAACTGAACAAGAGAGTAATGTCTATGAACAATGAAATTCTGGAAACCGCTGTAGCCAGTTCTTCAGAACTGAAGATTGATGTGCTTCAACTGAAGAAAGCAGCACTTATTTTACGCGCTGTGAATCATAAGCTTCGCCAGCAAATTTTGAAACTGATTCATCAGAATGGTAAAATGACCGTAACAGAGATCTACGTAAAACTCAGGCTGGAGCAATCTGTTGCTTCCCAACACCTGGCTATTTTACGTAAGGCCGGGTATGTAAATACTTTACGGGACGGGAAGTTTATCTTCTATTCGGTGAATTATGATCGCTTAGATCAGGTACATGCCATTGTGCAGGAATTGTT
The DNA here is from genome assembly GCA_023415275.1 of Bacteroidota bacterium. Taxonomy (GTDB): domain Bacteria; phylum Bacteroidota; class Bacteroidia; order Chitinophagales; family Chitinophagaceae; genus Flavisolibacter. The sequence continues at coordinate 2,666 of JAEZLJ010000141.1, forward strand.
AAAGTAAGGCGGCCTAACAGTAACAAATTCCTTTGGAAGCAATCGAGTATTTTTGCTTCCAAAGGAATTTTTATGTTCATTAAACAATTATATACGGGCTGTATTAGTGAGGCTGCCTACTACATAGAAAGTAATGGTGAGGCTGCTGTAATTGATCCGCTCCGCGATATTGATACCTATCTCCAATTGGCCCGGGAAAGAAAGGCCACCATCAAATATATTTTCGAAACTCACTTCCATGCCGACTTTGTCAGCGGCCACCTGGACCTGGCTAAGGCTACAGGGGCTACCATAGTTTATGGGCCTGGAACAGTTACCAAATTTGATGTGCATGTAGCTAAAGATGGAGAGAATTTTAAGCTTGGGGATATCACCATCGAAGTATTGCATACCCCAGGACATACCCTGGAATCCTCCTGCTTTCTTCTAAAAGATGAGAAAGGCGCAGACCATTGCGTATTCACCGGGGATACTCTTTTTGTGGGGGATGTGGGCCGTCCGGACCTGGCACAAAAGGGAACCGAGCTGACCATGCAGGACCTGGCCGGTATGTTGTATGAAAGCCTTCAAAAGAAGATCATGCCGCTGGGTGACAATGTTATCGTATACCCTGCTCATGGACCAGGCAGTGCCTGTGGCAAAAACCTGGGTCCCAGCACCTTCAGCACAATAGGGGAAGAAAAAGAAAATAATTATGCCTTAAAAGCCCAAAGCAAGAAAGAATTTATTGATGCGGTCACTGATGGATTGGTAGCACCTCCTAATTATTTCCCCATCAATGCCAAGATAAATAAGGAAGGCTACGATAGCCTGGATGCAGTGGTGGAGCAAGGCTTGCGGCCATTATCCATTGCAGAGGTGAAAAAAGCAGTTGAAGATCATGAATTGATTTTGGACACCCGCAATGCAGAGGCCTTTAGCGATGGGTTCATTCCAGGTTCCATATTTATCGGCCTGGAAGGACGTTTTGCAGAATGGGCAGGCAGCCTGCTACCTTTTGATAAACCTATGATACTTGTAACAGATCAAGGCAAAGAGAAAGAATCGATCATCCGCCTGGCGAGAGTAGGCTTTAGTAAGGTGAAAGGATATGTAGAGGGAGGATTTGAGGCCTGGAAAGCGGCTGGCGAAGAAACCGACATGATCATCAATATTGAACCAGATGAACTGGCTATGGATATTCCTTTCGATGACAAGCTGGTAGTGTTGGATGTAAGAAAGCCGGCAGAATTTGCTGAAGGACATGTAAAGGATGCCCTGAATATTCCAGTCAATGATCTTATAGATCCAATGAATATGGCAGCTTTGGAAGAAGACCAAAATATTTATGTGCATTGCCAGGGAGGGTATAGAAGCATGATCGCCACCTCCCTTTTAAAGCGTGAAGGCATTCATAACCTGAGAAATATTGTTGGTGGGTTTAATAAGATCAAGGAAGAGCCAAAGATCAAGACTGAAAAAGAGAAAAGTGTTTTGAACTGATATCATCATATGTAAAGAGCCAGGCATTTTACATTGCCTGGCTCTTTTATTAATAGATGGGTCCATATTCCTCTTTCCATTCCCATTTCCATCTTTTATGGCTCCATAACCAATTCTCTGGCTGCTCACGCATTTTTTCTTCCAGGAAGCGAGCATACATTTTGGTCAGCTCTCCTTTAGCCATAAAAGCAGGATGTTCTACAGCCATATCAAAATAGCCTTTATAATACCCTCTTTTGATCTTTTTTACATGACAAAAGACCACAGGCAAATCTCCTACCCTGGCACCATTTTCAGGTCCCCGGACAAATGGAGTAGGTCGTCCAAAGAAGTTGACCCATATCCCATTTTGTGGATAGGGAGGACTTTGATCCGCAACTAATAAAAGCGCATATGCATCATTCCGGTAAGGCATAAGGGCATGACGCATATTGGTGGCTGGCAAAAGTATGCCCCCTTTACGGGAGCGCAGCTTTACAAAGAGGCGTTCGAAAATAGCACTGCTCAAAGGCATATATACCCCCAATGCCTTTAAATCGATTTGTGATACACATGAAAGGTATCCGAGCTCCCAATTAAAGTTATGCCCCAGGTGCACCTGGCATTTTTTTCCTTCTTGTTTTAATTGCTGAAACACTCTCAGATCAGGCACAAAATGCTTATTTAAAAAAGCGTCACTGGCACTAAAAAGCTTTATGGTCTCTGCAAAAAAATCAGTAAAGTTCCTGTAGAACTGCCTGGCAATTTTTTTTCTTTCTTCAAAAGGTTTTTCCGGAAATGCAATGGCCAGGTTTTGCATCACTACTTCCTTTCTATATCCAGCTACATAGTATATTACCAAATAAAAAAAATCTGTGACCAGGTATAATACCCTTAATGGCAATAATGACAATAAGTAGAAAAGTCCATAAACAACGTAATACATAAACCTGGCAAAGATAGATGCCCGGTGTAAGATGAAAATAGAAATGACGTTAAAAGAGAACCTTTCCCTTTTGAATTACTTTGTTATCGATTGCTATTACAATACTATATTTTGTATGAGATAAGATTTATAAGGATAATCAGTATTATAATGCAGGCCGCGGCTTTCTTTCCTGAAGCTGGCTGCCTTGGTGATCAAATATCCCACGGTGATCATATTTCTCAGCTCAAGCAATTGCGGTGACACGGTGGTAGTTTGGTACAGCCCTTCGGTTTCCTCAAACAGGAGGTCTATACGTTTGATAGCTCTTTGCAAACGCACGTTATTGCGGACGATACCAACGTAATCACTCATAACCTGCTGCAGTTCCTTCAGGCTTTGAGTGATCAGGATCATTTCTTTTGGTTCGGAAGTACCGCTGGCATTCCAGTCAGGTATGGAAGGCAATTCGCCTACCTGGGCAAAGCTGCTCACACTGTCTACGTAACAACGATGGGCGAAGACCATGGCTTCCAGCAGGGAGTTGGATGCCAGGCGATTGGCGCCATGCAAACCAGTACTGGAGCATTCACCACAGGCATAAAGGTGTTGGATGGAACTCCGACCCCATTCGTCTGTTTTAATGCCTCCACAACTATAATGTGCAGCCGGAGCCACTGGTATCATGCTTACTGCCACATCGATACCTACAGACAAACATTTTTCATATATGTTAGGGAAGTGTTCCTTAAACTTATCCATATCCATATGCCGGCAATCGAGGAATACATTTTCAGTACCGGTTATCTTCATTTCGCTATCAATAGCCCTGGCTACTATATCACGGGGTGCAAGGTCTTTTCGTTCATCATACCTTTCCATAAAGGCCTCACCATGAATGTTGCGCAATATGCCTCCATCTCCTCTCACAGCCTCTGTAATCAGGAATGCCTGGCCTCTTTTACCAGCTTCATACAAGGCCGTTGGGTGAAATTGGATGAACTCCATATTTTCTATGCGGCCCTTGGCCCTGTACACCATTGCTACTCCATCACCTGTAGCAATAGAAGGATTGGTGGTAGTGCGATATACCTGCCCATTACCACCGGTAGCCAGTAATGTTACTTTAGACAATATTTTCTCTATCCGGTTATTCCTGGCATTCAACACATACACGCCATAACAGTTGATATCAGGGGTGGATTTAGTTACCAGGTAACCCATATGGTGCTGGGTAATGATATCTATTACAAAACAGTGTTTAACGAATTCAATATTAGGAGCCTTCTCCACAGCGTCCAATAAAGCCCTTTCCATCTCCCGGCCGGTAACATCTTTATGGTGCAGGATACGAAATTCGGAATGGCCCCCTTCTCTTCCCAGCTTAAAATCGCCCTCTGCATCCTTATCAAACTGGGCACCCCAGTCAATGATCTCCTGCACACGGGCAGGTCCTTCTTTTACCACTATTTCAACCACTTCTTTATTACACAATCCATCACCGGCTATCAGCGTATCTTCTATATGCTTGTCGAAACTATCCTTCTCCAGGTCATTCACCACTGCAATCCCCCCTTGTGCATACTTGGTATTGGTTTCATCAGCCGCTGCCTTAGTAATGATCAGGACCTTTTTATCCGGAAAATGTTGCGCCACTTTCAATGCATAGGTCAAACCAGCTATACCAGAACCAATAACCAAAAAATCTGTCTGCATGCCTGCAAATTATATCAAAATAAAAAGAGTTGCCGGGTGGCAACTCTTTTTATCTATGGTCAAAATAATTAACGGTATTAATATTCGATTCTAAAGGCCAGGGACTTTGGATTTTCAAACAGGTCTGACAAAGTAGATTTGATAGTCACAGTTTTCTTGTCATCCGACAGTTTTACCATGGTACCTTCTACTTTAGTAACAGGCTTCGGCAGATGCAGGATGCTTGTATAAGTGACACTGCCCAGCATATCCCCGGCAGATTTCACCTGGCTATACTTGTCATTATTTTTCAGTTCTTCCAGTTTAGACTCATTTACCTTTCTTTCTATCAGTCCTTTTTTATACGTAATGTCAAAGAAATTATTAATAGAAGGCATACCTCCTTTATCATCCATTTCCGGCAGATTCTCTTCTTTCTTGTTCCCTTTATTGAACACATCTACACCTTTACCGGATGCATTCAACTCAATGATCTTTTGAACATCTTCCAGCTTATTGAAAGGGTAGTTCATTGCCATGCGAAATACCTTGTCTTTTTGCTTCATGGTGATGCTCATGGTAGCATCTTTATACAACTGGCGTTGATCTTCAGTAATACCTGTAGCAGTGTCCATTACTGATTTGAGGCTGAATGTGCTGTCAATGTCCTTTTCAGATAGCTTTTTTAGCTGGCTATTGGCGCTGGTGTCCATGGCAGCCATCATCTCTATCATATCGAACATACCACTCATATCCATAGTGGTCTTATATGTTCCCGAACCATTGCTGGTAATGGTGAGTTCTTCTACGGTGTCAAGACAACCTGAGAAAATAAAGGCGGAAAAAATGAGAAGTAAAGCAGTTAGTTTTTTCATTATTATAGTTTTTGCATGACCTGCCGGGGTTCTACCCAGGCTTCATTTTCTTTTAATAGATTAATCAATTCTTCCACAGCTATCTCACTGGGCACATTGCGTTTCACGATTTCCTTACCCCTGTATAAAGTGATCTTGCCCGGACCACTGCCTACATAACCAAAATCAGCATCAGCCATCTCTCCCGGCCCATTGACAATACAGCCCATGATGGCAATCTTTACTCCCTTAAGGTGGTTGGTAACCGCCCGTATTCTTGCTGTAGTTTCCTGCAAGTCAAACAGGGTTCTGCCGCAGGACGGACAACTAATGTATTCTGTTTTAGAAATGCGTGTACGTGTAGCCTGTAAAATACTAAATGATGTATTATTGATAAATTGTTCAACAGTTTGTGTCTGTATATAATTTCTTCCACTAACCGTTTCTTGGTTTGTAACCTGTTGTTTGTAGCTCTCGTTGGTCATTCCAAAACAAACACCATCGCCCAGGCCATCTAAAAGTAAGGCACCACCTTCGGAAGCATAATGTACCAGGTGTTCATCCATAGTTTGCCAGTTACTATCTACAGTGATCACTACAGGATTTTGCATACCCCGGTTCATTAATTCGATGAACATTCTCCTGACAGCCGGCATGGAATGAGCATTTTGGCTACTTAGGCACAATACTACCTTAGGGTCATTTGCCATTGCGTCGAGATATTCCCAATCAGTCAAACCCGGGATGGCTGCAGCATCTTGAAAGCAATCGACTATTACAAAATTCATCTCGTTGCTTTTGAACTCCGCCTGGGTATAACCCACATCATCGAAAATGGGAAAGTATTTCAGTTTATCCTCCGCCATCATCCAGGTGGCAGGATAAACAATCACCTTTAAGGTACCCGGAAGTGAGAATTCGGGAATAGTGTGACCGGTAAATATATAATCTGCTGCCGTATCTGAAATGGTCCATTTATCCGTAATGGCATCATAGTTGTATCCCACTCCCTGCAGATCGCCAGGTGAAATACTAGTTAATTTGCTAAGGTCTGCAATGACCACCGGAACCTGGTGTCCGCCAATATTACCAACAGGGAAAGTAGTCCTTCTCTTATATTCAAATGGATTATAAGGTAGTTTTTCTACCGGTGGAATGCTTACCGGTTCATTTTGATGTTCTGCTCTTTGCGTATATCGCTTGACAATATCCCGGCATACCGGTATTTCAAATTCAGGATCCTCGGTGAGTGACACCCTTATAGTATCCCCTAACCCATCTTCCAGCAACGTGCCAATGCCCGCTGCACTCTTAATACGACCGTCCTCACCATCACCAGCTTCGGTTACACCCAGGTGCAAAGGATAACATTCATTAAACTCATCGAACATAGTGCGCACCAACAGCCGGTAAGCCTGTACCATTACCTGTGGATTACTGCTTTTCATGCTCAGAACAATATTGTGGTAGCTTTCGCTCCTGGCGATACGCAAAAATTCCATGGCGCTCTCCACCATTCCCATGGGGGTATCACCATAGCGGCTCATGATGCGGTCACTCAATGAGCCATGGTTGGTTCCAATGCGCATAGCGGTACCATATTCCTTACAGATCTTTACCAGCGGGGTAAAGCGTTCCCTGATCCGGTCTATCTCCTCGGCATAATCAGCATCAGTATATTCAATGAGTTCAAACTTCTTCTTATCTACATAATTACCGGGATTCACTCTTACCTTTTCAATGATCCGTGCAGCTATTTCTGCCGCATTAGGCGTGAAATGAATATCAGCAACGAGTGGTGTTTTATAACCCCTCCTTCTCAACTCATTTTTGATCAGCAATAGATTTTCTGCTTCCTTCTTTGACGGGGCGGTGATACGCACCAGTTCGGCTCCCGCTTCAATACAACGAATGGTCTGTTCCACAGTGCCAATGGTATCCATGGTATCCGTGGTGGTCATAGTCTGTATACGGATAGGATTATAATTACCCAGTAAAAGATCTCCCACTTTTACTTCTTTTGTTGCCAGGCGTTTATATTCAGTAAGACTTTCGCAATAAAACTGCATAGGACAATCTCCCCCGGGAGCATTTAGTAAAAGGCAAAAATATCGCTTCCTTTTCCATAAAGAACTGACGGATATCTTAGATAAGTCATAAAAACAGGCAGATAGAGGCTTATAGAGAGAAAAAATTACCAGTCCTGGGCTTGTCCGCCTCCCTTTTGCTTATTCTGGTTTTGTAGCTTTTGCTGCAATTGCTTTTCCTTTTCCTGTAGTAGCTTAAGCTTTTGCTCTGCTTCATTTTGGCTCATGCTAGAGGACGACTTTTGTTGGCTTTGCTTCTGTTCATCCTGTTTTTTCTTTAATTCTGACAGGGCCTTTTGCAGATTTTCACGGGCATCTTTATCATCGGGGTTCAATCGCAGCGCTTTTTTATATGCTTCTATGCTGGCTTCCAGCTCTTTTTGTTTAGTGAAAGCTACACCCTGGTTATACGCTGTGGCCGACCTCAATTTGGTTTCCGGTTTATCATTATAAAGCTTTTCCAATACCTGCACGGCCTCATCATATTTCTTTTGCTTTTGAAGAGCATTGGCCAGGTTATACTGGGCGGTTGTATTTCCCTGTTCTACTGACAAAGCCTTTCTATATTGGCCTTCAGCCAGGTCAAACTGCGTTTGTATATAATATTTATTACCCTTTATAATATAACTGTTGGCAGTTTGAGCATGTAGGGAGCATGTAAACAATATCAACAGGGCCGGAATAATTAGCTTCATGTTTTCACTCTTTTACGGTCAGGAATAAAAAGTTCAGTTAATAACAATCCAAGCATGGGCACCACCAGCCAGGCATAAAAACTATGGTAAGTGTATAAAGAGGTATCTCCAAGAGCCTTCTTATCAATCTCGGTGTATTGAGACATTATGGTCTTCACCGCTGTTTCGGCACTTTCCAGGTGAATGTATGTTCCATTAGTTACCGTGGCGATCTGTTGCAATATCTGTTCATTCAGCTTAGATATCACCACTTGCCCTGACTGGTCTTTTTTAGGTCCACCAGTAGCCGTATCCAGAATAGTGGTCCCTTCCAGGCTTCCAATGCCTATTGTATTGATCATAACCCCTTTTGAAGCCAACTGCTTGGCTTTGTCCAGTGCATCCTCATCGTGGGTTTCCCCATCAGTGATCAACACAATGGAACGAAACCTGTCCGACTCCTCACCAAATGCTATTTCAGCCTTTTGCAAGGCATCGCCAATACTAGTGCCTTGTGAGGGTATAGCCCCCGGATTGGCTGTAGAAACATACAACCGGGCGGCCGACTGGTCAAAGGTCAATGGCATCTGCAGGTAGGCATTTCCTGCAAATTCTACAAGTCCAATGCGGTCATCCTTCAGGTTATCTATCAATTTGGATACAAACTGTTTGGCTCTTGCCAGCCTGCTTGGAGCAATATCTGAGGCCAACATGCTATTACTGATATCCAGAGCGATCACCAGGTCTATACCTTTGCGTGCCTCTGCCGAGGATGCGTCGGGTTTCCTGGGATTGGCTAATGCGATACATCCTAGAGAAAAAGCTACCAGCACGATACCAAACTTAATAAGCGTCTTGACCCTGGAATGATTGGTGATCAGTTTATTGACCACAACAGGATCACCTGTTTTTCGAATGCTGCGCTTCTTCCAGATCTGGTAAAAGATATATAAGATAATAAAGAGAACAACCAGGCCGAGTAAATAAAAGGCTTCAGGATATTGAAATTGAAGATTCAAGGATCAGGTTTTTCGGTTTAAGGCAAAGAATGTGCTAAAATACATATTTGACCTCTTAAGCCATAGTTTTTACAAATGAAGACTTTTACCCCATCCCAAGGCCTACTTGTTTCCTTTCATAAATCCTAACTGCGATAATATGCCCTTAAGGATCTTCATTCGTGTACCCGGCATGTCGAATTCTTTATTGGCAGACTCCAGGTTCAGGACGAAAAAATAGGGATGCCTGTTTTCTTCGATCCAACCCACAATCCAGCCTATTTGCTTTTTATGAATGCTATCCCATGACGCCCAGCCTGTTTTATAACTGAGCTTATATTCGGGGCGGTCTTCCATCAGCATAGCTGTTTTCACTATTTCCTGGTTGCGCTCGTAAAAAGGCAACTGGTTGAAATAAAGTCTTTTCACCAGTCCCATCTCTTCATCCGGGGTGATTTTGAGTGAATGGTCCAGCCAGAAAGTATCTATACGGGTCGTGATCTTTTTGGATCCGTAGGACAAAGAATCCAGCCAGTGCTGCATAGTGTCCTTTCCAATTCGGCGGGCTACTTCCTGGAAATAAGGTACTGCAGATACCCGGAAAGCCTGGTACATGCTAAGGTCTTTATTCCAATCGGCTACAGGCCTTGTCACGCCATCCCATTTAATAACCATGCTGTCATTGCTGATCACACCTGTCTGCAAGCCTATCAATGCATTCACGATCTTAAAGGTTGAAGCAGGCAAAAATGCACTATCGCGGTAACGTTCCAGGTTGTAAACCGTAAAGTTGCCCGTACTATTATTCATCAAGGCAAAACAGCCTTCTACTCCATTTTCCTTAAAATACTTACCAAGTGAATCATCAACATCCACATTATTGGGTGAACAGCTAATCAACAGAAATATTACGGCTAAACTGGAAAGAAATCTCATGTTTCAGGTCAAAATTTGGGCAAAGGTAACCACATGTCCAAAAGTTGTCATCAACAGTTATCACACAATAGGATGTATGATGTCATTCTAAAAAATAATAAATGAGATTTAAGGAACAAAGAGGTATAAGCCACTGGAAATCAATTGAAGACGAGAAAAGGCATTAGATGTAAATGCCGTTCTTTAAACGGACATGCTTATTCCCCTGGCAATCTCTTTTCATGGTGGTACAGGAAGGTAAAGTGCTCATTATCAATATCCAGGCAGATAAAAGGAGAAAAATCCTCTTCATTACGTACGTTTTATTTATCAGTATAGGTATTCTTAGGAATATGGTTATAAAAACGGAGCCAGGCTTTTCAAACGCCACATGACGTAAGTTATTGTTTTGCCCGTTTATTACTGGTAATTTTAAAGGAGTCATTCATTAAATTAACATATATGAAAAGAATTCTACTCCCTTTTTTCTCACTGGTGCTTCTTTTTATAGCCTGCAATACCTCTGTAAAAACAGAGCAGGTGAATGAGGCAAACAATGAAGCTAAAGTAAAAGCAGCTTCCTCCACGGTAGATCCCCTGGCTGTCAAAATGCAGCAACTGGGGGCCATGCAACCCCTGGGGCTTGACGAACTGGCCGCACTTCTACCCACAAGCCTTGAAGGTATAAAGCGCAGCAACTTATCCATGAACAACAATATGGGATATGCCACAGCTCATGCTGATTATGAAAAGAACAATAAGACTGATATGCGGGTAACCCTGTATGATTGCAGTGGCACCGCAGGACTGGCCTGGTTCAGGGCTAACTATGCATCTAAATTAAAGGAGTCGGCCAATGATGACAAAGGCTACTCGAAAGTGATAGACCTGAATGGGGAAAAGGCTATTGAGGAATATGAAAGCCAAAGCAAGATCACATCCATCACCTATCTTACCCGGGGCAGGATCCTGGTAAACATTTCTTCACGGAATATGGACCCTGAAAAGGTAAAACTGGCAGCAAGCCAGATTGGCCAATAGCCTTATAATAAAAGAAGGGGTGAAGTTTAAAAGCTTCACCCCTTCTTTCTCATTTGGTATGTTATTATTTGATCACTCCCAATTCTTTTCCTATCCTGGTAAAGGCATTGATGGCTTTATCCAGGTGTTCCGGTTCATGGGCGGCACTGATCTGCACCCGTATCCTGGCTTGTCCTTTGGGCACTACCGGGAAGAAGAAGCCTATAACATATATTCCTTCCTGTAAAAGGGCATCTGCAAACTTTGCTGCCAGCACAGAATCATAAAGCATTATGGGAACGATGGGGTGTTCTCCTTTTTTGATATCAAAGCCGGCTTCGGTCATTTTAGTCCGGAAGTAAGTGGTATTGTTTTCCAGTTTATCTCTTAAGGCAGTGGTCTCGCTTAACATATCCAACACGGCAATGCTGGTGCCTGTAATGGCTGGAGCAAGGGTATTGGAGAATAAATAAGGACGGCTGCGTTGGCGAAGAATATCTATGATCTCTTTACGACCACTCGTGAATCCTCCTGAAGCACCGCCCAAAGCCTTACCCAACGTACCGGTGATAATATCTATCCGTCCCATTACTCCACGGTATTCATGAGTTCCACGGCCTGTTTTACCCATAAAGCCTGAAGCGTGGCTTTCGTCCACCATCACAATAGCATCATATTTATCAGCCAGGTCGCAGATCACATCCAGTTGGGCAATAGTGCCATCCATGCTAAAAACCCCGTCGGTAACGATGATGCGGCTGCGCAAATGAGCTGATTCTTTCAATTTCGCCTCCAGGTCTTCCATATTATTGTGCTCATACCGATACCGTTGTGCCTTGCACAACCTCACCCCGTCAATAATGGAAGCATGGTTCAATGCATCAGAGATGATAGCATCCTGCTCATTGAATAAAGGTTCAAAGACCCCTCCATTAGCATCAAAAGCAGCTACATAGAGTATAGTATCTTCTGTTCCCAGAAAGGTAGCCAGCTTTTGCTCCAGCTCTTTATGAATGTCCTGGGTTCCACAAATAAAACGCACTGAACTCATACCATACCCCCTGCTGTCCAGGTAATGATGGGCGGCTTCCAGTGTTTTGGGGTGAGAAGAAAGCCCCAGGTAGTTATTGGCACAGAAATTCAACACCTTCTTGCCATTCACCGTGATCTCTGCGCCTTGAGGCGAAGCGATAATACGTTCAGTTTTATATAATCCGGAGGTCTTTATTTCTTCAACCTCCCGGCGGATACGCTCAACAAATTTTTCGTTCATAACAATGATTTGGAGTCGCAAATATAGTTACCTAAATAGCATATTGACCGGGACAAACACTCATGAAGCAGCGCCCTTATGGAAAAATTTTACGCTCTTCAGTAGAATTATTTTTGGCATTCCTGTAACATAAGCGCGAATACCTTCGTCAAACCATTCAAACCAACGCCATGAAAAAGGTAGTAAAAAGCAGGAACCTTGTACTTGCATTCCTTTTTATCTTTATTATTTCTGCTTTCTCCTTTATCGCCTATTCCAGGTCGCACAGCGTTTCCAATCAAATGGAGGAATGCTGCCAAAAGCCGGAATCCAACGGCAGCGAAATGCTTTGGGATGTACTTTCCAGGCAAATTGTATCAGCGGTACATATGTAAAAGCAAAATTTTTCTTCCTTTGTTGTAACTTTTGATGCACTCCAGCGTATAACTGTAGAATCAAGCTGTTTTTGTTTACTGTTTATGACTGAAAAAGAATATAATGACTGTGTGAGCCTGTATGCTGACAATGTATTCAGGTTCATTGTAAAAAACCTGCGACACGAGGAAGATGCCCGTGACGTGGTACAAACAGCATTTGAAAAGCTTTGGCGAAACCGTGAAGAGGTGGAACATGCAAAGAGCAAGTCATACCTTTTTACTATAGCCTACAACCAAATGATCGACCATCTGAGAAAGTCGAAAAGGATTCATCTGAAAGAAGACTTTAAAGAAGATACAAGGGTACACAGCAAGGAATTTAATAACGCAAAGGCTATTCTCAACGAAGCATTGGCTAAACTGGGTGAAACCCAACGTTCACTGGTCATGCTTAAAGACTATGAAGGATACAGCTATGAGGAAATTGGCAAGATCATGAACCTCAGTGAAAGCCAGGTAAAGGTATACCTGCACAGGGCTCGCCTTCAATTAAAAGAGTACATTGTAAAAGTTGAAAATGTCATCTAATTCAAACCATATCAATAATATTATTCATACCGGTAATTACGAGGAATTCTTTATCCTGTATATGGATAATGAGTTAACCGTTGAGCAAAGGGAAATGGTAGAAACCTTCCTGGAAGCACACCCTGAGCTGCGTTCAGAACTAGACCTTCTGTTAAGCACCCAACTGCCTGCGGAAACTGTCAGCTTTGATAAAGAATCATTGTTGTCTTCTTCTATGAAACTCAGTTCGGCTGAAGAGGAACTGCTGCTTTACTTAGACAATGAATTACCAGCCACTGAAAAAAACCGCATTGAATTAGAACTGGCCTCCAACCAGGATTATCAACGTCAGCACTCCATACTTTTACAAACCAGGCTGGATGCCACTGAAGTCATTCCCTATCCTAACAAAGCGGAACTTTATCACCACTCTACCAGGATCGTAGGTTACAGATTTTATATGCGTATAGCTGCCGCCGTATTACTGGTTGCTGGCATGGGCACACTGTATTACCTGCAAAATGATTATAACCAGGTTTCTAATCCTGGTGTCGCCGTGGTTCCACAAGCATCAAAAACCCAGGCTCCCAACCAATCAACAGAGCCAGGCATTACCAATTCAACAGGCGCAGGATCTTTAAATGCTAACCTGGATGAAACAGCTTTGGTGAATGCAAAAAAGGACGATGCTAATGAAAGGATTTACATTAACAGCCACAGGGATTTGAATAACCACCAGGTAGCCTACACAGCCGTGCAAAATACAGATCAAACTATCGACCCGGTATATGAACACGCAGTGCAGCCAATGGAAAAAGCTACTACTGCCATTCATATGAATGCTACTATGGAAGAACCCACATCTTTTGATCCATCTAAGCAAATCATTAACAACTCCCGTGTAACTTCTGCTTTAGCTCAACGTAATACATCTACAAAGGCTACAGAAACTGAGGTACCAAAGAATGATGTAGCTGAAAACAAAGAAAGCAAAGGATCATTCAAAAGCTTTTTGCGCAAAGCCACCAGGATGATCGAAAGAAAAACAGGGATAGACCCAACCAATGGCGATGATGAAGAACTACTGGTGGGGGCCCTTGCAGTAAAACTTAAATAATCATTTTTCAACCTAATATTATGAACCGAATACTACTTGCAATAATTGCATCTGCTATTACTATGTCCTCTTATGCCCAGGTGGACAGCACAGAGGCCCAAAAGGCCGACACCATCCGTGTAGGAGGCATGATCATTATTAAAAAACAAGGTAAGGACGAAAAGGAAAACAAGGAGATCACTATCTCCAACCGTTCTCGCCATCGCAACAACTCCAATGTCAGCACTAACTGGGGTATCGTTGACCTGGGATTCTCCAACTGGAATGACAAAACCAATTACAGCTCCGCCGAAGCCCAGGCATTTGCCCCCGGATTCAATAAGGATGCTTTGGAACTGAATACTACGAAATCCATCAACGTCAATATTTGGTTCTTCATGCAACGACTGAATATGGTGAGCCATGTGCTGAACCTGAAATACGGACTGGGCCTTGAATTGAACAACTACAGGTTCGATGACAAAAGAGTGCATCTGCAAAAGAACCCCACACAAATCACACTGGACCCTGATTATGCTAACTTAAAAAAGAACAAACTGGCTGCTGATTACATCACCGTGCCAATGATGCTGAATGTGAACCTTACACCGGGTCGCAACAAAGGCTTTGGTTTCAGTGGTGGTGTCAGCGCAGGCTTCCTCTACTCTTCACGCCAGAAAATAAAAGGCAGCGATGGTAAGCATAAGATTCATGATGATTACGATCTGCGCAAATGGAAATTATCCTATATAGGTGAACTGAACCTGGGCCCTGTGAAATTGTACGGTACTTATGCCATGAAAAGTATGTGGGAAAAAGGACTGGATCAAACACCTTACAACGTAGGTATCCGTTTGAGCAATTGGTAATCTTACTTAGCTGATTACGTAGTGAAGAACCTTTGTTTTAGACAAAGGTTTTTTTTATTTTGCAAAGTCTCGTTAAAGATATCAACAACCCAAAATAAAAATATTTTGTATAGCGTTAAGTCGGAGAGAAACGCTAAACCTCTGGAGTTATGAAAACCGCCATTTTTCTTTCGTGCCTTATTGCAGGTGGAAGCTTGCTGGTAAAAGACCACTCTACCAAGACTAACCTTAACCTCCCTGCCTATAAAGCCACTACCTCCAAACGCACCTCCTCTTCTATGCCTATTGCTCCGGTCTCTATTACCATTGACAAATCAAACTATGAACTGTACGTGTATGACGCCA
>JAEZLJ010000056.1 GCA_023415275.1 Bacteroidota bacterium
GGAAAGAGATGTATTGGCAACTAACCTACAAACTACTACAGCAGAAAAAGAAGAGCTGGCACAAACTGTTGATGTTGCCTCTACTTTTACTGCATCCAACATCCAGATCACTCCTATCAAGGAAAAGAAAAATGGTAAAGAAAAAGTAACCACTACCGCTAAGCGTGTAGATAAGTTGGTTGTTTCTTTTGACGTGGAGAATCGTGTAGCACGTTCCGGCCCCGCTGATATGTATGTAATTGTTACAGGTCCTGATGGTAATGTAATCAATGATCCAAACCTTGGTTCAAGCACTTTGACTACGCGTACAGATGGTGACAGGCCTTACACATTTAAGACCACTGCAGAATACGAGCAGGGAACACGTAAGACCATTTCTATTCCATTGCGCCAGGATCATTTCCAAACTGGAAACTATAAGATTGAAATATATCAAAATGGATTTAAGATAGCTGAGGGTGTAAGAACCCTGAAAAAAGGTGGTTTATTCGGTTAATTCTCATTTCCAACTCCTACAGAAAAACGCCTGATAATTTTTATTATCAGGCGTTTTCATTTTATGTCATATCTACCAGTTATTTATTGAGGCCTTAATACCTGGTCTATCTTGTGTAATACTCCATTGATATATAGCTGATCACTGGTACCTGCAGGAGCAGGTGTAGGATTGATCAATATATTTGAAGCAGTTGGATTAGCTAAACCTTTTACAGTGGCATCTGTAACCCCTGTAGCACCAAAATTAGCCTGTAATGTCACACCTGGATGGGCAGGCAAGGCTGTGTTCAGCAGTGTAGGTACAGTGGTTGGAGTAGTTGGGAAATTAACTGTAAATGCCCTGGATCCCAGTAAATGATACACAACAATACCTTTAACTGTTTGGGCCGATAAGGCGCCAAATAAGGCGGGATTCTGAAATACATCCGGGGTGGCCGCTAAAGTAGCAGCCTGGCCCTGGGCAATAGCAGGCGCTTGTTGCTGTGCTATCACTGGTGCCTGTGCCGCTGCTTCCTCGGGCGTAGCTCCTCCTGCTATCAATTGCTGTGTAATAACAGGTATCATCTGGGCGGTTACAATAGGAATGAGTGCAAGCGTGATCTGTCCTGTCAGTATCTGCTTAAAGGCAGCATCTGTAGGTGCAAACACTGTCAAACTAGCTGCAGGATTCAATAAAGCTGCCTGTAACGAACTGGCAGCCACCGAGCCGCTGTCTGCTCTTTGAATAGCTGCTTTCAAATAGGTGAGCTCCGGATCAGCACTGATACGGTTCCATAAGAATTGAGATGCGGGCGCTACCAATACAGGCACTTTATGGATCACACTGTTGCCAGCTAAAATATCAGCCTGTATCACAGGAATATTATTCACCCATAAGGTTGTTCCTCGTTTTGAAGGGAAAATGGACATTCTTAAACCTGGAGGTAGGGTGGCTGATGGAGGAGCCAAAACCAGTGAACTTGGTTCCTGCAAATTTGGAAAATTAGTTGAGATCTTATTGGCTGTCAACATTTGACCACCTATTAATCCATAGCGCAAAAGGGTATCTAATTGTCCTGGTCTGAATGCAGCCACTGCTGCGGGAGTGGTGATTCCTATAGCCTGGAAAGCCGAATTGGCCGGGGCAAAAAAAGTATATACACCTGTTTTATCACTCAATACTGCAGTTAAATTAGCGCCTGCTCTGGCCACCGCTGCTTTTAGGATGCTGAAGTCTGCATCATTCAAAGCATCTATAATGGATGTGGATGCCGCTGCAGGTTGCTGAATGGGTGTTGGTGTCAGGTTGTCCTTATTACACGCAGTCAATAAGCTTACGGCACCCGTAAGTACCATTAAAGGCTTTAACCACTTATATAAGTTCAATTTCATATAATTATTTTAAGTCTTTGGATTTTGTCTTATAATACATTGTAGGCAAAGCTTACATAATATAACCCACCTATACTGGGGTTACCTACTGCAGTACGGTAATATTGATTACCCAAATTAGTAGCGCCTATTTTAAATTGTGATTTAATAGAATGAACCTTAATTGAAAAAGCAGCATCTATTACATTAAATGAAGGAAGATCTCCCTGGGTGAAATCATTCTCATAAAAGAAACCTTTCTGCCAGCGCCAGGCTAAATTGAAACCAAGAATATTATTAGGTCCGAAGCCTGTGTTGCCTACACCCAACACTGTCCTGTAGCGTGGTGTATTAAAAAATGCACGGAAACCAACAGGTACATTTTTAATGGTATCAGAAGATACATTACCATTCACTACAAAATTAGCAGGCAATAAATATTCCGCACTGATACCCCAGCCATAGGTCTTTACCTTTTCAGGTGAGTTGACCACAATTGAGTATCCCTTGGTGGTAGACAATTGCAATACATCCCTGCGGGTAATGAAATCCTTATAATTGCCTGTATAATAGTAGGCATCTATCAAAAGCTTTTTCTGGATCAGGGTTTTATAGCCCACTTCAAATGTGGTCACTGACTCAGGTTTTACTTCCTTATAAGGAATGGTCTCTCCCACTGTTCCTTGTGGAGATACACTATTAGGAGGATTTTTGACAAGATCATATTTCTCCCATAATGCCTTATTGGCTCCTAATAAAGTTCCTGTACCCACATTCAAATCAATCCATTGTTGTTGTGTACTTGGAAAGCGATAAGCTGTCTGATAGGATAAGCGAATATTATGATCCTTTGCAGGCTTAATCACTGCTGTCACCCTTGGAGTAAAGCGGCCTTCAAAATTCTCATTCTTATCATACCTGCCGGAAGCAGTTAACTTCAAAAGATCTTTAACGATCTCCTTGCCCACCTGTGCGTAAGCACCATATTCATTTATTTTAATAGGTCCTTCCTTATCAGCGAACAGAGTGCCCTGGCTGTTAAGCACATATTGCTTCCAGTTGCCACCTACCAATACTTCAGCCACTTTCACTGCATCGGACAAATTGTATTGACCTTCCACCATATAAAGGTCTGTACGGTCAACAAACAAACCACCTGTAGGTATAGGTAATGATCTTACCTTGTCAAACAAAGACCTGAACTGTTGTGATCCTGCAGCAGGTCTTCCCTTATCAGCCACACTCCTGGCAATATTATGAGATTCCATATCTCCCCTTCCACCCTGCCTGGCGTTCAAATAGGCAAAAGCATATTCCTGGTACCATTGTGAACTAGGTTTCCATGCTTCATTGAATAACTGGGTAGTCACTGTCAGGTTGTGCGACTCTCCAGCATTTTCCTGAGTTGTATAACCACGCAGGAACCATTTGTCTGAATTCAATTCCAGTTTGTACTGGCCCACCTTAAGGTCCTTCAGCGAGTAACGCTGGCTACCGGTGTACACTGTATTACCTGTACCCCAGTTTCCAGCCAGGATGGCTTCGATTTTGGGAGATAATTTATAATGTAATGCACCAGACAATTTAAAGTTCAGCGTGTTGGGATTGGCCACTTCATTCTCTGTGTAACCCGTCCTGGAAACCCTCATATCAGCAGCAATGCCTGGAGTGATGGTGCTTATATAATCCTTTAAAAAAGGAACCGCGGTACCAATGGAATTGAGTATAGAATTGAAGGTTGGGATCCTTGGATCAGAAGTTTCATCACCATACACATTCACTCCATCATAATTAGGGTCGGTTTCCCTGGTACCTGCTACGATAGCGCCGGAAGTACCAAATCTTTTATAATTACGGTAATCACGTGCCAACCAGTCTTTAGCCTGGATCAATTCTGTACTGATCTTGAAGGCGAATTTTTCTGAAACTTTTTTACCCCAGCGTAACGCCCAGTTGTAATAAGGAGATACGCCCCTTTCCTGGTCGTTTATATGCATGATACCGGTTTTAACCTGGTAAGAAAGGCCCTGGTATTTAAAAGGGTTTTTACTGTTGATCAGTAAAGTTCCGTTCATACCCCCTGGACCAAATAAGGCCGAGGAAGCACCCGGAAGCAATTCCATATTATCTACATCCAGTTCTGTCAATCCTATTACACTACCAACGGAGAAGTTCAAACCAGGGGCCTGGTTATCCATTCCATCCACTATCTGGTTGAACCGCAGGTTACCACTTCCGGAGAAACCACGGGTGGTAGGCGTTTTAAAAGTCATTGAAGAGGCGACAACATCCACACCCTTTAAATTGGTAACCACATCATAATAGTTAGCAGCAGGGGCATTCCTGATGGTGGTAGCATTCACTCGCTCAATAGACACTGGAGACTCCAGTATCCGCTGAGGTGTGCGGGTAGCCGAAACCACTACCTCTTGCCCCAAAGAACTGGCAGGGGTTAAACTCACATCTACTGAAGCAGTGGAATTATCTACTGCTACTTCTTTTGGATCAAAACCGATAGAACTAAAAACTAATGTTACAGGCAATGATGGTACAGTTAATTTAAATCCACCATTGGCATCTGTATAACTTCCCTGTGACCCACCTTTTACAGTAACGGAAACCGAAGGAATTCCCTCACCAGTAGTATTGTGTTTTACCACACCACTGATAACTACATTCTGAGCAAATACAGGGGGAAGTGAAAACAAGATCGCAGCAAGCAATACAGCCAAAAAACTCAGGCTTTTTCTCATAGTGTCAATTTTAGTTAAAGAAATATGTAATCATGGGTCGTTGATTTTCCATTATTACCCGTATTTCTACGCGGAAAAATAAGCAATTGGCAAATCTTCGGGAAATTATTTTCGACGACTTCGGATAAGTTGTTGAAATTTTCGAAAGCCGTTTCCATCATATAAGGATGGTTCAATTTACTTTCGGGGCATGGGACATTTTCAATTTGACGGCCAAACGGCTTTTTACCAGGGAAAGGTCAGGGATGTTTATACTATCAATAACCAGATACTGGTAATGGTAGCGTCCAACAGGATATCAGCTTTTGATGTAATTCTGCCCAGGCCTATTCCATACAAGGGACAGGTATTGAATCAATTGGCAGCCTATATGCTCAATGCCACTGCGGATATATGTCCAAACTGGTTACTGGAAAGTCCTACCCCTAACAGCTCTATTGGAAACAAATGTGAACCTTATAAAGTAGAGGTGGTTATAAGAGGCAACCTTTGCGGACATGCCTGGCGCACTTATAATAATGGCCAGCGCATTTTATGTGGTGCATTGATGCCCGATGGATTAAAAGAAAATGATTTCTTCCCTACGCCTTTGATCACCCCTTCCACGAAAGCCAGTGAAGGACATGATGAAGACATATCAGAAAAAGAAATCATTGAACAGGGATTAGTACCTGCCGCTGAATGGGCACAAATTCGCCAGTATGCATTGGCACTGTTTGAAAAAGGAAAAGAACTGGCACTTAAACAGGGGCTAATATTGGCTGATACAAAATATGAGTTTGGCAACCTGGATGGACGCATTGTTTTGATGGACGAGATCCATACACCAGATTCTTCCCGCTATTTTTATGCAGATGGGTTTACTGAAAAACAGGAAAAAGGAGAAAAGCAGAAACAGCTCAGTAAGGAGTTTGTGCGTGAGTGGCTGATTCAAAATGAATTCATGGGTAAAGAAGGTCAAACGGTTCCTGAAATGAGTGATGAGTGGGTAGATACTATATCGAAAAGATATATTGAATTATATGAGAAGGTAACAGGTACCAGCTTTAAGCCTCAAGAGCTTACAGAAGATGAAAATTTTGAACTAATATCAACTGCGCTGGTAAAGTACGTGTAGCGCAGATTAATTTGATCCAGTAATCTTGGGTTACACTAAACCTGGCCTATTGTAATTAGTATTGGTTGAATAGATCTATCAAAAGATCACCACAGGTTTATGGCCCTCGGGTTGCAGTAATTGCAGTTTCATATCAAATACATCCTCAAGCATTCCGGCATTCATCTGCCCTATGGCTGGAAGGTCATACTTTATCTCACCCTGCTTCATCAAAATAAGCCTGTCGGCAAAGCTTATAGCCAGGTTAATATCATGAATTATCGCTACTACAGTTATATTCTGAGTGCAAAGATCCTTTGCCAGTTTTAATAACTGGTACTGGTACTTTACATCCAGGTGAGAAACTGGTTCGTCAAGGAAAATAATTTTACTCACAGAAGCATTTTCATGCCATACCTGTGCAAGCACCCTGCTCATTTGCACTTTCTGAGCCTCTCCACCGGATAAAGTATTATAATCCCTGTCATAAAATTCTTCCACTCCCATTTTTTGCATAGCCAGTTGCTGAATAGCGAGATCCTTTTGGCTGGGTACAGTATTGAAATGAGGATAACGACCCATTAATACCATTTCTCCAACTGTTACCGGAAAAGTGATATTATAATGCTGGGATAATACTGCTCTCCTTTGGGCTAGTTGCAGGCGGGTGTAGCTATTTAATTCTTTGCCATCGAATATTACCTGGCCGGTTGCAGGGTCCATATCTCCTGCCAGGAGTTTTAATAAGGTAGACTTCCCAGCACCATTGGCCCCCATGATCACATGGAAGGTATTGGCTTGAAAATGTATATTCGAGGATTGTAATAAGGTTTTATTGCTTATTTTATAAGAGATATTTCTCGCCTCAAGCATAAAATCCTCCTTTTTGCCCATTGTTTTTTATACTGTTCAATAGCCACAAGAAAACAGGCGCGCCAATGAAGGCTGTAATGATACCGATAGGCATTTCTGCAGGTGCTATGATGACACGGCAAACCATGTCTGTAATGGTAAGAACCGTAGCCCCTAATAAAGCAGATCCTATGATCAGGTACCTGTTGTCAGATCCCTTCATCAGCCTTAACAAATGAGGAATGATAAGTCCAACAAATGCAATCACTCCAACAAGTGAAGTAGCAATGGATACCAACAAGGTATTGATAAGGATTACATACAGTTTAAGACGCTGAGTATTTATCCCCAGGTAGCCTGCTTCCGTTTCGCCAAGTTGTAATGCATTTAATGATTTTGCATATCGAAGTGAAAGAAGAAAGCCTATTATACCTGAAATGCCAACCAGGAAAACTGCCTTCCAGTTAGCACCTGCAAAGGAGCCAAGGTTCCAGAAAGTTATGGAGCGAGCCTGGGGATCCCTGGCGATGTATGCCAAAAACCCTGTAGCGCCATTGGCAATAGCATTGATAGCGATTCCAGCCAGGATCATGACAGAGATATTTACCCTGTTTAGTGAAGCTGAAAAATAGTAAACGATCATGGTGGCTACCAGGCCACCCACAAAAGCACAGGCAGGCATTAAGAGATCTCCAAGAAATGCCAGGCGGCCAAAGAATGCATTATTTCCGAGTACAATAAGGAGGGCTGCACCTAAAGCAGAACCAGCAGAGGTACCAACCAATCCTGGTTCTACAATCGGGTTCCTAAATAATGATTGCATCAATGCACCGGACACAGAAAGAGAAGCTCCTACAAAAAGGCATAACAAGGTTCGCGGCAGACGTATCTGGAAAAACAAACCTTCATGCACTGGGTTCACGGTACCACTTCCGGCCACTTTATGTACTATTAAGGCGAATATCTCTTTAAAGGATAAAAACACTGCACCGGTACCTGCCGAAATAATGACAGATACCACCAACATTAAAAACAATACTATATAGATAGTACTATACCTTGTTTTCTTGAATATGCCCATGAACTATTGGTGGATCAATTTGGCTATTTTAATAATGTTCTCTCCTGTACGGGGTCCAAAATAAACCAGGTCGTGCTCTTCTATCCTATATATTTTTCCATTTTTAGCAGCAGGAGTCAAAGCAATTCCGGGCAACTCTGTAAACTTTTGCATACTTCCTCCCAGCCTGTCGAATCCAAAGTCGGTGGCCAAAATAACATCAGGTTGTTCCCTGGCAATAACCTCTGCGCTTAAATCCCGGAAAGAACTGGTATCGGCAGCATTGTCTCCACCAGCTAATGTAAGCATGGCGTTGGCAGTGCCTCTTGTTCCCATCACAAAATACTGGTTGCGCTGCTGACCAAAGTGTATGATTAGTACCCTGGGCCTGGTGGAATAGGTTTTTACAATAGAATCGGCCATTTGCAATTCCCTGTCAAGATCATCGTTCAGTCTTTTGGCAATGCTGTCCGCCCCATAATCATGGGCTACCATGGACAGGACTATTTTAGTACTGTCAATAGTAGATCCTGCAGGATATACTTTAACAGGGATACCTACCCGCTGCACTTGCGTCATCACACTAGCTGGAGCTATGTCACCCTGGTGAATCACTACAGAAGGCTCCAGGGAAATAATTCCCTCAGCATTCAAATGGCGATGGTATCCGACTGTAGTTAGTTTTTTAGTTTCGGGTGGATAAGTGCTGGTAAGGTCAATGCCCACAATCTTATCGCCCAGGTGCAAAGCAAATAGAAATTCGGTCATCTGCTTGGATACCGAGACGATCCTATCCTTTCCCTGGTGGTCATCTTTTTTTCCAAAGCGTCCACATGCAAACAAAAGGATGGCTAAAACAAATGCAATAGTTAGTTTTTTCATATAAAGAAACAATGAAACCAGGCAGCCATTGCGCCTGGTTTATAATTTAGAAGTTATACTTAAGATTGATGCCTGCAAAATAATTGGCTTTGTCAGGTGCAGGCAAATAAGCATCCGGTAATTGGTTCACAAATACCATATAATAATATTGTGTGCCTGTGATATTATTAACACCAAAATAAATATCTGTATCAAAATGACGTGATAGCGACTTACGTAATCCCAGCTTTGCATTTACGAGGCTATAGCTGCTGGTCATTTCCTTACCATCTGAAGTGATGGGCATGGCATCTTTATAGGAATAATAAGCATTAGCAAACCAACCGAAGTTGGAAAGCAGATCAACTCCAATATTAAAAGTAATGGGCGAAACACCTGCCACATCATGGCCGCTATAATCTATTGTATCTACGGCAGTATTATTACTACCTGACTTAAATTTCTGGAATTTAAAATCTTTATAAGTAAAATCAGAATAGGCAAAGTTGGCAAATGGCCTGATTGATTTTATAAAGCTTTTAGATGACTCATAAGCCGTATATTTCAATACTGCTTCCAGTCCCCTATTATCCTGCTTTCCTCCATTGACAACATAACTGTAAGCAGTAGTTGTGGTTGAACCATCAAGCGGCACGGCGATTGCCGTCATCTTATTGGAAAAAATGGCATCAAATAGCGCTACCTGGTAGCTTAGCTTATCCCTGATCAACAATCCCTTAGAACCAACTTCAAACTGATCACCTACCTCAGGTTTCAACGAGGTGTTTAATTGCCCCGTGGCAGGAATGAAAAAATAAGAGCTTACAGGTGCTTTATATCCCTTACTATATGACGCATAAACGGAAACCTCTTTATTAATCACCTTATTAATAGCCAGGTGGGGAGAAAACATATCATTATAGGATGCTTTATATTCTCTTGGATTGGCGCTATTGGCTACAAAAAAACGATCATTCAATTCAATGTTCATATTGCTCCAGCCAAGACCGGCGGTAAAGGAAAGCTCGCGAGGCAGGGAAAGTGTCCATTCTGTAAAAATGGAGGAAGTACCCGAATAGGTAGACTGATTGCTTCTCATAGCACCAACCATCCAATAAGCGTTTGCATCAGATGGATCGGCCACCATAGTATAACCTATAGTTTGAGCATATTGATGCTGGGTTTCGATGCCCGTAATACCACTCAAGGCCGTTTGATTTTTCAATGGAAACTTCATGTTCACCACAGACCTAAGTCCAAAATTCACCGGATCTTTATCCGTCCATCCTCCAGCCGAACTAGCATTCGTATTCATACCTGTACCAAATACGGTGGTTGTATTATATATATTATCGTTGAATTGGTAAGTATGCCCCAACCCCGCCCGGAAGCTGGTAACTGCTGAATGCGCATCACGCTTTATATATTCCGGGTTACCACTGTAATCAGAATTTTTATACTGCTCAATGGTCAATTCTCCACCCCTTTGATCATAACTTTTACTATAACCAAAATAACTGAACAAGGATTGCTTGCCATTTACCTGGAAGTTAGCGGCTACATTGGCAAAATGCTTGGTAGAAGCCGAGTGCGCCATAAAACCATCAGATTCCTGGTGTCCATAATTAACCAAAAGAGAACTATGGTCTGTTGCCGTTTGGAAACCGGTGGTAAATCTTTTTAAACCATATGAACCTATGATTACTTCCTGGCCCAGGCTTGTAGTACCTGGATCAGGCTTAATGGTATTGAGGTTAACTACTCCTGCAATGGCCAGTCCTGACAAGGTACCTGATGGTCCTTTTGTGACTTCGACATTTCCTATGGAACCAAAATCAATATCATCCATTAGTGTAATGCCTTCTGCATCTGTAAGAGGAATACCATTTAAATACACTTTCGAACCCTGGTTATCAAAATTGCTACTGATACCATTGGTACCCCGTACCCCATTGCCATATCCCCTGATATTAAATTGTTGACCTGCTGATACGGTTCTTCTTTGCATGGACATACCGGGAATATTGGCATTAATGGCATCGTCCAGGAAAAGGCCTGTCCCTCTTTTCAATTCACGTGTATTTAATTTGGCTATAGATGCCGGCTGGTATAACACAGATTTATTCTGGGCAGAGGTAGCTGTGATCTCCACATCTTCAAGAGCATGGTTGAATGGCTGCATCCCGATGGTCAATACATCTTTGCAATTCCTCAAAAAACGCTCTACAGATTCATATCCCAGATAGGTAATGGTGATTTTAATGTTTGCACTACAAGGCGTGGTAAACTCTCCTTCCTCATTGGTAAATGTTGCCCCTTTCCCAGCTATATTTATTGAGGCGCCCTGCAGTGG
>JAEZLJ010000175.1 GCA_023415275.1 Bacteroidota bacterium
ACAGGCAGCTTAGCGTTGGTTAATAAATTCATGCAAACCTGGTAAATGTAGGCGAACGAACTAATAAAACATGATCAGGTGGCTCATATTTTACCGCCCGCAATAGCTTCTACCACGGTAGGATCCAATAAAGTAGTGGTATCCCCCAGGTTGCTGGTTTCGCCTTCAGCTATTTTACGCAGAATGCGTCTCATGATCTTACCACTCCTTGTTTTAGGCAAGGCCTGGACAAACTGTATCTTATCAGGTTTTGCTATCGGACCAATGATCCTGGATACCGTCTGGAGTATATCACTTCTACGGCTGGCTTCATCTCCGTGGGTGCCCTGGAAGATCACATAGGCATAGATGCCCTGCCCTTTGAGGTCGTGGTGATAACCAACTACTGCACTTTCCACCACCCCTGAGTGCATGTTGATGGCGTTTTCCACTTCGGCAGTGCCAATGCGGTGACCACTTACGTTCAGTACATCATCCACTCTACCCGTGATCCTGTAATTGCCTTCTTCATCCCGCAAGGCCCCATCACCCGTGAAATAAAGATCCGGATAGGCTGAAAAATAAGTCTGGCGGCATCGCTCATGATCACCATAAGTAGTGCGTAGAATAGAAGGCCATGGTGCCTTAATACATAAATTACCTGATGCAGGATTGCCCTTTACTTCTACCCCGTTTTCATCGACCAATACAGGTTCTACACCTGGTAATGGCAATGTGGCAAAGGTGGGTTTAGCAGGTGTGATGCCAGCCATATTGGAGATCAAAATACCTCCTGTCTCTGTCTGCCACCAGGTATCTACAATGGGGCATTTACCCTTTCCTACATGCTCATCATACCAATGCCAGGCCTCTTCATTGATAGGTTCACCAACGGTTCCCAACACCTTCAAAGAGGAAAGGTCCTTGTTCTCGAGTGGTTGCAATCCAAAACCCATTAAGGAACGGATAGCTGTAGGTGCCGTATATAATATGTTTACTTTATGACGGTCTACAATATCCCAGAACCTGCCGGCATCCGGCCATGTAGGTATTCCCTCAAACATAACGCTGGTGCCGCCGGCAGCCAGCGGACCATACACTATATAACTATGCCCGGTGATCCAGCCTATGTCTGCAGTGCAGAAATGCACCTGGCCCTTTTGATATTGAAATACATTCACGAAACTGTATGCGGTAAATACCATGTAGCCCCCAATGGTATGCACTACACCTTTCGGCTTACCTGTAGAACCCGAAGTATATAGAATAAATAATGGGTCTTCAGCATCCATTTCTACTGCAGGAAATGAAACCACATTATCCTTTTCTATCTGGGCCTCAGCATGTTCCATCTCATCTTCCCACCACACGTCACGTCCTTTTATCATGGAAACAGGCGTCCGGGTGCGGGTATACACTATTACCCTTTTTACTGTCTTATTCCCTATCAGGGCATCATCAATTACATCCTTAAGCGGAATGACCTTCTCGCCACGGTAAGCGCCATCGCAGGTAACTATGTATTCAGCACTGGCATCTTCCAACCTATCTGCTATGCTTTGCGCGGAAAAACCTCCAAAGATCACACTGTGAATGGCACCTATACGGGCACAACCTAACACTGCATAAGCCAGCTCCGGCACCATACCCATATAGATACATACCCTGTCTCCTTTCTTAACACCATTATTCTTTAACACCTGGGCAAACTGGCAAACTCTTTTATGAAGCCGGTTATATGTCACAACCCTCACCCTGTCTTCAGGGTTGTTGGGTTCCCAGATCATGGCGGGCTTATCACCAAGCTCCTCTAAATGCCGGTCTATGCAATTCTCAGTAATATTCAGTTTTCCTCCTTCAAACCATTTGATGGAAGGCTCCTTAAAATTCCACTGCAGGGCTTTATCCCACTTTTTTCTCCAGGAAAAGTTTTCAGCAACCTCACTCCAAAAACCTGCGGGATCTTCTACACTTTTTTGATAAGCTCTCTTGTATTCTTCTAATGATTTGATTTGGTAAGGATATGACATTCAACAATTGGTTTGAGGGTTTAAACTTAAAGAAAATGTCAGAAACAGGTCTTCATTATTTGCAACACTATATAGATGTAATGCATATATCAGCATCGCCTATTCTGATATCTCTACCGATAATAATAGTATTTATATAACACTTGATAATAGGAATACCTGCTGATTCCTTTATTTTTGCGGTCTGATGAATCACAAAAGGAACGAAGGAAATATCTGGCAAAAGATATCCAGCTTGTTAATGCTGGTTACACTTGCCTGGCTTACCATCAGCCTTCCTTATGTGTACCAGGGTCAGCAATTGGGTAAAGAACAAACTGAACAAAAATCCCGCAACACATCTGACCAAACCAACAACCCTTTATCCAACACCACAGAAGAAAAAACGCATAACGTCACCAATACTTTATCTGAATACCTGCACGAGACGCACCATACCGAGAACTACTTCACATTAGTGACGGTACACCATAAGTGTCATTCTTCAGCTTTGTATTTTGCTTTTCATCCTGAACTCATCTCTCCTCCTCCGGAAGCCTAGCCTCAGTTTCTTGTATTTTATTTTATTGGATTTCTTTCCAAAGGAAACATTGTACCCGTGTGCATTCCCTTGTACAATAAGCTTTCCCTGACCTGTATTTACTCACTAAAAAATTTAATGGAGATGAGGCGTTCAACCTTTTCTATAAAAAATCTTGGTGCAGATATACCTGCATCTATCGTAGTCTTTCTTGTTGCATTGCCGCTTTGCCTGGGTGTGGCACTAGCTTCCAATGCACCTTTGTTCAGTGGCTTGATAGCCGGCATTATAGGCGGCATCGTTATCGGCTTTTTAAGCGGATCTCAATTAAGCGTCAGCGGACCTGCTGCCGGGCTTACAGCCATTGTGGCTGCCGCCATACTTAAGCTGCCATCGTTTGAAACATTTTTACTTGCAGTTGTTATTTGTGGAGCATTGCAAGTGCTTTTTGGATTTTTGAAGGCAGGAATTATAGGGGATTTTGTCCCTAATAGCGTGATCAAAGGCATGCTGGCGGCAATTGGATTGATATTAATACTCAAACAGCTTCCTCACCTGGTAGGCTATGATAGCAACTATGAAGGCAATGAATCATTTAAACAGCCCAACCAGGAAAATACATTCAGTGGTATTGTGCATGCATTTAAATCACTGGCACCGGTGGCTGTCGTTATAGGCTTTGTATCCCTCGCCTTTCAATTTGTATGGGAAAAATTTACAGCTGGTAAAAAAGGATTCATCAAGCTGGTACCGGCGCCCCTGATAGTAGTGCTTATAGGGATAGGTATACTATATATGGCAGGTGGGTCGGCTTATGCATTGGATCCGCAACACATGGTGAGCCTGCCACAGGCTTCTTCAGCTTCAGAGTTTTTTTCGTTTTTCACTATGCCTGATTTTGCAGGCTTTGCTAATAAGGAAGTATGGATAGCGGGCCTTACGCTGGCGCTGGTGGCCAGCCTGGAAACTTTATTAAGCATAGAAGCCATAGACGATCTTGATCCCTACCAGCGTGTAACCAATAAAGAAAGGGAGTTGAAAGCCCAGGGTATTGGTAATATGCTCTCAGGTTTAGTAGGCGGCTTGCCTATTACATCCGTCATTGTGCGCTCTTCGGCCAATGTGAACGCAGGAGCTAAAAGTAAAATGTCCACTATGATGCATGGCGCCCTTCTGTTGCTTTGCGTGGCACTCATTCCATCTGTATTGAATATGATACCTAAGGCAGCACTGGCAGCGGTCCTGATCTTTACAGGATATAAACTAGCCAAGCCTTCCTTATTTAAAGACTATTATAAAAAAGGATGGGATCAGTTTTTACCCTTTGTGCTGACCATTCTGGCTATCCTGTTCACTGACCTGTTGATTGGCGTATTGATCGGTATTGGTGTAAGTATGTTTTTTATCATCAGAAGTAATTTCAAGACCTCTGTTTTCATTGTTCATGATGATAACAGTTATTTATTCCGTTTAAGAAAGGATGTGACCTTTTTAAATAAGCCTTATATCAAGAATAAACTGGAAGAGGTTCCCGAAGATGCTTTTGTGCTGATAGATGCCAGCCGTGCCGATTTTATAGATAAAGATGTAGTGGAGGTCATAGAAGATTTTACACGCCATGCAGGCCTGAAGAACATCCGGGTGCAAGTAAAAACGGCAACAA
Source organism: Bacteroidota bacterium (assembly GCA_023415275.1). Taxonomy (GTDB): domain Bacteria; phylum Bacteroidota; class Bacteroidia; order Chitinophagales; family Chitinophagaceae; genus Flavisolibacter. The sequence goes on from JAEZLJ010000175.1 coordinate 4,193, forward strand.
CGAAACGGCACGGAATAACAACCATACAAGCTAAGACACCCATCATGGAGAATAATATTGTGTCAAACTGATTAATAAAACCTGAAAGCAAGATAAATTTGAAAACCATAAAACAGAGAAAATGAAATCATACGAAAAATTGTTATTGGAGAATAAAGCCTGGGCAGCAGAGAAAAAAGAAGACGATGCAGAATATTTTGAGCGCCTGGCTAAATTACAAACACCTGAATTTTTATGGATCGGCTGTAGCGACAGTCGTGTACCAGCCAACGAGATCACAGGGACGCAGCCAGGTGAAATATTTGTACACCGCAACGTAGCCAACCTGGTTATACACACGGATGTGAACCTGTTGAGTGTGCTGGATTATGCAGTGACCCATTTAAAAGTAAGGCATATCATTGTTTGCGGGCACTATGGCTGCGGAGGTATCAAGGCAGCCATGACCAATCATGATTTCAAGTACGTGCTTAACATGTGGCTGCGCAATATCAAGGATGTGTACAGGCTTTACAGCGAAGAACTGGAGGCTATAAAGGATGAAGAACAACGTTGCGACAGGTTGGTGGAACTGAATGTAAAGGAGCAGGTTATTCACCTGGCTAAAACATCCATTGTTCAACGTGCATGGAAAACAGAACATGTACCACACCTGCATGGCTGGGTATATGGCTTGAAAGATGGCATTATCAAACCTGTATTTGAAATGACGGCAGGTACTCCGCTAGATCCCATATATGAATATGATGACCTGTAGCAAGTGTTTTTTTACCACTTCAAAGTGTGTTGCCTGTGTAATGTAAAACGTTTGTATCAATCAGGTGACTTTAATAATGGTAAAAGGCTTTCTCCTAACCAGGGAAAGCCTTTTGTTCTTTACAACATTTCTTTTTTACATACAACCAGCTCAAAATATTCTACTACCTGTTATTGGCTATTCTAACCATTCCCTACTTCCATGCTACTATATAGTATCACCACTTTATCCTTGTTCATTCTCCTTTGTATCCCCGTAGTATCCCTGTATGCAAGCGGGTATGATACGGGGAAAATACGGGTTCAATACGGAGATACAACGGGTTTACATAACCGCAGCCCGGCATCAATCAGTGCTTAATATGGAACAAGCTTTAAGGAAGAAATGATTGTTGGCTTTCCCACTCAAATATTTGGTAAGGGAATCTTTCCTTATATTTAAAATTAAACCTGGACCAATGGAACAAACCCCTGCAAAGGGTATCTGGAAGATCATTACCGCATCCTCTGTGGGCACCCTTATTGAATGGTATGACTTTTACATTTTCGGCAGCCTGTCAACTATAATTGCCGCTAAATTTTTTCCGCCAGGCAATCCAACAACAGCTTTGCTGGCTACGCTGGCCACCTTTGCTGCAGGCTTTATTGTAAGGCCGTTTGGTGCGCTGGTGTTTGGAAGGCTTGGTGATCTGATTGGCAGGAAGCACACCTTTTTGCTAACGCTCATATTAATGGGTGGCTCTACCTTTTTGATTGGGCTGGTACCTTCCTATGAAACCATAGGAGCCTGGGCACCTTTCATTGTGCTTTTGCTACGCCTGTTGCAAGGCCTGGCATTAGGAGGAGAATATGGTGGTGCTGCCACATATGTGGCAGAACATGCTCCTGAACACCGGAGAGGATTTTTTACCAGTTGGATACAGATCACTGCCACTTTGGGATTGTTTGTTTCACTGGTGGTCATCCTGGGCATAAGAAGAGTTGTTGGTGTGGATGAATTCAATAATGGCAATGGATGGCGATACCCTTTTTTGCTTTCCATTGTATTAGTGCTCGTTTCTATTTTCATACGGTTGAAGATGAAAGAGTCGCCTTTGTTCACACAATTAAAAGCAACAGGCAAAACTTCTGTCAATCCTATCAAAGAAAGCTTTGGACATAAAGAGAACTTCAAGATGGTGCTATTGGCTTTGTTTGGTGCTACCATGGGCCAGGGAGTGATCTGGTATACCAGCCAATTTTATGCGCAAAGCTTTATACTGACCAAATGTAATGTGGAATACGAGCAGGCCAATTTCATCATCATGATAGCATTGCTGATAGCCACTCCATTTTTTGTGGTATTTGGCGCTTTGTCGGATAAATGGGGAAGGAAAAAGATCATGCTGCTCGGAATGTTATTAGGCGTGCTTTTATACCGGCCCATTTTTCAACAGTTGTTTTCACTATCCGACACTTCCAAAAAAGAGGTCATTACTAATACCATAATTGAAGGTCAGGTAGGCAGTAACATGAATGTGCCTGCAGTTCTGACCAGTTATTCAGATGGCACAGTATTGAAGATGGCTACCACCACTTCAGCAGCCGGTGTAAAAACGATCAAGGAAGTTGTATTGAATACAAGCACCAAATGGAAGATGATCATGCTTGTCGCAGCCATGGTGTTATTTGTAACCATGGTTTATGGACCCATTGCTGCCTTTTTGGTAGAAATGTTCCCTACACGAATTCGCTATACTTCCATGTCTCTTCCCTATCATATTGGCAATGGTGTTTTTGGAGGCCTGGTGCCATTCATAGCTACCCTTATCACTACCATTCCCGGCACAAACTATTTATCAGGTTTGTGGTATCCTATAGGCGTGGCTGCTTTATGCCTGCTAATTGGAGGCTTATACCTTTCCAATAAAATAGAAGAACATGTGATCATGGAGCCAGCCGTTGAGCCAGAAATGGGCAGCATGGAACCATCACTAACAAAATAAATTGATATGGATAAGATTAAAAGAAACCTGGGAATATTGTGGATGGCTTTAGGGCCTCTGGCCATAGCAGCATTAATAATCAATGCCATTCAAAATATTGCTGCAGGCGGAACGGCAGATATTCATAAACCACTTCCCTGGATCATCATTATAGGCATCTTTACTCCCATTGCCATAGGGCTTACTATTTTTGGATGGTATGCATGGAAGGGCGCCTATGATGGAGAAATCAAAACATGAACCTGGAGCTTACATAACGACTTAAATTACTGCGTACATTTGAACAATGTCCATTGAAGTAAAAAACTTACTCAAGCTATACGGTGAACAAAAAGCAGTCAACGAAATATCCTTCAAGGTAAATAAAGGGGAGATTGTTGGCTTCCTGGGCCCTAACGGGGCGGGCAAATCCACTACCATGAAAATGATCACCGGCTACCTTCAACCAGATGCAGGTGATATCAGGGTAAGCGGTATAGACGTTACTAAAGATCCTCTTGCTGCCAAGAAAAAAATAGGGTATCTCCCCGAGTCCAACGCCCTGTATTATGATATGTATGTAAGGGAATACCTGGATTTTATTGCGGACGTGCATGAAATAGCTGACAAGAAAAAGAGAATTGAAGATGTGATCCGGCTGACAGGATTGACACCTGAAAGCAAAAAACGCGTAGGCCAGCTATCAAAAGGTTATAAACAAAGAGTAGGACTGGCAGCAGCCTTGTTGCACGATCCGGAAGTGCTGATCCTGGATGAGCCCACCAGTGGCCTGGATCCTAACCAGATACTGGAGATAAGAAATGTGATCAGGGAACAGGGCAGGAATAAAATGGTGCTTTTCTCTTCCCATATACTACAGGAAGTAGAAGCTATCTGTGACAGGGTGATCATTATTAATAAGGGAAAACTGGTAGCCGACAACACCTTGCAGCAATTGCAGCAACATTCCAATATGAATATCATCAAGGTAAGTTTCAAAGAGCCACTGGAACCAGAGTGGATAAAAAGACTTCCAGGTATTCAATCTGTGTCGCAACTGGACAGGTTTAGCTTTACCATTGAAACCACCGACCCCGACACTGTAAGGAAGGCATTAAAAAAGTTAGAGGCCGAAAATAATCTTGATATTGTTTCTTTGCAAAGTGAAAACCAGAGCCTGGAAGAAGTATTCCGGTCATTGACAGGTAATATTTCACAGGGTAGTTAATGAATTACTTCCGAAGGCTCTTCCTGGTTAGATAACTAAAACATAAAAACTATAAACTACAACAATGAGTTACGTAGCCGAAATTTTCGCCAGACAAATTCTAGATAGCCGTGGCAATCCAACAGTAGAAGTAGATGTGGTAACAGATGAAGGTGCATTTGGAAGGGCCGCTGTGCCCAGTGGTGCCAGCACAGGCGTACACGAAGCAGTGGAGTTGCGGGACAATGATAAGAAAGTATATGTAGGTAAAGGCGTGCTTAAAGCAGTGGAAAATGTGAATGATATTATAGCCAAAGAGATCATTGGATATGATGTGGCCGACCAGACGGGTATTGACCAGTTAATGATAGAGTTGGATGCTACTGAGAATAAAGGCAAGTTGGGCGCCAATGCCATGCTGGCTGTAAGTATGGCTGTAGCCAAGGCAGCAGCTGAAGAAGCTTCTCTTCCTTTGTTTCGTTACATTGGAGGCACTAATGCCAAAACGCTTCCCGTACCAATGATGAACATCCTGAACGGTGGTGCTCATGCTGACAATAAGATCGACTTCCAGGAATTCATGGTAATGCCGGTGGGTGCCTCTTCATTCAGCGAGGGATTGCGTTGGGGCGTTGAGATTTTTCACGCCTTAAAATCTGTATTGAAGAAAAAAGGATACAGCACCAACGTGGGTGATGAAGGTGGCTTCGCACCAAATATCGGTTCGAATGAAGAAGCCATTGAAACAGTGCTGGCGGCAATTGATGCAGCCGGATATAAAGCTGGTTCCCAGGTTTATATTGCCATGGATGCAGCCAACAGTGAATTATACAAAGACGGTAAATATATTTTCCATAAAAGCGATGGCAAGACCATGACCAGCGAACAGTTGGTGAAATACTGGGCTGATTGGGTGGCACAGTATCCTATCATCTCAATTGAAGATGGAATGGCTGAAGATGACTGGGAAGGATGGGCAATGATGACGGAAGCTTTAGGAAAAAAAGTACAATTGGTGGGTGATGATCTTTTTGTAACCAATGTAAAGCGCCTGAAACAGGGTATTGATAAAAACATTGCCAACGGCTTATTGGTTAAGGTGAACCAGATTGGAACTATTACAGAGACCATCAATGCAGTAACCATGGCCCAGCACAATGGTTACAATACTATTATGAGCCATAGAAGTGGCGAAACAGAAGATACAACTATTGCCGACCTTGCAGTGGCGCTCAATTGTGGCCAGATCAAAACAGGATCTGCGAGCCGTACAGACAGGATAGCCAAGTACAACCAGTTGATCCGCATAGAGGAACTCCTGGGCGCTTCGGCCTACTACCCTTCCAATAACTTAAAATTTGGAAAGTAAAATATAAGCCACCTCCGGGTGGCTTTCTTTTTTCATATGGATTTTGATCTTACAGCCTTGCAAGGGAAAACAGTTTACCTGGAAAAACTTGCACCTGAACATTTTCCCATTTTGAAGGAATTGGCAAAAGATGAAAGGATTTGGGAATATACCAAGACCTTACTGATCAATGAGACTTATGAGGAACAAGTGGAAAACTACCTGAAAACAGCACTGGATCCTCATGCGCTCGGCAGCCAACAGGCCTTTATCATCCGGGAATGTGCTACTGAGAATATAGTAGGCATGACAAGGTTATATGGCATAGAGCCAAAGGATAAAAGGGTGACCATTGGTTATACCTGGTATATTCCTTCTGTTTGGGGCAAGCTGCATAACAAAGAATGTAAGTTGCTGTTGTTGCAATACGCATTTGAAAAATTGGGATATAACCGGGTGGAATTTTATGTGGCAGGGCAGAATATTAGGTCACAAAAGGCAGTACAGAAAATTGGAGGCATCAGGGAAGGTGTTTTGAGAAATCATGGGTACAGGCCGGATGGAAGTCTGAGGGATACAGTTATTTTCAGCATTCTGAAAGAAGAATGGCCGGCGGTAAAAGAAAACCTTTTAGTCATGCTAAAATGAGATGAACCCGGTGCAGATGGGTCGGAATGGGGATTTGAAAAGGTGATAAAGCTGGTTTGGAAAATATCAATCAATAGGTCTGGCTGAACCCTTTTAAAATACCAACTTGCAGGCATCTTAACAGATTTTTCATTTTGCATTTTACATTATAGCTTTTTCCATTATTTTAGCATAAAGACACCATTTTTCATTCCCCACTCACATGAAATTTCTTGCACATATTCCATCCTGGCTAAAGAATAAGTATATCCTGAGCCTGATAGCTTTTGTAATCTGGATGATTTTTTTTGATGCAAAAGACATTCTTACTCAACGCGAAAGAAGCAGGGAGTTAAGGCAATTGCAGGATAGCAAGGCATATTTTGCCTCAGAGATCAGCAAGGAAAGAAAGGCTTTGGAAGAACTGAAATCAAATCCTGCTGCTATTGAAAAATACGCGCGGGAGAAATACATGATGAAAAAAGACAATGAAGACCTTTACATTGTTGAACCAGCCACAGCAAAAGAATAGTGCGCACTGCACAATAAGAAGTTTTCAAGCACGTTTATAGTATCGAATATCGAAATACTGGACCCTTATATTTTTTAAGCTTTATTGGATACTATGCACAATTACTCACCTGAGGATCTGATTCTTTATTTATATAAAGAAACCAGTCCTGAAGTTACCGCAGCGATTGAAGAGGCATTACAAACAGATTGGACATTAAGAGAAAAACTGGAAGTTTTGAAAACTTCTATGAAAAGACTCGACTCTATTACCACCTCGCCCCGCACTGAAGTAATACTGAATGTAATGAAGTATGCGGCGAAAGTGACTGAAAAGGAAAAGATCAAAAGCTGACCCTCCTTCATTTTCATTGCCTTCAATTGATCTGTTCTACCTGTAACTTTGAGGCCCATGACAAGGCCTGAACGTTTTCAAGCAGTTATAGATTATTTTAAGATCACCCGCCCTGAAGCCGAAACAGAACTTGTTTTCGGGAACCCATACGAATTATTAGTTGCCGTAATATTATCTGCGCAATGCACTGATAAGCGGGTGAATATGACCACCCCGGCCTTGTTTGCCATGTATCCCACGGTGGCAAAATTAGCTAAGGCTGATTATGATGATCTGTTTGCCATCATCAAAAGCATTTCATTCCCCGGCAATAAAACCAGGCACCTGATGGGTATGGCCCAAATGGTCATGGATCGCTTTGGAGGAGAAATTCCTATGACAGTGGAAGAACTGGTTCTTTTGCCAGGCGTAGGCCGCAAAACCGCCAATGTTATAACCTCAGTCATTGATAAACAGCCTAATATGGCTGTAGACACCCATGTTTTCAGGGATTCGGCCCGCATTGGATTGACTATAAAAGCAAAAAA
>JAEZLJ010000112.1 GCA_023415275.1 Bacteroidota bacterium
GTATAATTGCTCGCTGCTATGTGCCATAAGCCTTTCCATTTCCATAGCCGGCAATTCAGTAAGTATGGAATTATTATTAAATCCCCACTTGTCTATAGGAAAGATCCCTTTAAGGCTCATACCCTACAAAACTATTTTAATAAGTGATAAAAGTTACTTTTTGAAGTGATAAGAATTACTATTTCCACCACGCCCCCATGGTAATTTTGCTAAGCTGATTGGCCACCCTGTTTAATTACTCCATTCAAATATCAATTGCAATCTCCTGATGCAAGAATCAGTGTGGTTGTAGCAAAACAAAGAAGTTTATCCAATATGAATGAAGCATTTTCCAAAAATCATTACAAGATGGATGTATTCCATGATGACAGGGAATTCCACCATCTGTATCCACCTATGGTCCAGAAAAAGGCAACACGGCATTGGACACCCTTACAGGTGTCCCGTTGCGCAGCAGACTTCCTCATACCATCGGCAGGTTCCAGGGTATTGGATATTGGTAGCGGGGTAGGCAAGTTTTGCCTGGCGGCTGCTTACTACCAACCATCAGGTCTATTTTATGGTATTGAACAGCGCAAGGACCTGCATGAAATTGCCTGTGGTGTCAAATCAGATTTACAATTGGAGAATGCATTCTTTATGCATGGCAACTTTACCCAATTGGACCTGGCTGCTTATGACCATTTCTATTTTTTTAATTCCTTTTACGAGAACCTGGATGGAACAGAAAAAATTGATTCAAGCATTCAATATTCTTCCTCCCTTTACAATTATTACAATCGTTACCTGTATAAACAACTCGAACAATTGCCACAGGGTACCCGGATAGCAACCTACCATAGCCTGGAAGATGAAATACCACCCTGCTATTATGTGGTAAAAACGCATTATGATAACCTTTTAAAGTTCTGGATCAAAGTATGAGCACCATTCCAACGATACCAGGAATTCCAGGGAATGTTGATCCATTATCAGCATATAGCCAGTACTTATCAGTTTCAATCCAACCCCATCACATATATATGAAAGCATCGGTGAGCATGAAGATTTATCGCAGCCAATTGATCCATGAGATATTTAAAGCTGATTCTGTCGAAGAAGTAAAGTATAGAATCAAGGAGAATCTTATAACCGTAAAAAAACAAGATAACAGGGAGAAAGCATTCAACCGTTATGTCAATTACATCATCGAAGAGCTCAATGACCTGGTGAGTAGCCCGCTGGCTAATGAACACAATAGAAAATTAGAAGCTGCGCAGGCCTACCTCAGGCACCTATCTGTGCCTGCTCAATGAATAAACCATATCCTTTAAATACCAGTCTATGTTCAAACCTAAAATAGTTGATACTCTTAAAGAATATAGCAAGGAACAATTTCTCAAAGACCTGGTAGCCGGTATCATAGTTGGCATTGTAGCGCTGCCGCTTGCCATTGCCTTTGCCATAGCCTCCGGTGTCTCTCCCGAGAAGGGACTTTTTACTGCTATCATTGCAGGCTTTATTATTTCTGCTTTTGGTGGCAGCCGGGTACAAATCGGCGGACCCACAGGGGCTTTTATTGTGATTGTGTATGGCATAGTACAGCAGTACGGTGTCAATGGGCTCATCATAGCTACCTTCATTGCTGGTATTATGCTGATGCTTATGGGCTTTGCCCGGTTTGGAAGCGTCATCAAATTTATTCCCCATCCACTTATTGTAGGATTTACAACTGGTATTGCGGTCATAATATTTTCTTCACAAGTCAAGGACTTTCTCGGATTGACCATGGGAAATGTTCCGGCAGATTTCATAGATAAATGGAAGGCTTATTTCCTACACTTCTCCCATATCAACTTGTATGCAGTATGCATAGGCGTTGCCACTATCCTCATTATCATTTTCTTTTCAAAAATCACGCATATTATTCCAGGCTCACTGGTAGCCATTCTGCTGGCAACTTTGGCAGTGCAATTATTTAAGCTACCTGTGGAGACCATTGGAAGCCGCTTTGGCAGCATACCTTCCTCACTACCTACTCCTGGGGTTCCACACCTTGACTGGAGTATCATTAAAGATTCTGTGCGTCCTGCATTCACCATCGCCATATTGGGTGGTATTGAAAGCCTGCTTTCTGCAGTAGTGGCGGATGGTATGATAGGTGGTAATCATAAGAGTAATATGGAACTGGTAGCGCAGGGCGGCGCCAATATAGCTTCTGCACTTTTTGGTGGCATTCCCGCAACTGGTGCCATTGCCAGGACCGCCACCAATGTAAAGAATGGTGGTCGCACGCCTGTGGCAGGCATGGTACATGCTCTCACCCTGCTGGTGATCATGTTGCTTGTAGGCAAGTGGGCCACGTTGATCCCTATGAGCTGCCTGGCAGGTATATTGGTTATAGTAGCTTACAATATGAGTGAGCACTCCACATTTATCGCCATCGCCAGGGGCAGCCGCAGCGATGCTACTGTCTTGATCACAACCTTCCTGCTCACAGTGCTCTTCGATCTTACGCTTGCTATAGAAATAGGTATGGTACTGGCTGTTTTTCTTTTCATGAGAAAGATGATCAAAGTAAGCAACGTCAGTAGTTACCTGGCGGAAAATAAACAGACCTCAAAAGATGCCAATGCAGTGAACAAGTATTCCATTCCTCATGGAGTGGAGGTTTTTGAATTGACTGGGCCCATGTTCTTTGGAGCAGCTTATAAATTCAAAGATGCCATCAGGGTCATTGAAAAGAAACCAAAAGTGCTCATTGTTCGCATGCGCCATGTGCCGGTGATAGATGCCACGGGCATCCACACCATCAAGGATGTATTGCGCATGTGCCGTCATGATAAGATGCAATTGATCATTAGTGGCATTCAGCCACCAGTGCTTGAAGAGTTCCGCAAATCAAGGTTGCTATTCCAGATAGGAAAACGGTATGTGACGCCGGATTTCGAAATGGCATTACAGCGGGCGAAAGAAGTGTTGGGAGAGAAAACGCACCATCAGGCAACTACAGCTGTTTAATTAAAAGGCCATTATTACTGCTCAATCCTTATCTCCAGCAGGGCCAGGGTGATGGCTGAATAATGTTTTGGCAACTTACCTGTTTGGTCTGGAATGACAATTCCCAATAGTTCAAAACCACACTGCTGGTAATAGTTCACCAACTCGTCATTGTCTCCCCAGGTGTCCATCCTGATATATTCCAGTCCCTGTAGCTTGCAATAAGTTTTCGCCCATGTTATGATGTGCTTAATAAAATGATTACCCCTGAACCCAGGATCGGTTACAATGCGGTGTATATACACTGAAGGATCAGTATTCTTTTCCTTCCATATATAAGGATCTGAATGGGTGGTGGCAAATATGCAGGCTACCTGTCCATTCAGAATGATCTTCCATTGCCTTTGTTCCCTGATTTCCGTCCTGATCATGGCTTCATCAAAGGGCTCCCAGTGTCTTTTAAACTTAGTTTTCTGGTAAGCGATAGCTGCATCATATAGTTCAATGATCTTATCAAAATCCTGATCAGTGGAATTTTCAATCTGCATGTTATACTTCGGTGTGCCTGGTTATTTTACCTCCACGCAAAAGTAAAAGAATCACTTAAATACCTTTCGTTAACACTTAATTGTACATAAGACAGTCTACAGAACTGAACGACGCAGAATAGCTTATTGTTTTTTAAGTCGTCCTTCTACCTTCCTGGCTGCTATTTTCAATAGCTGTTCTGCACCCTTCACCGATTGCACCATCAATAAAATGAATTCACTATCCATCTTTTTCCCTGCACTTGTTTTATAAAAAGCTATCAGGTCATCAACTTCCCTTTCGGTAAAGTGATTCCTGTATAAATTCACAATGCTGTTTTCCAGAAGCTGGCCTGTTGAGCCACTCGTCAACTCCTCCTGTAAAGCAGTATAAAATTCTTTGGAATGCACGGTGTCTTTCTGTTGTTCCTCCATTAGCTTAATACGCATAATGTTTTCCGTGGTCAATCCCCTTCTTTCACTTCTTAGTAATTTGATCTTTTGGGTTAATACATCATTAGGCGGGGCAAGCGTATCTGATTTCAATATATTAGCCGTATCCAGCGCCTTTAATGACTTTAAAAATCCTGTGTCTACCTGGGCAAAGCTGTTACCAGCCGTAAAGCCGAACAGGATCAGAAAAAGAAGTTTCATGCTTAATAATTAAAATGTAAGAAGTAAGGAGTTCCTTTTAAAGTTACTAATGGACAAGCAGGAAAGGCTTTATATTTAATAAACCCATTTTATTCGCGATTCATAAGGCCATATCAGCCATTCATCTACTATCATTGGTCCAGTTTCTTAAAGAATACACATCTTGCGCCCCAATTAAAACGAATACCACCAGTGCGCATTTTCAGCAATACCGGCAGATCCGGCTCAATGATAGTATTAGGATTATTATTGTTAGCTACCACCTTTGCTAAGGCACAACCTTCTCCCTGCAGCTTAAGTGCAGTAAAAACCTCATTACCAATAAAAATAGATGGTGATCTCAGTGATCCCGCGTGGGCATCTGCTGCGGTGGCCAGCAATTTTATTGAACAACGTCCCCTGTCCGGAAGAAAGGAGCAGGAAAGCACCAAAACAGAAGCTTTTATACTGTATGATGATAATGCCGTGTTTATAGCAATGTATATGCACGAAAATAGCAGGGACAGCATTTCTACAGAATTAGTAGGTCGCGACCAGATAGGCATCAATGATTTTGCGGGTGTCATGTTCGACACCTACCAGGATAAGATCAATGGTGTAGGCTTTTATGTTACACCCCTTGGCGAACAGCTGGATACCAAATACTTTCTCAATAATGAAGATGCGGCCTGGAGCACTGTGTTCCAAACGGCTACCCATATCGGTGATAATGGATGGACATTTGAAATGCGCATACCTTATTCCGCATTGCGCTTCAGCAAGGAAAAAGTGCAAAGCTGGGGCATCAACTTCGTACGCCGGCGCACCCGCACCGGCCAGCAGTTTCTTTGGAGTCCTCTCGATCCCAATAAATTCGGCACCATGAACCAGGCCGGTACCTGGAAAGGCATTAGTGATATTCAATCACCTATAAGACTTTCCTTTTCTCCCTACCTTTCAGCCTATGCGGACAGAAGTGCGTCGGGCAATAAGAACTGGAGATCCACTATCAATGGAGGTATGGATGTAAAATATGGCATCAGTAAGGCCTTCACATTGGACATGACACTGATCCCGGATTTTGGACAGGTGCAAAGCGACAACCAGGTACTGAATCTCACACCTTTCGAAGTGCGGTATAACGAGAACCGGTCTTTCTTTACCGAAGGCACCGAATTATTCAATAAGGGCAACTTGTTTTACAGCCGCCGCATTGGTGGTCAACCCATCAATTATTCCCTGCCTTTGAATAACCTGAACCCGGGAGAGACCCTTATTCAAAATCCATCGGAAACCAAGTTGCTGAACGCCACCAAGATCAGCGGACGTACAGCTGGCGGCCTGGGAATAGGTTTTTTCAATGCCATCATCAAACCGCAGTATGCCACCATTGAAAACAATAATAAGGAGCAATACAAGGTAGAGACCAACCCCCTGACCAACTATAATATTTTAGTGCTTGACCAGACACTCAAGAATAATTCAAGCGTCACCCTGGTCAATACCAATGTATTGAGAAATGGAAAAGATTATGATGCCAATGTCACGGCCGCACTCTGGGATCTGTATGATAATAATATCGACTGGAACTTTTGGGGAAAGGTAGCCAATAGCCGTTTATTTGGACAACCCGCCCCCGGTCAAACACTGTCTGGGTACAATTACGAGGTGAACCTCGGCAAGTTCAGGGGTCCCTTCAGCTTTGAAGTGGACCATTTTATGGCAGATGAGCATTACCAGCAGAATGACATGGGATACTTTACCAACAATAATTATTTCAATTACGGCACCGGCATGTGGTACAAGATCCTAAAGCCAAAAGCTTTTTATAACAACATACGTTTCCAGCTAAGGGCCAATTATTCCCAGCGTTTCAAACCAAGGAGCTTCCAGTATTTCACCGTGAACACCAATATCAACAGCCAGTTGAAAAACCTATGGAACATTGGCCTGAATGCCCGCTACTCACCCGAACAGAATGATTTTTATGAACCCAGGACCAGTGGAAGGGTTTTCAAAACGCCGGGGTCATTCAGCACAGGATTTTTTGTGAATACCAATACAGCAAAGAAATACAGCCTATCACTGGAGATGCTCCAAACCCATTCTGCAAAATATGATGCCCATGGCAGCCAGGTAATAATAGGAAACCGATACCGCTTTTCAGATAGGCTTTCGGTAGCGCTTACCAATGACCTGGACTGGAGCAAGCGTGATGCAGGCTTTGGATTTATCAGCCAGGGAGGCGACAGCATCTTATTTGGCTTGAGAAACCGCAATACGGTGGAGAACATCTTTAATGTCAAGTACAATTTCAATATTAAAATGGGCCTCACCTTCAGGGCAAGACATTACTGGAGTAAGGTGCACTATACCCAATTCTTTAATTTGAAGCAGGATGGTTACCTGGAGGCCATGAACGCTGTTGACCAGGATCCGAATAAAAACCTGAACCTGTTCAATATCGATATGGTATATACCTGGCAATTTGCGCCCGGCAGCTTTATCAACATAGCCTGGAAAGATGCTTCCCAATTGTTTGACCAACAGACCAGGAACCAGTACCACACTAATTTCTCCAATGTGTTGAATACCCCGCAGCAAAACAACTTTTCAGTCAAGATCATTTACTACCTGGATTACCTGTCCCTGCGTCGAGGCGCACATTAGAATTATAATATGTGAGATAACGGCTTTAGGGGTCCGGCTAAAGAATTGTACCGGATTTTACACATTTTCCCTGCCTTGAAAGGCTGCCTTCAACACCTTTTTAAAATACAGGAAGGACAAATCCTGTTTAGGAATAGTCTCCCCATCTTCCCAATTCCGGATGGCGTGGTTTTGGTAGGATTAATAAAGTATTTATCATATATTTATAGTACTCCTACCCTATACTTTGTAATCCATTTTTCAAGAATGCATCCACTTTTTTTATGAGAAGATTTTACACTGCCCTTCCATGCCTGCTATTCCTTTTATTTGCCCTTGTCATTTCTTTCCAGGCAAATAGCCAGGTACAAACCTTACGACCCAATGTTTATATCAATGCTGAATGCAATGGCTTTGCCGAATACCTTCCTGAAGGTTATAACACGGGTACACAAACCTATCCGCTTATTGTATTCCTCGAAGGCATAGGAGAAACGGGCAACGGCAGCCTTACCGATTTGCAGAAGCTGTATAACAACGGGCCTCCCAAATACATTAATGAAGGAACCTTCCCTACGTCCTTCACTGTCAATGGGCAAACCCATAGGTTCATCATCTTTACGCCACAGATCACCATCCCTATCTGGCAACGCTATCCTACGGCGGCCGAGATCAATGGCATGATTGATTATGCCGTCTCTCATTACCGGGTAAACACCTCGCGAATTTACCTGGTGGGTATCAGCACGGGTGCTGGTTCTGTTTGGAATTATGCCGGTAGCAGTGCCTTGTATTCCAACCGCCTGGCAGCCATCGTTCCTTTTACCGGAACAGATACCCCCACATTGGCTAAGTCAAAGGTCATTGCAAGCACCAACCTGCCAATCTGGGCATTTCATAACCGTTTTGATGATGGAGTAGATCTAAAATATACTACCGGTTACACCGATACCATTACCATGCTGGGTTGCAATCCACCGCCCAAGGTGACCATTTTCGATGCCACCGGCCATGATAGCTGGTATAGCACACTGGCAGGTGCCGTGCCTCCGAATAACACCCTGAATGTGTATCAATGGATGCTGCAATACACCCGGGGCAGCGGGCCGCCCCCCAACCAGGCACCTACCGCCAATGCAGGTACTGATAAAACTATTACACTTCCCACCAACTCTGTTTCTTTAACCGGCTCGGGTTCCGATCCTGATGGGTCCATAGCCTCCTATAGCTGGACGAAAGTGTCGGGAGGTGCTGCTACTATCAACAGCCCCGGCGCTGCTTCTACTACTGTAAGCGGCTTGACGCAAGGCTCCTACATCTTCAGGCTCACTGTAACTGATAATGCAGGTGCCACAGGATCTGACGATGTCACCGTCACGGTGAATGCTGCGCCTAACCAGGCACCTACAGCTAATGCGGGCACAGATAAAACCATTACACTCCCTACCAATTCGGTCACAGTTACCGGCAGTGGTTCAGATCCGGACGGAAGCATTACGGCGTATGCCTGGACCAAGGTCTCGGGAGGAGCAGCTACGATCAATAGTCCCGGTGCAGCTACCACCACCATCAGTGGCCTGGCACAGGGTAGCTACATCTTTCGGCTGACCGTAACCGATAACAATGGTGCTACTGCTTTTGATGATATGAATGTGACGGTGAATGCAGCACCCAACCAGCCTCCAACGGCCAATGCGGGCGCTGATCAAACTATTACCCTGCCTAATAATTCCGTTACACTTTCCGGAAGTGGGTCTGATCCTGATGGCAGCATCACATCTTATAGCTGGACAAAGATCAGTGGCGGTTCAGCCAGCATTAATGCGCCCGGATCTGCTTCTACCAGCGTTACGGGCCTGGCCCAGGGAAGCTATACTTTCCGTCTTACAGTCACTGACAACAGCGGTGCTACAGCTTCTGATGATGTGATCGTAAATGTGAACTCAGCGCCCAATCAATCGCCCACAGCCAACGCAGGAGCAGATAAGAGCATCACACTGCCTACTAATTCAGTGAGTCTCTCAGGTAGTGGCTCCGATCCTGATGGAAGTATTACAGCCTATTCCTGGACCAAAGTTTCAGGCGGGGCCGCTACCATCAATAGCCCGGGCTCTGCCACTACCACAGTGAGCGGACTTACACAGGGCAGTTATATATTTCGATTGACCGTGACCGATAATAATGGAGCTACCGCTTCAGATGACGTGGCGGTTACTGTAAATGGAGCAGCCAACCAGTCTCCTTCAGCCAATGCAGGTGCTGACCAGAATATTACACTGCCTGCTAACAGTGTCACCTTATCTGGTAGTGGCTCAGATCCTGATGGCTCTATTGCTTCTTACAGCTGGACCAAGGTATCGGGTGGTGCAGCTACCATCGGCAGTCCTTCCAGTGCTACTACCACTGTGTCAGGACTTACAC
>JAEZLJ010000136.1 GCA_023415275.1 Bacteroidota bacterium
GATCCACCCATACCAGATTGAGAACCACTTTGTGATTGATTGCTTCTGCTAGAGCTGGAATTCTGATCTTGATTTTGATTTCTGTTTTCTGCCATAACTGTTATTTTAAAAGTCAAAAAATT
This sequence comes from Bacteroidota bacterium, assembly GCA_023415275.1. Classification (GTDB taxonomy): domain Bacteria; phylum Bacteroidota; class Bacteroidia; order Chitinophagales; family Chitinophagaceae; genus Flavisolibacter. The sequence goes on from JAEZLJ010000136.1 coordinate 123, forward strand.
GAGAACCGTTATTATTATTAAAAATTGTATGCCTGACTATGTTTAAACTCCTGCCTGTTCTATCTTTTTCCAATAATCTAAATTGATCGAACCGGGCAGTATTGTTAATGTAGAACTTCGTCAACAACACTGTTGTTCAGGTCATTTTACTGATCAGCCACCTGTCCGTCAAAATCACTTCCCGTCACTGTTCTTTTAGTGGTTACTCCTGAGCCTCTTGTTTGAGATGCACGGTTACCACTGGCATCTGTTGCAGAGCGGTGATCCATATCTGCCGTACCTCCGGCTGAGCTCGATGTATTTTGTCTTTCATTGCTTTTTGCTCCTGAACCTGTTAAGCTATCACTGTCATGCACACCTGTTTTTTTATCATGTTTCATAATTGCTCCTTTATTTTTGAGTTAATGATTTGTAGAGGTTACCCTGTCATTTCCATCAGCACCATTTTGGCCTCTTCCCAATCCATCCCTATTTCTTTGCTGGCTGGGTGTTTCAAATTCCCTGTGCCTGCCTTTTTCACCTTTCTGAATGGAATTGACGCCTTTTTTAGGTGGCGTATCCCTTTTTTCCTTCCTCATACGATGAGTTTTTATTGAAGAATTTATTTGGTCATCATCTATATAAGTGGGAAAAAATTATGCCGTTTGAAGCAGTCTTTACAATAGATAAGCATGCTTAGCAAGCCCAACTATCGTTTGGTCAGTAGGAGTGTCATAAGCTCTTTTAACTCTTTTTGATACACCTGGTTACTGGTTTTCATTTCACCAGTGGGAACTATATTATGACCTAGCAATGCAAACCATGTTTGACCCGAACCTGGTACAAACAGGCCATGGCTACCCCAGTTGGATGGCAAGCTCCCTCTTCCATGATCAGTAGTAATAAGGAAGGTTGTTTTACCGGCATATTCAGGCATAGCCTGCACCATTCTCCACAATTCACCAATCATTCTGTCTGCGTTATTGGCCTGCTCCAGGTATTTGTCGTAGCGGTTGTCATGGCCTGCATTATCGGTGCCGCTAAAACTCAGGAATACCACGGAAGGTTTATTGGTTTGAATGTACTCTTTAGAAGCAATAAAGGTGAGTTCATCGTATCGTGTGGCTGTCTTCTCTGCAATGACCTCAGATTGGAGGGTATTTAATAGTTTTTGTCCCATGGATAGTTCCTTGCTACTGACATTTTCAAACCCGCTGTTGATCACAAAGCTGCTCTGTTGCTTATTAAGTATATAGGGAAATACATCCCAGGAAGTAAAAGCGGCTACTTTATTTTTATAGGCAGGGGCATTGTTTAGCAATTCAAGGATGTTCTGGTTGGTGTTTTTCGTTTTGGCATTACTGTTAATGGTAAGATCTACGGAGCCAGTAAGCAATTCACTATAACCAGGATAAGAGAGTGCATAGGGGTTGGAAACATTCACCTTGTTCTGCAACTTACGGTTGCCATATAATTGGCCTTCCCTGGCAATAACATTCCAAAAGAAAGGCATCAGTTTTTTTCTTCTTTCTGTAAGATCATTATCCCAATACAGTGCTTTGATGCTTGAATTGAGTGGGGTGATTTTACTGTCATTGATCAACGAGGAGTCAGCGCCATTGTATAAGTCCTGCCAGCGAAAGCCATCAAGTGTGATGATGAATAATTTGTTTTCAGGATCTAATGGAGAGGTAGAGCGTTGCGTATTGCTGACAGAAACACTTAGGGTAATCAACACCATACAGATCAACAGGGCCTTCATACTATATGTATAAAAAAAAGTGTACCAGATTTAACAGGCATTTGGCGTTTAAATAAAGCAAGGCTTTCGCATTATTACTTGTTTATAGTGTTAGAGATGCAATTAACGGGTAAAACTTTCCTTATTAGGGGAACGTATTGAGGTTATATTCCTTTGCATGAACTGTAAGTAATGATTTAGCACAATGCAGGGCATAAATAAAGGCCGGGTAACCGGCCTTTTATCTAATGAAGTGATAAGTTATTGTTTTATGAGCTGCTTTGTTACACTGCCCTGAGTAGTACTCACATGGATAAAATAATTGCCTGGAGGTATATTGCCAAGCGAAATCCTATCCTGGCTGTGCAATTGTGTTTTTTGCAACCTATATTCTTTCACTACTGCACCTGCTGTATTCACTACCCTGACCTTTATATTGCCAGTGAAGTTTTTGTCCAGGGTCAGTGTGAATGCATCTTGTACAGGATTGGGGTACACAGCTACCGTTGATGTGGCTGATTGATCTATGATCATATTGGGAGACCTGCGGGCCATGGTAAAGCTACCGCCCACTATCTCCAGCCAGTTGATATTCCATCCTGCACTTGCACTTGATTGTAGCCTGATAGTTTGGGTGCCGGCTGCCAGGTTTACCGTAGTTGAAATGGTTTGCCATGTCTGGAAACTACCTGTTGTAGGAACATTCACTGTTGAAAGCACCGCGCCGCCGCTATTCTTAACCTGGAACTGCGCACCCCAGTTAGGTGTAGCAATTCTTAAGTTGAGCGTATAGCTGCCTGCTGCAGGGACATTCACTGAATAGTCCATCCAATCGCCATTGTCTATCCAGCCCACATCCAATGTGCCTTCCGAGCAGTTCTCTGTGAGCACACCACTCATGGCGCTCCAGTTCTCAGCTTCTATCCTTGAGCCAC
>JAEZLJ010000054.1 GCA_023415275.1 Bacteroidota bacterium
ACAATATACAGCACAGGGAGGCATTTTAAAAATTATAAGTGAAGGAGTTTTATCCTTTGAGTGAAGTATTTATATAATTATACCCATCCTTTTAATCGTTAAAAAAATGGGCAAAATAAAACCCTGCGAACAGGGTTTGATATAGGATCAATTATTTCTTTTCAGCTTTTTGGCAAAGACCTTTTCAAACTTTTCCAGCTTAGGACGGATGACCACAGAACAATAAGGATTGGTGTTTTTATTCAGCTCGTAATACTCCTGGTGGTAATTCTCTGCAGGGTAAAACTTAGTAAAGGCTGTAACTTCAGTAACAATGGGTTTGCTGAAGGCACCACTTTTATCTAATTCATGTTTATAGAACTCCGCTTTTTCTTTTTGCTCAGGATTATGATAAAAGATCGCGCTCCTGTATTGTGTGCCCACATCGGCTCCCTGGCGATTCAGGCTGGTAGGATCATGAACCTGGAAAAATACTTCCAGCAATTCCTCATAAGATATCTTGGCTGGTTCATACACTACCTGCACACATTCTGCATGTCCTGTTTCGCCGGTGCAAACTTCCTTGTATGTTGGTTTTACTACATGACCTCCTGAATAACCCGAAGTAACGCTTAATACCCCATTGAGCTGTTCAAACACAGCTTCGGTGCACCAGAAGCATCCGGTGCCAAAGGTTGCTGTATCGGTATCTGTCCTTTCAACTGTATTTAGAAGGGATGCGCTCATGGCTGTATAGCTTTTTTCCGAGTTACACGCAAATAACGTGCAGAAACTAAGAACTGATAAAATGGCTTTAGATATCATACAATTACTTGGGAAGACAAATGTCCATCTGAAAGTAGATAATGAAATCCCAACAAAAAAGTTTTAACACAAGGTTGGACGTGCTTTAACCCAATTTTAGAACAAATAGAGCCTTTACCTTTGACAAAACCTGATTATTAGCGTATTGGCATGAAACTATATCCAGAATCGGCATCAGTACAGTTGGAGTTTGATAAGGTAAGGTCATTGCTGCATGAGAAATGCCGTTTTGAATATTCCAAATCCAAGGCAGATGACCTGCGCATACACACACGTAAGGAATTTATCGAAAGAGAGCTGAGGCAATCTCATGAATTCCGGCAATTGTTACAGAATGGAATCTATTTTCCAAATGATTACATATTGAACCTTACCAGGGAACTGAGGCTGCTGCATATTGAAAATGCGGTGCTGGCCGGAGAACAACTGGTCATGCTTCGTAAGCTGGCCATGACCATGGAGAGCATATTTCGCTGGTTCGACCCCGAGAGAAGAGAAACTTATCCGGGGCTGGTTGAGGTCATTGCAGGTACCTATTATGAAAAGGCCATTCTGAATATGATCGATGATGTGATCGATGATACCGGCACTGTGAAGGACAATGCCAGTGATGAACTTTCATCTATCCGGATGGGATTGTATCGCAAGCGCAATGAGCTCCGAAAGGCTTTTGAAAAGATCATTGGAAAATTGAACAAACAGGGGTACCTGGCGGATATCGAAGAAAGCTTTATGAGTGGCCGCCGTGTCGTGGCTGTTTTTGCCGAGCAAAAAAGAATGGTCAAGGGCATCCTGCATGGTGAAAGCGATAGTCGCCGTACGGCTTTTATTGAGCCGGAAGAGACCATTGACCTGAATAATGATATACACGAGCTGGAGAATGCAGAGCGTAAGGAAGTATACCGCATTCTCCGGCAATTAACCAAACACCTATCAGCCTACGCTTCATTGCTGACCGTGTATCATACGGTGGTGGGCGAATATGATTTTATCAGGGCCAAGGCAGCATTTGCCATTGATATCAGGGGCGAGTACCCACTGGTAAGTGATAAGGCATTGGTGCACCTGGTAAAGGCTTGTCACCCTTTATTATATCTATATAACCTACGGGCTGGCAAGCCCACCATACCTGTTGACCTGACACTGGATGAAAAGAATAGGGTATTGGTGATCTCAGGGCCCAATGCCGGAGGAAAGACAGTAACCATGAAGACTGTGGGCTTACTGCAGATGATGGTACAAAGCGGGTTGCTAGTGCCTGTCAATCCATCCTCACAGTTTGGCATCTTTAAGCAACTGATGATACATATAGGTGACACGCAGAGCATTGAATTTGAATTGAGTACCTACAGCAGTCATTTGTTGAGTATGAAGCATTTTATGGAGAATGCCAATGGAAGAACCTTGTTTTTTATTGACGAACTGGGAAGTGGTAGCGATCCGAACCTGGGAGGGGCTTTTGCAGAAGTGATCATGGAGGAGTTGGCCAGGAAACATGCTATTGGCATAGTTACTACCCACTACCTGAACCTGAAAGTGATGGCCAATAAAACCCCAGGCATTGTCAATGGTGCTATGGCCTTTGATGAAAAGAACCTGCTGCCTTTGTATAAATTGACCATAGGAAAACCCGGCAGTTCCTATACTTTTTCTATTGCAGAAAGAATAGGTCTGGACAGGAAGCTGATTCAAAAAGCCAGGGCATTGGTGGATGAGGAGCATTTCAGGCTGGATAAATTATTGAACAGGACCGAGCAGGACCTGCAGATGGTGCAGCAAAAGGAGCGTGACCTGCAACGATTGTTGAAGGAAAATGAGCGCCTGAAGAAGGAAATGCAGACCGTGATGGACCAGGAGCGGCATCGTCAACAAGTAGAGGTGTTGAAGCAGCAGAACAAAGTTACCGAAGATCGTATTGCTTATTTGAAGGATATGGAGCGCAAACTGCGCCAGATAGTAATAGAGTGGAAGAAAACAGAGGATAAAAATAAAGTGGTTCGTGAGATGGCTTCTTTGTTGTTCAGGAAAAATGAACAAAAGGCCGTCAGTAAAAAGCAAAAGCAACTGGACTCCAAATATGAAGAAGTGAATGGAGATATCAAAGTAGGAGACAAGGTAAAAATGAAAAAGAATTTGCAGGTGGGTGAGGTGCTGGAACTGCGCGGAAAGAAGGCTGTGGTGAAGATTGGCCTTTTGCCGATGCAGATTGACCTGGGAAGTTTGGTGTTGATTAAAGAGAAGGACGGCGAAGAAAAAAAATAGCAAAGTATTGAAAATGATTTTGTTGGTTAGAGGCTGCCATCTATATTTGCGCCGGAGAGATGGCAGAGCGGTCG
>JAEZLJ010000072.1 GCA_023415275.1 Bacteroidota bacterium
GGGCACCACAGACCAGGATAAAACACAAAGGTTTTCCTTAGGCACTACTGGTTTTGTAATGGGCAGTGGCAATGGCAGGCGCAATGTGCGCAATACGGCATTCAGCATAGCATTTAACCATACTGCAGATTTCAATAGTGATATTTTATATAAAGGAAAAAATAACCAGAGCTCTTTTGCGCAGAAGTTTGCTGAAGAATTGAACAACAGCGGCCTCAAAGATTCAAGGGTGGAAACTGAATTTCCGCTTGGAGCCAGCCTGGCCTATAATACTTATTGGGTAGATGCTGTTAAGAACAGCGCAGGCCAGATAGACCGTTTTGAAACAAGCGCACCTGTTGCCACAGGCTTGCTACAGCAACAATCCATTAAGAACCGCGGTGGCATATATGAATTTGCTTTTGGTATGGCTGTGAACCTGAAAGACAAGATCATGATAGGTGGAAGCATTGGCGTGCCTATTTTAAATTACAAGAGGGAAACGGAGTTTGTAGAAGCTGATGCTACCACTGATCCTAATAACCGGTTTGACTATGGCATCTTTTCCGATAAGCTGCACACATCCGGTGTAGGCGTGAATTTAAAAGCAGGTGTCATTTACAAACCTGCCGAGGCCTGGAGACTGGGATTGGCAGTTCATACACCAACATTTTATTCGCTAACCGATAATTATGAAGCATCAGTGGTGCTGAATGATGACGTGCCTGCTGATAGCGCATGGAAGGATAATTCCAAAAGCTATATGAACGACCAGCCATCAGAATTTAAATACCTGCTGGTAACCCCTTACCGTGTGGTGGGAAGCATCTCTTATGTAATACGTGAGATACAGGACGTAACCAAACAAAGAGGATTTATCACCGCTGATGTGGAATATGTCAATTACAAAGCATCATCTTTTCAACCTGACGCAGACAATAACAGTGATGAAAGCACCAAGACTTACCTGAAGTCATTAAATACAGCCATTGACAAGGCCTACAAGTCTGCGTTTAATTTCAGGCTGGGTGGCGAATTGAAATTCACTACCATCATGGCCAGGCTGGGTGCCTCTTATTACAGTAATCCATACAAGGATATTAAGGGAGAAAAAGGAAGCAGGATGAACCTGAGTGGCGGATTGGGTTACCGCAATAAGGGATTTTTTATTGACCTTACCTATATCTACGCTATCAACAAGGATGTGAATTATGCTTACCGGTTAGAGAGCGCTCCTTATTATGCAGCCAATTTGAAGAACACAACTGGAAATATTGTAGGCACGGTAGGTTTTAAATTCTAATATCCTGGAGCCTTTGTGCGTCTCTATTATTGAGGAAAGGTTTATTAAAGAATATGATTGCTGGAGTAAAATAGATGAAGCAATAAACATTCTTTGCAGGTAATACTTCTTTTTCTATTCCGCCGGCCAGGGGCTAATTTCCCAATAGCAGTTTTCTTTTTAAGATATATGATCCAGCTATTGCACCAGGTATTATTTTGAATACCTGGTGCAAAATTGACCTGCGGCCTGTAATTTGCTAGGTTATAACATAAGCCTGCGCAAATAGATATTTGGTTTAAAGTAAAGATGAACAGTGCACTGGGGCTTTTGCGTATAATGTTTGACATGGGTTGCCAACCTTGATACTTATATTCGTTTAGAGAAAATTATAAGAGCGCTGCCTGGAAATGGCTGATTGATGATCACAGTTATAATTATTCACATGTTTAAGTTCAAAAAGAGTGTAAGGTAATGAGTAAAAAGTCCTTTTATGCTTTTGGCATTTCCTTTATACTGCTGATCGTGGTGATCATTCTCAATCGCATCAGTTTTGATAAGATGAAGGAATATAATAATGCGGTGAACCATACCAGGAATGTGATCACATTATTTGAAAGAGTTTCCAACCACTTTAAAAGCGCAGAGATCTATACCCCTTCCTACGATTCTATTCCCGAGAATAATTTCTTTAAGCTCTATAAACACGAAGGCTTGCAGATCAACAGCGAGCTGACACTACTCAAATCGCTTGTAAAAGACAATAAGGAACAGACCAGGCTGGTAGATTCATTATCCACCATGATCAGCGGGCAGATTTATACCATGCTCCAAAAAAATATTGCGGAGATCATTCAATCGGGTGAAGCCTGGCGCTTAAATTATTTATTTGCCATTCACGATATTATCAACAGGGGCGTTGCCTCGGAAAATGAATTACTGGCCAGCCGCAACGAAAAACTGAGGGATTCGATGCGAACCAATAACATCATCAGTGTCATCTTTGCCTTGCTGGCGGTTACCATTATCATCTCCACCTTTATTTCCACCTTATTCCTATCTCAGAAAAGATTATGGCTGGAAGGATTTTTGGAATCCGTGTTAAATACTTCTCAAAACGGGATCATTAACTATAAAGCTTACAGGCAGAATGGAGTAATTACAGATTTCAGACAGGAGTTTGCCAACAAGGCAATTGAAAAACTACTTGGTTCCAGAGCCAGTACCACGTTGGGTAATAATATCAAGGCTTTCCATCCTTCGATAAAAGATATAGACCTTTTTGAAAAGTACGTTGAAGTGGTGGAGACAGGCCAATCTGCCGTTTTCGAAGCTTACATTAAAGGAGGATACCAACAAAAATGGTTCATGGTGTCGCTGGTTAAAATGGGCGATGGGTTGACCGCGTCGTTCCAGGAAATAACGCAGCTTAAAAAATACGAAGAAGAATTGAAGGATAAGATCAGCCAGTTGGAGCGTTCAAACAAGGAGTTAGAGCAATATGCCTATGTAGCCAGCCATGACCTCCAGGAGCCATTGCGCAAGATCAGGGCATTCGGCAGTTACTTGCAGGATACCCAATCTCAACACCTGGATGAAAAAGGGAAAGTGCAATTGGAGAAGATCATGCGATCGGCAGAGCGCATGTCTGTTTTGATCAAGGATATTCTTAGCTTCTCCAGCATGCGCAAGGATAATCTGTATGAATTCATTGATCTGAATAAGATACTGGAAGGTGTACGTTCAGATTTTGACCTCACCATCAGCCAGACCGAGGCCATCCTGCACACGGACAAACTGCCCGTGGTAGAAGCGATCCCCCTGCAGATGACACAATTGTTTTACAACCTTGTCAACAATTCCTTCAAGTTTGCCAGGAAAGATGTAGCACCTCACATCAACATCAATTGCCAGGAACTGGATGGCAATAAAAAAAGGGAACTGGAGCTGGATGAACAAGAAGTGTATTATGAAATTCAATTCAGGGATAATGGCATTGGTTTCAGCCCGGAATATTCAGAACAGATCTTTGGCCTGTTTAAAAGACTGAACGACAGGCAAACTTATCCCGGGTCAGGTATTGGACTGGCCCTTTGCAAGAAGGTGGTAGAGAACCATAATGGATGGATTTATGCCGAAGCTGAAGAAAATAAGGGTGCTTGTTTTTTTATTATTTTACCACAAAAGCAAAAGCAACCAACGGACCAGGACATGGAGTGGGCGCCTGATTATCAGAAGCCTGCCGTTTCCGTTAAATAATTAAGTACTGTGATTGCATCCGGAGGACACCAATGATAATCCTGGTGTTTTCGAAACCAGGTAAGTTGACGCTTGGCATATTGCCGGGTAGAAATTTTTACCTGTTCAATTGCAGCCGGCAATGAGATTTCACCATTAAAATGATCAAACAGCTCCCTATATCCTACTGTTTGCAATGCATTGAGCTGCTGCCAGGGAATGAGCGAGCGCACTTCTTCTACCAGGCCGCTCTCAATCATGCTATCCACTCTTGTATTGATATTTTGGTGAAGCTGAGGCTTAGGTAATTCCAGCCCTATCTTGACAACATTAAAATGGCGTGGCGCCCCTGTTCCCTTTCTAAAATCCATTATAGAACGCCCGGTAGCTTTCCACACTTCCAGTGCACGAAGTAAACGACGGGGATTATGAATCTCTCCCCTTTCATAGAATACGGGGTCAACGATGCTAACCTGCTCCTGAAGCCAGGATAGGCCATTCTTCTCATACTCATGGATCAATGCTGTATGCAATGCTTCAGGCACTTCAGGAATTTCGTCCATGCCTTCCAGTAAGGCCTTAATGTAAAGCCCTGTGCCGCCCACCAGTACGGCTACATTTGATCTGCTAAAAATATCATCCAGCGCATCCAGTGCATATTTTTCAAAGGTTACGGCATTTACTTTTTCATGTATGGAATGTGAAGCAATGAAATGATGCTTTACGGCTGCCAGTTCTTCCAGGGAAGGACGTGCCACCCCAATATTGAGTTCCCGGTAACACTGCCTGCTATCTGCGGAAATGATCTCTGTTTGAAAATGGCGGGCCACCTCTATAGCCACAGCGGTCTTTCCCACTGCGGTGGGACCTGCGATCACAATGAGCTTATTTTTTTTAACTGCCATGGTCTATAAAAGAATAACCCTGTCGCGGACAGAGTTATTATGCGCCATTGAACATTTTTTAGTTGAATTAAAATTCATCGCCTGAATCGGCACCCGAATCCTCCCCTCCGCTGTCCTGGTCATCTGAACCCTCCTCACCTTCTTCTCCAAACCCTTCCGCACCCTGTGTGAGGTCATATTTTTCTTCCACATCTGCAAAGCGTTCACCCAGCAGGCTTTTAGTTCCATACTGACTGGGCGCAATGCCTTCTTTACGTACCATGGCAGGGTAGGTAAGCTTAGGGTTTTCTTCTTTTGAAACATTGATCAACTCGATCAGGAAGGTCCAACCCTTGGTAAAATCATAAGTATAAATAAAGCGCTGGTTGGTATCCCTGATCTCAGAGCCAATGCTTGTATCTTTCATCAATAGCGGAGCCGCCCTATATGGCTTGTCATAAGTGTCAAGGGTGATTTCCCTGCCACGCTGCCATTGGTCATTGCTGCGATAGAAAGTAGCCTGGTGCTTGGAATCAAATTCAAAAGCTTTCAAAATAGCTTCATGCAGGTTGAAAAAGGTCTGTTTATGCCTGATGGCAATGTCCCGGTAAACGCTGTCGTCTTCTTCAAAATATACCCTGAATTTCAGTATAGCCATAGTGTGTTTTCACATTCAATAAACCCCAAATATAGCCAAAACAGCTTATTTAACCGGAACTAACCCACACTCTGCGCCCTTCTGTAACATGAATTGGTAGGCCTTATCATAATCATTGGGGATCTCGCCATCCAGTATGGCTTCTTTTATAGCGTCCTTGATGATACCTACTGGTTTGGAGGGAGAAATTCCAAAGGTTTCCATGATGATCTCACCGGTTATGGGAGGTTGCCAGTTACGTATATGGTCCTGCTCCTCCACTTCTTTGCAACGCTTGCGCACCATTTCAAAATTCTCAATGTAGCGCTTCACCTTAAACTTATTCTTGGAAGTGATATCACTGTTGCAAAGGATCATAAGATCATCTATTTCTTCCCCCGCATCGAACAGCAGGCGGCGCACGGCCGAATCAGTGATATTTTCCTTGGTCAGGGAGATGGGTCGCAAGTGCAGCTCTACCAGCTTTTTCACGTATTTCATAGGCTCACCCAACGGGAGCTTCAGCTTATTGAATATTTTAGGCACCATTCTGCCTCCTACCACTTCGTGTCCATGGAAGGTCCAGCCAAAGCCATCCTCAAACCGCTTGGTAGCCGGCTTGGCAATATCATGCAGGATGGCCGCCCAGCGCAGCCAAAGATTATCAGACTTCTCGGCTACATTGTCCAACACCTGCAGTGTATGGTAAAAATTGTCCTTATGACCCTTGCCTTCAATAAACTCAGCACCTGCCAGCTCTACCATCTGGGGAAAGATGATCGATAGCAGGCCGCTATCCATTAATAGTTTAAACCCTATAGAAGGCTTAGGCGTCATGACGATCTTATTCAGTTCGTCTGTGATGCGCTCCTGGGAAACAATAGTGATGCGGTCTGCATTTTTTTTGATGGCGTGAAAGGTTTCAGGATAAATACGGAAATGCAATTGGGTGGCGAAGCGGATGGCGCGCATCATGCGCAGAGGATCATCACTAAAGGTTTGGGAAGGATCTAATGGTGTGCGTATCAATCCCTGTTTAATGTCATCTAATCCATGAAATGGATCGATCAGTGTGCCAAAATTATCCTGGTTCAGGCTAATGGCCAGTGCATTGATAGTAAAATCGCGACGGTTCTGGTCCTCCTCCAAAGTACCAGCTTCTACCTCAGGCTTGCGTGAATGAGAGCGGTAGCTTTCGCGACGGGCCCCAACAAACTCCAGGTCAAAGCCATCCGGCATTTTGAATTGGGCAGTACCGAAGTTTTTAAAATAAGAAACCCTGGGATGGGGCTTAAAAAGGGCGGCTGCTTCCCTGGCCAATGCCAACCCATCGCCCGAACATACAAAATCGGCATCCTTGGTAGGACGGTCCAAAATCTTATCACGGACAAACCCACCTATCAAATAGCAGTGATAGTTGAGCGAGGCCGCTGCCGTCGCTACCTTTTTTAAGATCTCCAGTTCTTTATCACTGCATTGAATATCCATCGGCGCAAAGATATTGGAATGGGTAATTGGTGGCGCAGTCCACTGTTTTCCATGGTGTGATGAAAGTTGACAAGTTGGAAAGTTAACCAATTGATAAGGGCTGTAGTGTCAGATATCCTACAGGTTAAGGTTCTTCCATGACCAGCTATCTAATGCATTTCTATGTATCTCTCATTCCCGGATCACTGTAAACTCACCATTCCCCTTCCATTTAATAATCCGTGAAGGTTGGGCCGGCGTGTGATCATCCTGTCTCCAATGAACAATATAGTCCACTTGATTCTTCACCTCAATGGATATTTCATTAAATGTTTTTGGAGAAGGTTGGCCGCTGATATTAGCAGATGTAGAAACGATGGGATGACGCAAACGCTTTACCAGGTGACGGCAAAACTCATCCCTGACCAGGCGTATAGCTATTGAACCGTCACTGGCTACCAGGTTGTCGGGCAGTCCAATGGCCTGCTCAAATATGATGGTAGTGGGGCGTGACTGTTGTTCCATGAAATTGAAAACCTGTGGATCCGGGGCGGCCACATGCTTCATTAGTTCCCTCTCGTCAGCCATTAGTATGATCATGCTTTTAGAGTCATCCCGCTTCTTGATATCGTATATTCTTTTTACAGCTTCAGCATTGGTAGCATCGCAACCCAATCCCCAGATGGTATCTGTTGGATACAGGATAACACCACCTGCTTTTAAGATGCGCAAACTTTCCTCAATATCTGTTTCGAATGTATAGTTCATCAGATGATCTTTTTATACACCGACATAATATCCTCAGTGCATTTTTTTAGCGTAAATTTTTTTGCCTGCTCAAAGCCAAGGGTTATGAGTTCCTTTCTAAGGCCTTCATTTTCCTGTAAACGCTTCATGGCATCAGCTATTTCTTCGGAATTGGATGGATCTACATAGATGGATGCATCACCACCAGTCTCCGGAAGACAGGACACAGAAGAAGTGATAACAGGAACACCCGACCACAATGCCTCTAATACAGGGATGCCAAATCCCTCAAAGTAAGAAGGGTATATAAGTGCCGTGGACAATTGGTAAATAGCAGCCAGCTCCGCAACATTTTTACCTATGGGTTGTCTTTCTGAGAGGAAAATGACCTTGTCAGCCAGACCTTTCTCACTGATGTATTGTTTTACTTTTTGCTTATAGGCGCCCCCGTCCCCTATTACCACCAGGGGTAAAGTACCTGCCTGATTTATATGGAGCGCCTGGCAGATACCCAGTAAATTTTTCCGTTCAATGATGGAGCCTACATAAAGAAAGAATTCAGCTGGCAATTGATATTGCTGTCTTACCTGCTCCTTTTTCTCATTGCTCATGATATCCGCAAAAGCCGGGTCACAACTTTGGTAACATACATCAATTTTCTCCCCGCTGATTTGATACAGGTCCATGATATCCTTTTTGGTCTGTTGGCTAATGGCGATGATGCGATTGGCATTACGACAGGCATATTGGAACTTGTGCCTGTAGATCCTCACATTGATCTTACCAAATTGTTCTGGATACCTTTCAAAGATCAGGTCGTGGATAGTGACCACTGATGGAATATGGGTATGTTGAATGCCATGCGGTATCTCATGACTAAGGCCATGGTATAATTGAATGCCTAATTGTTGCAGGTCTTTTTTAACCCCATTGCTGCGCCAGGCCGCAGAAAACATTTTGTTGAAAACTCCGGAAGGTAATACTTCATGAACTTGTGGAAAGTCTGGTTTGGAAAAGCGGCGCGAAGGTTTTGGATTGAACAGGTAATATTCATGTTCGGGGTACCAGGTGACCAGTCCCCTGATCAATGTGCGACTGTAATTTCCAAGGCCGGTGGTATTATGAAATGCCCTTTTGCCGTCAAAGCCGATTTTCATTCCTGTTTATTAGAAGGTTGTAATGAGCAATTAATCCAGTTCAGTTAAGTTTGCAAAAAAAATTTCGATGAAGTTAAGAGAGTCTATTGAACAAGCATGGCAAAAGCGTGAAATGCTGACCTACCAGGCCATACAGGATGATATCAGGGCTGTGATCGAGGAAGTGGATAAGGGAAGATTGCGCGTGGCAGAACCCACAGCCAATGGCTGGCAGGTGAATGAGTGGGTGAAGCAGGCCATCTTATTATATTTTGGCATTCAGCCCATGCAGACCTGGAGCATGGAGCCATTTGAATTTTACGACAAGATGCTATTGAAAAAGAATTACCAGGAATTGGGTGTAAGGGCGGTACCACATGCTGTGGCGCGCTATGGAGCCTATGTAGCCAGGAATGTAGTGCTCATGCCTTCCTATGTAAATATCGGCGCGTATGTGGATGAGGGTACTATGGTAGATACCTGGGCCACTGTGGGCAGCTGTGCGCAAATAGGAAAAGGCGTGCACCTGAGTGGTGGTGTAGGTATTGGCGGGGTGCTGGAGCCATTGCAGGCCTCTCCGGTAATTATTGAAGATGGCTGTTTCATAGGCAGCAGGTGTATTGTAGTAGAAGGCGTGCGGGTGGAAAAGGAAGCTGTATTGGGTGCTAACGTGGTACTGACACAATCTACAAAGATCATCGATGTCAGTGGCAGCGAACCGGTGGAAACAAAAGGTGTAGTACCAGCGCGCAGTGTGGTCATTCCCGGGAGTTATACCAAAAAATTCCCTGCAGGAGAGTACAATGTAAGTTGTGCCCTGATCATTGGTAAAAGGAAAGAAAGCACAGATTTAAAAACAAGTCTGAACGATGCTTTAAGAGATTTTAATGTAGCTGTTTAATGATAAGACCCCGCAACAGCGGGGTTTTTTAATATATGGAAACAAACGAAAAACGGCCTGCTGCGTTCATTGGAGTAGTCATTGCTTTTTTGGGTGCCGTGTTATTCTCCACCAAAGCCATTATCGTAAAGCTGGCATTTGCGGAAGTAAAAGTAGATGCCCTTACGCTACTTACGTTAAGAATGCTTTTCTCGCTTCCTTTTTACCTGGTAGCCACTATCCTCATCACCCGGAATCCTTTGAACCAAAAACTAAGCAGAAAAGAATGGATCTATACTATAGGTTTAGGATTATTTGGATACTATCTCAGCAGCCTTTTTGATTTTATCGGACTTCAATATATTTCAGCAGGACTGGAAAGGCTCATCCTCTTTTTGTACCCTTCCTTTGCGGTACTGATCAATGCTTTTGTCTTTAAAGAGCCTATCCGTCGAAATGAAGGAGCAGCCCTTGTGCTGACCTATATAGGAATTGGAATCGCCTATTATGGAGAGCTGAGTATCGATACCTCTAATGCTCATTTTTTGCTGGGGAGCGCGCTGGTATTTCTTTGTGCTATCACCTACTCTGTTTATATCGCCGGCAGTGGAAAATTGATCCCACGGATAGGTGCCAATAAATTTACCTCCTATGCCCTATTGGCTTCCACGGGTGGGGTGTTTATTCATTACCTGGCCAGGGGGCAATACGATGTATTGCAGGCAGGCATGGGACTGTGGTGGTATGGTATTGTGCTGGCCCTGGTAGCCACTGTGATCCCTACATATATGTTATCCTATGCCATGAAAAAAATAGGATCTACCAGGGTGGCTATTATTTCCAGCATAGGTCCTGTATCCACCATATTGCAGGCGCATTATTTTTTAGGCGAACAAATATTCCTGCTACAGATTCTCGGGACCATGCTGGTGTTGGGAGGTGTCTTATTATTGGTGGTAAAAACGAAAAAAGTGGAAGTGGTTTGATGTGGATTCAGGCAGGAGAACTATATTTGCACCCCCGCCCGGGTGGCGAAATTGGTAGACGCACCGTCTTCAGGTGGCGGCGCCGCGAGGTGTGCTGGTTCGAATCCAGTCCCGGGCACAAAGACCCCGTCTCACACAGTGAGGCGGGGCTTTTTATTTAGGACTGATGCAGGCTTGCCTGCAGGAAGGAACAAATAAAAAGACCTAAGGCCGACGTAGGAGGCCGGGGTCTTTGGGTAAGACCAATAATTATGGATCATGAAATAATCCAGTTTACTGGTGAAAGCATACACCTACAATTATTAATATAAGAAAAGTTATTGTATGCTTTCAAACCACTGACAAACAAAAAAGCCCAGCGACACGAAGTGGCGCGAAGGCCTTGGGTAAGACCAACTATTCCTGGATCATGTAATAACATTCCAAACACCAATATTTTATTTGGGTTTGAATAATAAAATAAGATACATATATTGATTAATTGGAGTAAAGTATGACCATAATGAAATGTAAAGCAATTTTATCTTCCATATTTTTAATTTCACTTGCATTTTCATCTTGTAAAAAAGACAGGCAGAAAAACTTTCCCATCGAAACATCTATTGGAGCAAATACGTTTGGATGCTATTTGGATAAAAATCAATTTCTGCCATGCAAAATAACCGGAGGAATTTCACCCGTAAGGAGATTGCAAGCATCAAGTTTCTTTTATAACCCAAGCTACCTCGACATGACTGTCTCGGCCGTAAATGATTGTGAGAACGAAACGTTCCGAAGTATCATTATAGGTTTCGATAGCGTTGCAATAACATCAAATACTACATATAAGCTCAGTACGTTTTCAGGAGGGATAAAAAACAAGGTAGTTATCTCATATTATGAAGATGGTACACAACTCCGTTCTGACAGTACCCTGGATGGAAGTGTAACGGTCACCTATTTTGACAAGGAAAAACATATCTTATCTGGACGGTTTGAAGCCACCTTACAAGATGTAAATACCTCAAAGAAAATTCAGTTAACGAAGGGAATCTTTGACCTAAAATTCTAACAGCCAACCACCATATGAAGTTTATTTTTGTTACAGGCCGAATTACCTTTGCCACGCATTTGAAAATCTTTAATCTTCAGTGCAAAACCACAACAAATTGCAAAAGTTAAAAAAAGCAATTACATTTAAGAGTTTGAAAAACCTTTTAAATGAAAACCACGATTATCCTCCAAGTTATCTTATTACTAGGTTTGTCTTTCACATCCTGTAAAAAGGAAAACTTCAATGAAAAAATAATTGGCAAATGGCAAATTCAGGAAGTTTTCAATGGCTATTCAAATGGAGGAGATTTTAGATGGTCAACTGTTCCAAGCCAGTACAAGAACAGTTTAGAATTCAATGCCAACGGAGGTTTTAAAGAAGTCCGTGCAACAGGAAATCTCCCAGTTCAATGTACTGGAAATTACAGCTTACTAAGTAATGGTGATATACAAGTAGTTTCCGATTGTAGTTCAACTCCTTACAATTTAAGCATTTCTGTTTCTAACGAAGTCTTGATTATTAATCATTTGGTTCGTGAAGGAGAAATCAAAGAAAAGTTTATTAAAGTAAAGTAATTAATTACAACATTTACATTTCACATAGCAACTGTGTATCCTCCCTTCATTAGTGTTATTATTTGCACCATAATATAATCCAGCTTCAGTATCATAACTTCTTAGCCAGCGAATTCTCTCAGCCAGTTAAAGCACACTATAATAATTAAAACTATGCAGAGGACTCGCAGGTTTCACCTGGGTGAAGTAAATTGACCTATGGATATTTGCAATAGTAAAGGACTCAAAAGGTATTTAGCTTATAACATATACTTGCGATAACTGGCTTGGATACTAGCAAATGACAATGAATCCTATATTCATTCCTCCTGTCTTTTTTACTTCAAAGGAAACATAGATTTTGTGAAGTGAAATAATATAATGAAGTATTGTATATGAACGATATGTACCAATGAAGAACCCCGAGGCAATTTTCCTTAAAGAAAATCAAACTCACAAAAGAAAGCTTGGTTATATTAAATATTAACTGCAACTTTAAATGTATAGAATTCACTAGATATGTCATATAAATATCTATCTAAATTATTTGTTTTTTCCCTGGTAATCTTTTCTTGTAAGAAGGATCTTCCTTCTTGTCATGGCAATTGCACACCTATTCTTATTACTGGTAAAGCTTACGTAGTTCCTGGGTCAACCCCTCTGCCAAACATTTCTGTGGAAGCCAATTTTTCCATCAATAGATACTGTATTGGATGTACTTTTTATTCAATCGGGACTGAAAAAACAAAAAATGATGGAACGTTTAGCATTCAAAGAACAATTGATACTTCCTATTTTAAAGATTATCACTTAAATGTAAGGATACCACCAGATTCAAATTATATAATCCTTCCACACGAGGGAGGTCACGTCTGGATTGATAATTAT
Source organism: Bacteroidota bacterium (assembly GCA_023415275.1). Lineage (GTDB taxonomy): Bacteria > Bacteroidota > Bacteroidia > Chitinophagales > Chitinophagaceae > Flavisolibacter. The sequence goes on from JAEZLJ010000072.1 coordinate 12,712, forward strand.
AGTCCAACCGCATTTAGGAACTTAAATTTTGAATATTATCGAAAAACGACTGTACATATTAATTTACACCGTACTAAAAACGACGCTTTTGCATATACATTTGTATACAACCAATATGAAAGTCCTTCCTTTGGGGAACAACCTGGAGGTGGCTATGTTTCAATATCCGGACAAAGACCAGCTGATACATCTTTCACTTTTTCAACACCGGCTGATGTTTTTACAAAAATAATTGTAGAAAAGAAGCTTACACCAAATGGTCCTTTTATCAAACAAATTGATTCCTTAAAATGCATTTCAAACAATCCAAACATAATTGATATTAATTATTAAAACAGATTGCAGTATTACGGAGTTATGCTGAGATTTTTCTTCTCTACGAGTAACTGAAAAGGAGTAGTGAAAGAAGAGTATATTATCACCTGCATTTTTGACTGTTAAATTTAGGTGGAGCACTGAATAACCAATGAACTTTTTATCTTTATTAACCTTCTTTACCGGCTGGCCGAATACACAACATAGCATAGTAGAAAGCCCTATTCTGTTGGCGGTCACCAGTGGAGATAATCATTAAACATTCCCAAATGGAAGAATTAATCTCACCAAAATATCAGATGAAACTTTTAAAGGAAGTTAATGAGGCCATTTGGGCAGAATATGGAAGTTATGAGCAAGTACAATATTATATCAGTAAATGGCATGAAAATAACTATGAACCACAAGGCTTCAACAACAACTATTGGGAGAACTTTACCATCGTGGAAAAAGAGAATAAAAAAATTGACTTATTAGCCACTCTTAATTCGATGACTGGGACTACGCTCTTGAAAATCGCTATCGATTTAGGAGTTGACACTCCAGATTTTATTCCTTCGATACCCACATTCAAAAACGACCTTAAGTCTAATTATAAAATCGCCTATGACACCTTTCAAAAAGCATATAGGCAAATAGAGACAGATCCAAGTTTGGCAGTAGGACTTGCCAACTCTGCGATGGAAAGCATCATTAAAGAAATTTTGAAAAATGACAGAATATCAAGTAAGCTTACAGGGGGAGAAACGCTTTATAGATTGGCATCTGTAATTCTTAAAGAGTTTAATCTCACAAATAATGAATATCCCAAAGAAATAAAGACCATTGGCAATTCACTGCTTTCAATTAGCCAAGCAGTAGAAAGTTTAAGAAGTAACAAAACCTATTTTCACGGCAAAACAGAGAATGAATACATTATTGAAGATAGAATTTTTGCTTACTTCATTATTAATGCTGTGGCGACAGTTGGACTTTTTCTTAATTCTTACTACAAGACCAAGTTTCCGAAAAAAGAAGAGACAAGGTACACCGACAGTTTTGATGAGCTACCCTTTTAAAATCTGGCGAACTACCAATATATAGCTGAATTGACGACAAGGTCAAAGAATTATTTGTTACATAATCTATGTTGCCAGGGCTTTTTGTTTTATAACGTGTTGAATGAACTGTTCCTGGTGGGTTATTAGTAGCTTATCATTTCAATGATGAGATAAAAAAATGCATCAATTAGTAGAGTTTAAAATCAGATTATGGTTTATTAGCTGGATGTTGCAATCTTTTACTCTTTAAAATAGTTTCCAATTTAGGAGCACTTCTCAAAATGCTTAACGAAAACCCAGTGTTTCCTACCCTTTACTCCTATCCTCTTATATAGTTCCTCCCTATTTTAACCATAGCAAAGGCATGGATACTCCGTGCCGGCACGGAGTATC
>JAEZLJ010000149.1 GCA_023415275.1 Bacteroidota bacterium
GCATTACGAGATGACCAGGCAGGCATTACGTTCAGGCAAACATGTTATTTGTGAAAAGCCTGCTGCCTTAACACTGGAACAGGCTATAGAGGTGCATGAACTGGCCATGCAGTCGAATTTATTGTACGTGGTCAATTTGATGCAGCGGTACAATCCTTTGTACCACAAGGTAAAGAACATAATCGAGGAGAAGATATTAGGTGAGTTTCTTCATGGCTATTTTGAAAACTATGCCAGCGATGAATACCTGGATGAAGAGCATTGGTTTTGGAAGGAAAGCATGAGTGGAGGCATCTTTATTGAACACGGGGTTCATTTCTTTGACATGTTCACCGGTTGGTTAGGGAAAGGGGAAGTGATCAACGCCATAGAGTTGAAGCGGCCTGGAATCACTACATCCATTACAGACCGCGTACAGGCTACCATATTATACCAGCTCGGTATTGTAAACTTCTACCATGGCTTTGACCAGCCAAAGATCCTGGACAGGCAGGAAATGCGTTTGCAATTTGAAAGGGGTGATATCACACTGTATGAATGGGTGCCCGTATCACTGAAACTTCATGGCATACTTAAACAGGATGACAAAGAAAGGCTAATGAAATTGCTGGATCCTGTGGCAATAAATGTTGACGTTTCTTCTGAAGAGATGAAACAGGCAAAGGGAAGATTCAAAGAGATAAATTATAACGATGTAGTGACCCTGCATTACAAGAGCCACAAGGAAAAGGTAGCATTGTACCAACAATTATTAACAGATATGCTCGAGGATCAATGGCAATGGATGAGGAGCAGGTTCCACACGAGGGTTATAGATGGAAACAATGCGGTAGCATCTTTACAAGTTGCTGTCCAGGCCAAACAAAAAGCTTTACATTTTTAAGAAGGAATGTATGTCAACTACCTTATCCCCGCATATTACTAAAACAGGAAAACGTAGGGCAAAACTATTGCCCTACCTGATGGTATCACCCTACCTGTTATTTGTTTCTGTATTCGTGGTATTTCCGGTGTTATTCTGCCTCTTCCTCACTTTTCATAAATGGAACATCATTGCACCCATGCAATTTGCAGGGATAGATAATTATTCACGTCTATTCCAGGACCGGCTATTCTGGAAGGCCATTGGGAATACGCTGAAGTTCCTGCTGCTACACATACCATTACAATTGGTTGTATCCTTATCACTTGCGTGGCTGTTGAACCAGAAGATCAGGGCAACTTCTTTTTTCAGGGCTTCGTTTTTCATGCCCGTGATAGTGTCAGGGGTAGTGGTAACTATCCTCTGGCAGCAATTGCTGGGATATGATTCGGGTTTAATCAATAAGCTATTGTTGGCCATTGGAGGGAATAAGGTAGGCTGGTTGGTAGATCCGGATATGGCCATATATTCTATTGCGGTAATGGCTACCTGGAAAAACGTAGGACTTTACGTGATACTGTTCCTGATAGGACTGCAAACTGTGCCACCCCAGTATTATGAAGCAGCAGAGCTGGATGGGGCTTCGAGATGGCAGCAATTTTACCACATTACCCTGCCCATGATCAATCCCACTATATTCATGGTGGTGATATTATCCACTATCGGGGGATTCTCGCTTTTTATAGAGCCTTACATCATGACAGGCGGTGGACCATTGAATACCACACTATCAGCAGTACTCTATATATACAAGCAGGCTTTCCAGTATTATAATATGGGTTATTCAGCCACACTGGGATTCTTTTATGCCATTATGATCATGACTGTGGTGGTGTTGCAGAAAAAATTCATTGAAAAGGAAGTATAGTATGACCGGAAACATCCAAATAAGAAAAGTACTGACTTACCTGGCATTAGGACTGGCGGTCATCACCTTTATCTATCCCTTTATCTGGATGATCGGGGCTTCGCTGGCGCCACTACATGAAGTGGGGAATCTAAAATTCTTGCCCCGGCATCCTACACTGAGCAATTTTCAACTGATGATTGAAAAGATCCCAATCGGACGTTCTCTTTTTAATAGCCTGTTGGTTGCAATGTTGACCACTTCATTGGTATTGCTGACAGGATCTACCGTAGGATATGCGCTTGCAAAAATGCAATTCAGGGGACGACAATTGATCTTTTACGTGATCGTTTTTACCATGTCTCTTCCTTTCCAAATTACACTGATTCCAAACTACATTACCATGGTGAACCTACACCTGGTGAACACTTACCTGGCACTGGTCATTCCGTTTGCTGTGAGTGCCTTTGCCATATTAATGTTCAGGCAGGCCTTCCAGGGATTGCCACAGGCCCTGATTGATGCCGCAAGGCTGGATGGATGTTCGGAGCTGGGTATTATTTTCAGGATACTCTGGCCTAACATCAAGCCTACGATTATCACAGTAGCCATACTCACGTTCATTGGCTCATGGAACGAAGTGCTTTGGCCCCTGATAGTGATACGCAATGAACAATTAATGACCATGCCGCAACTGGTGACCCTTTTTGCAGTAGGTGGCCGCGCCGATAGCCAGTTAGGGGTGAAGATAGCAGCGGCAGTGTTACTGGCGCTCCCGGTGATGATCGCGTTCCTGTTTTTTCAAAAGCTTTTTATACAAAGCATGGCTTCCACAGGCCTGAAAGACTGACCTTGTAATTTGACAATAAATGAAAATTAATAAGAGTTCTATACGGTTATTTGCCTCTCCTGCAGCAGTGATCAACCAATACCTGCATCTGCCTGGGCCAGATCGCATCACCCAAACTATAGAACGCGTGGAAAAGCTCTCGGAAAAAGATGTGCAGGCCATCCTTAAAGAAGTGGTACAGGAATTTTCCTGCAGGCACAGAAACATTGAGGAAGTATGGTTTGAAAACTTTCAAAAAGCCAGTGGTTCTTATTCAGGAAATACTTCCCGGTTTTCAAGGGAAAGGAAATTATTAACCGGATCATTCTTTACAAAAGAATATTCCATTCAGGCTGCTGCCCTCTTTAATCCTTCTATTGTTCCCCATCCCGACCAATCTGGTACCAGGGCCGGCGAGCAGCGTTTCATTATGAGTCTTCGCGCTACAGGTGAAGGCCATATATCTTCCGTTGTCTTTAAAACAGGAATGATAGATGATACAGGCCGCATTTCATTGGATGAAGGGCCCGCCTATTACACGAAGCTGGAAAAGAATACTGAAAAGAAATATACCCTTGATTTTATAAAGGAACGAGCAGCATTCTTTCCACAGTTCAACCAGGACATCTTAAATGTACTGCCAGGAAGTTTTACAGCCACAGAGGCAATTACTGCAGCACGGGTAGCCTCTGAAAAGGATGGTAACGAGCGATCATTGCAAATACTGGAAGAAATACTTGACACCAATTATGAGTTAAAACCTTCTGCTTCACTTCCCATGATGGAAAAGGTGATCTTTCCGAACGCAAGTGCAGAGTCAATGGGCATGGAAGATGTAAGGCTGGTAAAGTTTACACATGAAAATGGAAAGACCTGCTACTACGGAACTTATACGGCTTATGATGGCCATCATATCAGGACACAACTAATAGAAACAAAGGATTTTGATGTGTTTACCATTAGCACCTTATATGGAAAAGCGGTTTCAGACAAGGGCATGGCATTGCTGCCAGAAAAGGTCAATGGAAAATATGTGATGATCTCCAGGCAGGGCGGGGAAAAGATCAATATTATGTTCTCCGAGAATTTATACCGGTGGGATAATTACCAGTTGCTGATGGAACCGCAATACCCCTGGGAGATGGTGCAATTGGGCAACTGCGGTTCGCCCATTAAAACAGAAAGAGGATGGCTATTACTTACACATGGTGTGGGGGCTATGAGAACCTATGTGATCAGCGCTATACTGCTGGACCTGCAAGACCCTTCGAAGATCATTGGTAGAATGAAACGTCCACTGATCAAAGCAGATGAAACAGAGCGGGAAGGCTATGTGCCAAACGTAGTATATACCTGCGGATGTTTGAGGCATGGGTCTTTGTTGCTGATCCCCTATGCTGTTTCAGATTCAGCAACAGGATTTGTAACAGTAGACATAAATGCATTACTGGAAGAGATGAATTAATCAACTTATTATGAAAAAAGAATTGCAATTCCTCATTTGCCTTTTTGCCATCAGCTGCATGGCAGCCACATGTAAAAAGCAAAGCAATAGCGCCCCTGTGCCTTCGGCAGATTCATCGCTGGTGAATTTGCGCCACCTCAATTATTTGTATACACCATTTCAATTATCTGGTGAAGATGTAGCGGGCATATATATTTATTCAGAAGCACCCGATTATCACCTGGTGGGTGATGCAGATGAAGGTTTTACCTGCGTGGACGACGTGGCCAGGGCCCTGCAGGTTTATTGCAGGAGCAAAACCTTTACTTCGGACACTGCAGTTCAGAACAAGGCCTTACACCTGACCAGGTTCTTATTGGGTATGCAATCGGCTAATGGATACTTTTACAATTTTGTATTTCCAAACCTGACCATCAATACCAGTGGTTCAACGAGTACCAACACAGCTAATTGGTGGTCATGGCGTGCCTTGTATGCACTATCGGAATCAGTGCCAAAGATCAGGGCTAAGGATGCAACCCTCGGTACGCGTATAGATGCTTCAATTGAAAAGCTGGTCACGCGCATCAAAGCAGACCTGGTGAACATACCCAAGGATCCGGAAATAGTAAAAGGCATTATAGTTCCCAAATGGTTACCAGCCGGTAGTGGCACTGACCAGGCAGCGATATTGATACTTGGCCTGATACCTTATGCCACTACGAATAATGATGCAACGATCAGGAACTACATACAAAAGCTGGCTGATGGCCTAGCCCTTATGCAGCAAGGAGATGCTACCCATTTTCCATATTCTTGTATTTTAAGCTGGGCCAATACCTGGCATGCCTATGGCAGCGACCAGGCCTTTGCATTAATGAAGGCAGGACAGTATTTAGGAGACCCTTCCTATACGGCAAAGGGTATGGCAGAAGTGGATAATTTTTATACATGGCTGTTGAAGAATGGAATGAAGTCATCATTTGTAGTGGAAAGCAATGGGAGTGAAATACGACTTAGCAGTGAGAAAACTTATGAGCAGATAGCCTATGGCATCCGGCCGATGGTTTCGGCAGCCACTGAGGCTTACAGGACCACACAGCAAGACAAATACGCAGATATTGCAGGTCACCTGGCAGCTTGGTTTTTCGGAGCAAACGATGCACAGACCAATATGTATTCCACGGAGACAGGTAGAGGTTTTGATGGTATTCAATCATCGACCTCTATTAATAGAAATTCAGGCGCCGAATCAACTATTGAGGCATTGCTGGCCATGCAACTAGTAGATGAGTACCCTGCTATCAGATCAGCTCTAATGAAATATAAAAAATGATGGAAGCCATAGTATCAGATCAGATCATTCTATCACCCTTAGATATTGACCTATCCTATTCTCCTATACGCAATGGGCTACATGCACCTACTTATGTATTAGGCGCCTTTAACCCCGGTTTATGCCGGCTGCCAAATGGCAACCTGCTGATGATGGTGCGGGTGGCTGAAGCCCTGGTAAATCCAGTTGAAAATGGACAGGCTCATTGTATCCGTTGGGAAAATGGCCAGTATACTATGGATGCGTGGGACCTATCTGAGGTTACGATGAATGACCCACGCAAGTTCAGTATTAACAACTACAACTTCCCTGTATTTGCCCTCACTTCCCTATCCTGGCTTTTGCCGGTTGAATTGAACCAGGATGGATCAGCCATTGTGCACATGCATTATGATAAGATCATTGCGCCAGCGGCCACCAGCCAGGAATATGGAATTGAAGATGCAAGGATATCGGCTATTGATGGACGTTATTACATGACCACCTGCTGCGTGAGTGCTGAGCGTCACTCCACTATGTTGTATGTATCTGAAGACGGTTTGAATTATACAAGTCTTGGCATTGTGCTGGATCATCAGAATAAGGACATGCTTTTATTTGAAGGCACAATAGCAGGTCAGTATTACGCCCTGACGCGCCCATTGGGTGAATGTTATTTTGCTTCATCACCTACCTCTCCGTATCACCCAGGTGCTGCCATCCACCTGGCCTCCTCGCCTGACCTTTTACATTGGAAGCCCTCTGATCATGCCTTTCTCAGGGCACGGAAATCTTCCCTATCAAATGTAAAGATCGGGGGCGGCACACCTCCCATTTTAACTGACGATGGATGGCTCATGCTTTATCATGGTGTCGAAAACAATTCTGAAGTAGGAACTTACCGGACATTCTGGGCTTTGCTGGACAAAACAAATCCATCCATCATAATCAACCTGGAAGACACGCTTCCTTTGCTGGAAGCCAACGCACAGTTAACAACCAGCATGCAAAGCCAGGTCTATCTGAATGACGTAGTTTTTACTACCGGCATAGCCAGCCATGGAAATGAGTATATATTGGCTTCAGGTGAACTCGACCTGGCCTGCCGCATCACCAGGATAAAAAAGAATATTTTTAAGCATCATAACTAAGCTTATGGCAGAACTTATTTTACAACATATCTCCAAAATCTACCTTGATAGTGAAAAAGGGAAAAGCAGGAAAAAAGCAGTAGATGACATATCATTTACAGTTCATGATAAAGAGTTCATGGTGCTGGTAGGGCCCTCAGGATGTGGCAAATCCACATTATTACGAATGATTGCAGGATTGGAAGAGATCAGTGAAGGTAATTTACTCATTGATGGCAACAGGATGAACGAACGGAGCCCAAGACAAAGAGACATCGCCATGGTGTTTCAAAATTATGCCTTGTACCCGCACATGACCGTATATGATAATATGGCCTTTGGACTCAAGCTTCAAAACTTCAGTAAAAGTGAAATAAGGAAGCGGGTTATGGAAACGGCGCAATTACTGGAAATAGAAGATGAATTAAATAAAAGACCTAAAAGCCTTTCAGGCGGGCAGCGACAAAGAGTGGCAATAGGCAGGGCTATTATCAGGCGTCCGAAAGTTTTTCTTTTCGATGAACCATTGAGTAACCTGGATGCCAAGCTAAGAAGCCAGATGCGCATAGAATTGCAAAGACTGCATCGTGAAATAAATGCCACTATGGTCTATGTGACACATGACCAGACTGAAGCCATGACGCTTGGTCACCGGATAGCTGTATTAAATAAGGGAAAGCTGATGCAGCTTGACACACCTATGAACCTGTATGACCATCCTGCCAACCAGTTTGTAGCGGGCTTTATTGGCTCCCCTTCCATGAACTTTCTAAAAGGCCATATAAAACAAGAAAAGGATCTATTTTTTGAACATGTATCAGGCCAAATCAGGGTATTGCTGGAAGGTACAGCCAGTACTTCTTTACCAGGTTATATCAATCAAGAAGTGATTTTAGGAATAAGGCCTGAACATATTTACCTGCCTGGTGAAGAAGAAATTGCTGATGGCACCCTTGAAGTCATTGCCTTTGAGAATATGGGCAATGAGCAACTCATCTACCTGGCCTTGGGCAATCAAAAGATCATTGTGCGAAGACCACAAACACATGAAATAACTATTGGTGACCGTGTAAATGTTTCACTCAGCAGGAATAACCTGTTGTTCATAGAAGAAAATACCGGAGAGGTCATTGACAAAACCTTACAGGCTAATGCTGCCAGTGCACAAAAGATGTAATACTAAATAACCAACGCTAGAAATTGATGCTTTCTGCACTGAAAATAGTCATCGACAAACCTTGTAATTACCTGATTATCCTCCAGGGCTAAGTGATTGCCTCTTCTTTCAAACATTAATTTATCTACTGACGTTAATTACAATGTTATTCTTAGTCATGCGAGTCCTCGGGGTTTACAGGCAATAATATATTAAAAATGGCCCCTTTCCCTGGCTCACTTTCCGCCCATATAAATCCTTTATGATTCTCAACCACCTTTTGAACAATGGCCAGTCCAACACCCGTACCTGCATACTCTGATCTTCCATGTAGGCGCTGAAAAAGCTGAAAGATGCGGGAAGCATCTTCAATTTTAAATCCAATACCGTTATCCCTGACCTCTATTTTATAGTAACTGGAATCACTATTCTCTAATTGGATATTCTTTAATTCTGAAGCTTTCACCTTTTCAACACCAATATGCACCCGGGCCCCTTCATCCAACTTATGGTATTTCAAAGCATTACTTATCAGGTTTTGAAACATTTGCCGCAATTGACGGGCATCTCCTATAACATGTGGCAGATCTTCATATACTACCGAGGCACCATTGTCAATAATAGTAGCTTCCATATCATCTAGCACGTCTTGCACCACTGAAGAGAGGTCCACATCCTGGAATCCTGTAATACCCAGGGATGTATTGGAATAAGCAAGCAGATCATTGATCAACACACGCATTCTCTCAGTCGTTTTGCTGATACGTTCTGTGATCTTTATGTCTTCTTCATCAAGTGAAGGGGTGATCTTTACAATCAGCCGATCCATAAAGTAAGTGATCTTGCGCAAAGGCTCCTGGAGGTCGTGCGAAGCAGCGTAAGTAAATTGCTTCAATTGTTCGTTCAATTGGGTGAGCTCTTTGGTTCTCTCCTCAATTTTTTGCTCTAATAATTCAGCCGTTCTTTTCTCGTTGGTAATATCCATTACCGTACCCACCAATGACACAGGCTGGCCATTTTCAAACATATATTTACCATTCAGCCTGATCCACTTAGTTCCACCATCCGGGAGCACGATCCTTGCTTCGTAAAATAATTCGCCATCCTTTAATGCCTTGTCATGTGCTGCCTTTCTTATCTCAACATCTTCAGGATGAATTCTCTCCATCAAAAACCGGTGTGTAACAGGCATGCCTTCTTCTATTTCAAATATGTCTCTTAACCGGTCGCTATAAGCTATGGTCTCCTGTACCAGGTTGATATCATATGTACCCAGGTGTGCGGCAGCAGTAGATAGCCTGGTGCGGGCTTCACTTTCTTCTATTTTCCTGCGCGCATATACCTGGTCCGTAACATCTGTAGCCACTACCAATATACCTGAAATGGTTCCATCGCCTTCCCGGAAAGGTTCATACACAAAATTCAAATAAATGGTTTCCACGCTGCCCTTCCTGGGAAGAGGAATAGGTCTTTCATTTGCTGTAAAGGTTTCACCGGTCTTATATACATTCAACAACACTTCTTCCAGGCCCTGGTGCCTTGCCTCGGGAAGTCCCTCAAAAATAGGCCGGTGCAGCAACTCATCTTCACCCCTGCCCCAAAGTTCATACATCCTTTTATTAGCAATTTCTACAGTAAAGAATGGCCCCTTTAGAATACTCATAGCCGCGGGAGATTGAAGTATGGTATTGCGGAGGTTGCGCTCACTTTCACGCATTTTCCGGTTGGCCATTACCTTTTCCGTGGTTTCAATGCAAGCACAGAATAATCCACCAACATTACCGGATTCATCCATTACAGGACTATAAGAAAATGTAAAATAGGTCTCCTCCACATATCCATGCCGGTTCATATACAGTACCTGGTCTTCGGACCATGTGGCAGTGCCACTAAAAACACGTTCTACCAGCGGTCCCAGGTCGTGCCAGATCTCTGCCCATCCCTGTTTACCAGATTTTCCAAGCAAGTCAGGGTGTTTTTCTCCTGCAATAGCCCTGTAAGCATCATTATAAATAGTAGTAAGTTCAGGTCCCCACCATACAAACATGGGAAATTTTGAATTGAGAAGCAGGTTTACTGTAGTTCGTAAACTTTGAGGCCAGGTATCGGGTGTTCCCACAGGATTACTGCTCCAGTCTTTAATACGGATGAGCTCACCCATAAATCCACCATTATTGAGAAAAGCGGTCGACTGCGGTTCCTGGATCATCATGATGATAATAAATGGTTAAAGGTTTAAATTCAAAAATATTGCTTTTTAGTATCCCAACATAGGCCTTAGCCAGTTATAATTAATAAGAATATGCCAGCCCCAGTGGCTTACAGACTCTTGTCAAATTCTTAACAAGCCTCTACATATTTTGCCAGGATAAATGAATAACCCGCTCATTTAGATCATTGTATTGAAAGGATTAACCAGGATCTTCATTACTGGAATATGTTTGTAAATGAAAGCTGACATGCTTCTCATCGACCATTTGCCATTATTCATCGAAGCGGGGTAAATAAGCATCAAGATGAAATTATTTTTGTACCCCAGTTCCCATTCACCTGGAACTTTTTTCATCCCGCTAATCTTGAAAAACCATGGAAATTCTTACAAATCAATCAACAGTGCTTTGGGTAGATGATGATGCAGATGATCTGATGATGATTAATCATGTACTTTCAGAAATGAGGCACCATGTTAACCTGGTAGAAGCTGGAAATGGAAAAGAAGCCCTGGACCATTTAAAAAACCTATTGGACCAGGAAGTAATTCCCTGCCTGATTGTTTTGGATCTTAATATGCCTGGAATGGATGGCAAGCAGACCCTACAGTATATTCGTTCTCATAAGCAATACCAGGCCATTCCAATAGTTGTATTTACCACTTCAGACCGCCCAACGGATATTGCATTTTGCAAACAATACAATGCACCATTTTTTACAAAGCCAATTGATTACAAATCTTTGAAGAAAACTATGGAACAAATATTGGGATTTTGTAAAACAGTTACTGATAACGTGTAAAGCTCCTTTATGCCGTTTACAATCGGCGTATTTTTAATTTTTTCCAGATATCAATGTTAATCAGCAACTAAAGGGTGTTCTTATCTCCTTTACCCGGTACATCTTTAAAAAACTCCCTTGATCAATTTTATAGAGCTATCCCATAAGTGTATTTCATCTCATCAACTCGTAGGTAATAATATACTAAAAGTAGATCCAAGCCCTGGCTTACTGGTAGCTTTGATATATCCATTGTGATTCTCAACTACCTTTTTAACAATGGAAAGACCCACCCCGGTACCTGAATATTCATTTTTACCGTGTAGCCTTGTAAACATGTTGAAAATGCGGTCGGCATCTTCCTGTTCAAAGCCGATACCATTGTCAGTGACCTCTATCAGGCAATACTGTTGGTTCCAAAGGCCTGAGGGTACATTTAGACCTGAATCCAGCCCTGAAACCAGCCTGGAACTGACGGTTATAATGGGCACCTCATTATGTTTGCTGTATTTGATGGCATTGCTTATAAGGTTTTGAAACATTTGCTGTAATTGCCTTTTATAACCCATCACATGAGGCAAAGTGCCCGACCTGATAACTGCCTGCTTTTCTTTGATCTGAACTTCCAGGTCCTCAATAGCTAATGAAAGTTTAGTATTCAGATCAACATCTTCCAATTCTGTATGGCGGTGGTTCACCAATGAATATTGCAACAGATCATCAATCAGCAAACGCATACGTTCCGTGGCTTTTTCCATGCGGGATAAAAGGTCCAGCTCCTCATCATTTAACCGGTCGCTGATCTTTGTTTTTATGCGCTCTGAAAAAAACTGGATCTTTCTGACCGGTTCTTTCAAATCATGGGAAGCAGCATGTGCAAATTCTTCCAGGCTATTATTGGATCTCTTCAATTCCTCCACTACTGATCCCATTTCCAATTGAAGCTTTTTAACATCTGTATAGTCTGTAAAGGTCACAAGGACCCCTTCTTCAAAAGGAGTACACATGATATCTATCCAGGCATCAAGGCTTTCTGACCTGTAATGGAATTCCATCCTGTTTACTTGTTTACTTTCCAGGGTGTCGCAAAAAAGGTCAAACAACCCGTTTCTTTTATAATCAGGAAACCATTCACTTCCTAAAGCTCCAACAAGGTCATCAGGCTCCTTATTCACATAGGAAGCTAATGTGCGGTTTACAATGGCAAACCTGAAATCATTGATGGCACCTTGATGATATAATGGTACTATTGTGAAAATGCCAGACTGGGTGCGGTTGATAATGGTTTGAAGTTGGTTTGCCGAACGCTCAATTGATAATTGAGCTTCCCTGGAGGAAGTTATATCTGTAAAAATGGTAATGATATGTTCTGAGTCCATTTTTGAAATAGAAATTTCCAGCCATCGTCCCGTAGATTCAAGAAGGTATTGAGTTTGAATAGGCTCACCTGTTTCAAGTGTATGCACACACATTTTAAAGTAAGCTGATTCCCTGATGTTTGGTTCCAGCTCAACGGCGGTCTTAGAAAGATATAAGTCTTTAGGAATACCTGTGAAATTGACGGCTGCATCATTGGCTAAAATGGTACGCCCATCAATGACTTTCCCCTGCTCATCACGAATGATCTGTGTCACCGAAATGCCGTTTGCAGAATGTTTCAGAATATTATCCAGTAAACTATTCTTTTTCTGCAATTCAGCAACAGCATTTTTGAATTCCGTGATGTCGGCAAAGTTTACGTATATCTCCTTTTCTCCCAACTTGGTTACCACTACGTCATACCAGGAATCTAATCCGTCACCTTTATAAAATACCTGGTGCCTGATAGATTTACCTGTTAATAGTACCTGGCAATTCAAATCGAAAATCCCGTTTTCCCTGGAAGAAGGAAATAAGGATAGATAACTCTTACCAACCACTTCATCCTGTGGACGTCCAATTATATTAATATATTCCTGGTTAATACTTGTTATTATAAAATCAATGATCTTTCCTTTGTCATCTTCAATTGCCTTGCAGGAAAACCACGCGTTTAAAGAATTATTCAGAATAAGATTGGCTAATTCGGCCTGTCGCTGTTTTTCCTCTCGCTCTTTAACCTCGGTAGTAATATCCAGGGACACCGTAAGCACACCATTCTCTAATGGCAACCTTTTCACCCGGAAATGTCTATCCAGGGCTTCATTGTAGTACGTGGACTCACCCGCGTTGCCGGTAATATATACCTGTTTGAGTTGTTGATATAGGAGATCACCTGTGGCAAGGTCACCTTCCGGCATAGAAAGCGCTTTTTGACCAATTAACTGTTCTACTTGCAGACCTATTTGCCTGGCTGCCTCTTTATTGCAATATCCAACCGCAAAATCTGAAACTTCACTATCTGTTCCAGTAGCGCCTATAGGCACAAAATAAACCACTGCATCAGGCTGGTTATCTAATATAGCTGTAATAAGAGTTTCGTTCAAAGGGAAACTGATCATGTTAAATTGTAATCTATGAAGATAATCACTTGTTATCAAGACTTATATACCCGATGAGTTCCCGATTAGATGAAAACTCCACATATATATGAATCAATGGAAAAATTATACCATGGCAAATTAAGTCACTGATCTTTAAATTCATAAATCCCCGACTTACCTTACCAGGTTTTATGTGATACTGGCATACAAATAATTGTCACCCAAATGACATGGCAGACTAAAAGTACGGTCTCAGTTTTGAATAGGGTAATTCTTCAAAGCAATAAAAGGAAAGCCTATGTCCAAAAAAGAACAACTTATCTGTGAAGACATTAAATGGATTGACATAACAGATCCCTCTATGCAGGAAATGGAGGAATTAAGTAAAGAATATAATCTGAATCAACATATTGTCAGGGATTGCATGCAACCAGAACATTTGCCTAAATATGAATTTACAGACGGTGTTCACTTTTTAATTCTTAGGTTTTATTCTCATACCCCTGATAAAAGATTGGTAACTATCCAGGATCTTACCAATAAGGTGGCCATATTTTATAATGATCATTTCCTGATCACCATACATAAATCAGAAACCCCCTTCCTGGACATGGTGCGTAAAAAGTATGTAGCAACAGGCAGGTGCACTTCTACCAGTAATTTATTAACCCAAATAGCCTGGAATACACTGGAAACTTATGATGAGCCGGTAAATCGCCTGTCTGAACAGGTAGATTTTTATGAAAACCAGATCATGCTTAAAAACTCTGGCCATGACCATATAGAATCTCTTTATATTCTTAAAAGGGAGGCCTCGATTGGTCATAAGGTACTTATGCTTTTATTAGAACCCATTAATCATATCTATATAAAGCCGGGCGAGGAAGCAGCCCTGCAGGATGTGCGGGATCAACATTTAAAAATGCATACTTTATTTACACAGGTATTGGAAGAATTAAATAACCTGCTTAACCTTTCGATGTCATTCTCTTCACAACGCACCAATGAAGTCATGAAGGTATTGACCATTTTCTCGGCCTTTTTCCTGCCCCTAACATTTATTGCAGGAATTTATGGCATGAACTTTCACTTTATGCCCGAACTGGCTCAAAAATGGGGATACCCGGTATGTTTAGTGATGATGGCGATCATTACCCTTATTATCTATACCTGGTTTAAAAGAAAGCATTGGTTATAAGAGTATAAGCTTGAAAAAGTTGTCCTTTAAAATATAACTGGCTTGACTTTCTTGTAAAGAACCACAGATTTTATTTCCTTATCCCATAATAAGTAATCCTTATTGTATTGGTACCATTTTTTCCACGCTTCCAGATCTTTTACTGTAGGATGAAATTGTCCATAATAAGCTTCTTTGTTTTCGGAAACCATACCCGTCAGGTCAGTAAAGAAATTTACCGCATCTGAGATTTTTTGAAGGGAATTTTCCTTTTTGTCCAGGTAATCACTGATAATCCTCAAATTGACATCCACAATTCTTTCTATTGTTGAATCAGTAGACTGTGCACCTAATTGCATACTCATGGCGCACATAAGCAAAATCAAAAACGTTTTCATAAAAACAGGATTTATAGCTTTTATTGTATTACTACAACAAACAATTTTAGACCAATATCTTCAATAAAGTCATAAAATAAAAGCGCATTTTTACCAGACTATTGCATAGAATCATTATTTGCCTAACGAAAATCATTAAAATTTAAGCGGCTAAGACAGAACTTTAATACCTGGTATGGTCATTATTAATGAATCCATCAAATCATTAGTATATGGAATTCATATTCAACCGTTCTAAACAAACAAAAGCAATTATTGTAAATTCCATAACGCTTTACCGGCTTATAGCTTCTTTTGCATTGCTCTATTTCATAATCCAAAATAATCTTACGGTATTTAAATGGCTGTTAGTGGTAAGTTTCTTTACGGATGCCATTGATGGATTCCTGGCCAGGAAATTCAAAGTAACCAGTATCCTTGGCTCTAAGTTTGACTCTATTGCGGACGACCTCACCATATTGATGGCCATAATCGGCGTATTTAAGTTTAAGCCGGGGTTTATTAGCCATGAAAATATCCTTGTTTTTACACTATTAGGCCTCTACCTGGTGCAAACAGCATTAGCCTTGATTAAATATAAAAAGATCACCAGCTTTCACACTTACCTGGCCAAATTTGCTGCCATAGCCCAGGGAGTATTTCTTATTCTTCTTTTCTTCTTACCTGAATGGCCGCTTGGCCTGTTTCGCATCGCCGCTATACTAACCATGTTGGACCTTTTAGAAGAAATCATTTTGGTCTTTATGCTTTCCATTTGGCAAGCGAATGTGAAAGGTATATTTTGGGTGATTAAAAACAAGTATTCAATAGCGCATTAACCGTCCTTGTTACAACCATTGCATTTTAATTCAACCTGGTTTTGATTCTTTCCATTCCCGGCTTTCCGCTCTAAAATATCCAAGGTATTCCCTGACAACTACTTTGTTTGCCGATTTTGTCATACACCTGGAAGTACAATCAAAGCATTCATTACTTTCCTCCCCTATTTCTATCAAAAGGATAGTTCCTCGCTGGATATCCAATAGATATTCCACAGATATTCCATAGATATCCCATAGATATTCCAACGA
>JAEZLJ010000154.1 GCA_023415275.1 Bacteroidota bacterium
GTTATAACCTGCCAAATGTATTATCGGCGGTGGCTATTGGGACCTATTTTAAGATACCGGCGGAAAAGATCAGGCAATCTATACAAAACTATTTGCCTTCCAACAGCCGATCGCAACTATTACAAAAAGGTAGCAACCAGGTAATACTGGATGCCTACAATGCAAACCCCAGCAGTATGAAGGCTGCTATTGAAAACTTTGCCAACATGGCCCATTCTCAAAAGGTATTGGCATTGGGCGCTATGGCGGAATTAGGAGTTACCAGCCTGCTGGAACATGAGAACCTGGTAAAAGAAATTCAAAAATATCCGTGGAAAGATGTCATATTGGTGGGCGGAGATTTTAAACATATTCAACATCCCTTCCATCAATTTGCTTCTGCCAGCGAGGCAGGTGAATGGATGAAAGGGAAATATGAACATGCCTATCTCCTGGTCAAAGGTTCAAGGAGCATGCAAATGGAAAAAGTTTTGAATTATTTGTAATCAAATGACCTCAGAAAGACCTCATAGAAGTTATTTAACAACCATCATTACATGCCGTTGTCCACGTTGCAGGGAGGGTAAGCTGTTTACATATCCACTCAGCTTTCGGTTCAAAAAAAACATGGAGATGAATGAAACCTGTCCCGTATGTGGCCAGGTAACAGATATCGAGGTTGGTTTTTATTATGGAACAGGTTATGTCAGCTATCTTGTGGCTTTGCTCATCACTGTGATCAGCTTCCTGTTATGGCTGCTGATCATAGGTTTTTCTTTCAGGGATAATCGCTTTTTGTATTGGATCAGCTTTAATTCCATAGCCCTTCTTTTACTTCAACCCTGGCTCATGCGCTTTGCAAGAAGTCTTTGGCTATCCTGCTTTGTTAGTTATGATGCAGCATGGCCTGATCATAAGCCTGAAGAACCCGAACGCATCAATAAGGAGCAAATGAACAATTGGTAGGCATATTGCTATAAACAAGCAGGTCCTGTAAAAACAGGACCTGGATATGTGCGTTAAAACATGCACATGAGAAAAATATTTTAATGCTGCAAACCTAGTAGATTGTACTTGAAGGACTTAAAATTAAAATCACAAAAATTGCTCAGCTTTCATGATCCTTCTCATCAATTAGTTACTTCAACTGATCATGTAAGGAATATTCAACCGCAAGATCGGTGCTCAATAAGTGTAAACCATCAGGTATTTTGATGGGTGGTTAAATGACTTTACAGGAAAAGCAGCAATGGCAGCATTTCATTCTATCTTATAGATGGAAACCAATTGCTAATGTTCCAGAAAATAACTGAATCAAATAAACTGGTTTTGAATAAGCCAACAGAGATAGATATGATCTATTACTCCGAGTTGGACGAATGGTACACCAATAATGCATTCAGGAGCTTTAGTGTTAAATATGTGGTGAACAACTGCATTTACTACCGAATCGATGGCAAAGAACATGCTGTTAAGGCCGGAACCTACATGACTGCCTGCAAGTATGACCATGTTTATGCTTACAATAAGCTCCCCATTAAAAGTATCTGCATTGATATTTGTCCCAACACTGTTTTAGAAACCTTTACAGTGCTTACCAGCAGGCACGATGACTTTGACAATTTCCTGGCCGGTCATTTTAAATATCCCGGCTTTTACGAAAGCATGCATGCTGCTTCCAACACTTCTATTGGAGCTAAGCTACAACACCTGCTGACCAGGATCGAGCATGAAAAAACACCAGATATCCATAAAGAATGGTTTATAGACCTGTCTGAAAGGATCATCTACCAGGAATATGGTAATTACCTCGCTTTAAATGAAATCAGTTCAGTGAAAGCAGCCACCCGTAAAGAAGTTCTCCACCGCCTGCACCAGGCCAAAGAATATATTGATGCCAAATTCCTGGAGATAGCAGAGATCAAAGAGATCGCAGATCATTGCAACATGTCTGAGTATCATTTTTTCCGGAGATTCAAGGAAGTGAATAAAAAAACGCCATATCAATATATCACTGAAAAGAAAATGCTGCATGCCCGCATGCTGTTGCAAAATAAACAACATACTGTATCACAGGTGGCCTTCATTTGCAACTTTCCGGATGTATACACCTTCAGCAAAAGCTTTAAAAAATTCTTTGGCATTCCTCCTTCTTTAATGAAGTGACCATTTGCATAATATAGCTTATCTCCTACCTGCTTACTTTTTCATTTTATAACATCTTCTATCGCTCTAAAACAAACAGGCGGTAGAAACCGCCTGCGACTACTTAATAATTTTTTTATCTATTGACAGACTGCGACCAGTCTCTCGCACATGAGAATAATTCAATAACAAATTAGCATAACTATTTTGCAAAAAATGGACATGTTACACGAGACATGAACCTTAATTCATAAAGCATGAATAAACTCCATAAACAATTTTACACAGGCTTTAGATGATAGAGCAGCACACAAAAAAAGCAGTGCACTAGCACTGCTTTTTTATATAGCTTATTACGTTGACTTAATATCCTGGATTTTGCTGTTCTCTTATAGATGGATTGGCATCTAGTTCTGCCTGTGGAATAGGAAATATCCTTCTAAAATTATTAGCGGCTATTACCAATGGAACATTACCCGGATAGTTACCTGCAAGGTTCACACGAACCACATCCATATTATACCTTGCCAGGTCCCAATAGCGGTGGCCTTCAAAAGCCAGTTCTTTTCTTCTTTCTAATAAAATATCAGCCAATAGTGCAGCTCCAGAGGAACTATAGCCTGCAAATGCAGGATCTCTTTCTTTAGCTACGGCATTCAAATAGGTACGGGCCAAAGATTCATTACCGGTTTGATAGGCAGCTTCTGCAGCTATCAGGTAAACCTCAGACATGCGTATCACTTTATATTCGTCTTTGTCAGGCGATCCCGCGTTAGGAAATTTATTGACCACTTTGGCATTAGCTCCTCTTGTAGGGCTACCAACAATAATAAGGTCCTTCCTCACGTCAGTATTACTATAAGTATTGTACAATGATTCTGTGGCCAGGGCATCGCCATATCCATTTTGATCATAGAAGTAAGGAAGCGATGAATTACCCGCATTATTATTGGCATCAAACACTACTTCAAACAATACTTCTTTTTTATCATTCCTATCCTTGTTATTCTCCCAGAAAGGCAACACTTCGTTCAGCTTTAGTAAGGAATAACCACTGTTGTTGATCACGTCCTCCGCAGTGGACAATGCATTAGGCCAATCTCCCTTATATTCATACACCCTTGCCAGCAAGGCCTTGGCAGCATACTTGGTAAAAAAGCCTGAAGACTTTTCTACCGTCAATATCCCAATAGCCTTGTTCAGATCTGACTCTATTTGTGCATATACTTCTTTTAGAGTATTCCTTGGCGGCTTCACAGTTGGATTATATTCAAGAATGATAGGCACACCCAAGGCATTAGCATCCACGGTATAAGGCTCGGCAAAATGCCTGGCCAGTTCAAAATACATCAGCGCTCTTATAGATAATGCCTCACCCCTTATCTGTTCTATCTCTTCTGTTCCCTGCAAGGGACTATTGATCACATTATTAGCCCGAAGGATGGTGCTATAGGCCGATTCCCATACTCCCTGTGCATTGCCATTAGTTACGGTATAATTCACCTGGAAAAAGTCAAGGTACCGGTTACTATTAACCGTAGAAATATATACATTATCTGCAAGCAGATCTGCAAACAATGGTATGGTCCTGCCATACAGGTTCGCACTTCCCAGGTTGGCATAAGCCCCGCTTAATGCGGCTTTCATATCAGACACATTGGAAATGGCCACATCCGATCCTATGCTGTCGTAAGGCCTCAGGTCCAGGAAATCCTTTTTACAGGAAGCGAGGGTCAGGCCGATCATCAACACCCCCATTCCCGCCATTTTATTTAAATAATTTTTTGTAGTCATATAGAATAATAATTTGATTATGTATAGATGAATTGACTAAAGCTGAATATTCACACCTACTGTAAAAGATTTAGGTATAAAGAACTGCAGGTCATTAGTGCCATTGATGCTTTGTTCAGGATCCATGGTGATATTCTTATCAAAGGTCTTCGTCCAAAGATTGGTACCCCTTACATAAAAGCTAAACTGTGAAAGCATCAGCTTTTCTGCCACAGAAGCAGGCATATCAAACCGGATGGTAAGATTGCGCAACCTTATAAAATCACCTTTATAGAAGTACCGGCTGGAGGCAGCATTGGATGTGGTAGAATTAAAGAAATCATAGCGGGGCACATCTGTGATATCACCTGGCTTCTGCCAACGCTGCAACTGCTTGCGGTTATGATTCAATGAAGCAAAGGCACCGTCACCTGTGAATAAGAATCCCCACTGGTCATACAGCAGGTTACCATACTGGTAATTGAGCTGCGCATCCAGGCTGATGAACTTATAAGACAGCGTCGTATTAAACCCACCAAAACCTTTAGGTGAGGCAGAGCCAATAATGGTCCTTTCAGCCTTACTGAAATCACTTGTTGTTTCTTTCTTACTGTCATTCGTGTACCACAGTGGGTCGCCTGTTTGCGGATCAGCACCTGCCCACAAACGTGTAAATATTGATTGCACATCTTCACCTACTCTTATGATATACGGCAATGAGCGAATCTCAGTCTGACCTTCCCTAAGCTTAGTCACCTTGTTAGTGTTCCAGCTTCCGTTCAGTGAAACGGTCCAGTTAAAATCTTTTGTTTTGACAGGTGTAGCGCTCACCGTTACCTCGTATCCCTTATTTTCCATAGCACCCACATTATTATTAAATGAAGTGAATCCGCTGGTAGGCGATAAAGGTTCATTTAGCAATAATTGATCTGTTTTCCGCTTGTAGTAGTCACCTTCTATATTGATCCTGTTTTTCAATAAGCCAATTTCCACACCTATATCCAATGGTTTGTTCTGCTCCCAGGTAAGGTTAGGATTGCCCACATTATTGGGAAAACTGGCTGGCAGGCTATTGTAGGTACCTGTGAAGGAATACGTAGCCCTCCAATTGTAATTACCTATCCCTGCATTTCCATTCACCCCATAGGAAGCCCTGAGCTTCAACAGGGAAATGACATCTACTCCATCCATGAATGCCTCCTGGTCTATGTTCCAGGCGCCGCCTATACTCCAGAATGTTCCATAACGGTTATTAGCCCCAAACCTTGAAGACCCATCCCTGCGCAGGCTTCCGGAAATGGTATACTTATTCAAAAAGCTCACATCAGCTTTTGACAACCAGGAAATAAAGGAATAATCCGATCCTGCATATACAGGTGTTAATGGAGTTACCGGGGAAGGGAATACAATTGATGTGGTTAGCGGGAATCCATTGCCCGAACCATTCTGTGTCAGCAACTGTGATTTTTGTGATTCATAACCCGCGGTTACATGCACATCCAATTTATCTTGTAGCGTACGGAAGCTATAATCTGCCAGGTTGGTCCACACCCAGTTGAACAACCTGTTATAGCTGTTAAAGAACAAACCCGTGGTAGCAGGATCGCTGGTAGAATAATCACCAAAGAATGGATTGTAATAAGCATTCTCCTCTATATTACTATAGTCTATGCCATACCGTGATGATATCTTCAGGTTGTCCAGTATTTTAAATTCTCCATTCACTGATGCTAATAATTTAGAGGTCTGATTATGAAGCCTGTCATATTTCCTTATAGCCAGTGGGTTGTATATCTGGTTAAATATGGCAGGATCATAATTAGGTGTACCATCTGCATTATAAGCCTCAAGGGTAGGCAGCAGGGCCATACCGGCAATGATGGGATTACGGAAATTGGCACTCTCAGATTCGCCTTCCTGGTTGAAAGATGAAAGGTTCAGGTTGGTACCGATAGATAAGCGTTTACTCACCTGGTGCTTCAGGCTTGTGTTCATACTATAACGCTTAAACCCCGATCCAATGATCTCGCTTAGCTGTTTAAAATAGCCACCTGAGACAAAGAACTGCGTCTTACTGTCTCCTCCAGAGGCAGAAAGATTTACCTGCTGTTGCTGTCCTTTTCTTTTCACCAGGTCCAGCCAGTTATAGTTAGCGGTAGAGTTATAACCTAATTGGCCCAGGATATCATCCACATCAGCCTGGGTACCTCCCACATGAAGTATACCCTCAGTGGTCAACTCTTTAAATTCATCTTTGGTTAAGGGTCGTGCCAGGTCAGGGAAATAAGCAATATCATTGGTACCAAATTCACCATCCACTCTTATTTTGGTTTTTCCGGCAGCTCCTTTTTTGGTGTTGATCAATATCACACCATTAGCAGCCCTGGACCCATAAATAGAAGCTGAAGATGCATCCTTTAATACACTGATGCTTTCAATATCATTTGGGTTTAAACCAGCCAGCAGGTTGCTGGAATTGGTGGCATTGGAAAAATCACCCGTATTCACCGGGATGCCATCAATAACAAATAGTGGTGAAGAAGTGGCATTGATAGATCCTATGCCTCGTATCCTGATCTCCTGGAAGCTACCCGGTTGACCGCTGGGAGATACAGATTGCAACCCGGCGATCTTACCCTGCAGCATTTGATCCACCGAAGGCATAGGAATGTTTTCTACTTCACTTCCGGATATCTTGCTCACAGCCCCTGTAACTTTTCTTCGCTGCTGGGTGCCATAAGCCACTACTACCACTTCATCCAATCCTGTTTTCACGCCTGGCACCAGGGCCACACTATAATTAGATTCGTTGGTTAGCGCCACCTCCCTGTCACTGAGTCCTATGTAAGAAATGACCAGGGCTGTAGCATTAGAAGGCACTGATAATGAAAAAGACCCATCAGCAGATGTGCTGGTGCCAATGTTGGTACCCTTTACAATTACAGAAGCATTGGCCAGCCCGTTGCCTTTATCATCTGTAACCCTGCCATTAATATTCCTGGCCTGTGCCATTGCCTGCATACTTACCAGGAACAATCCGAAGCATAGTAAAAATAATTTTCTCATCAGCTTTGCATTTAACTGCAAGACCATGAAAAGCTCCTGACTGCTTCAATCATTAGGGTTTCAAATAATGAAGCATGAATATTAAAATGCAAAACCCCGTAAACAACATTTGAATATTTATTATAAAGCACAATTGAAGAACAGGTTTTTGGAAGAGAGTTGGCATGTATATAAAGCCAACTTTTTGACTAATAATGAATGACATTTTCCACGGGCATGCTTTAGAAAGTACACTCAACCATGATACTCTCCGTTCATCAATTTAGCAATCATTGACAAACGCTTTAAAGGTTTAATATATAATTTACGAAACAAATCGTGGACCATGGAAGTACTAACAACTATGAAGAAAAAGAAAACCCGCCTGATTGTTCGCAAAGGCAATGAGAATATAGCGTTGAAAGTGGAAGACATCGCCTTTATATACCGGGACAATACCATTATTGTAGCCATAGATAAGGAAGAAAAAAAATACCTCTGCGACAGGAACCTTTCTGCACTGGAAGAAGAGTTGGATGAATCGATGTTCTTCCGGGCCAACCGAAAATATCTGGTCAATATTCAATACATCAGGGGCTATAAGAGCTTTGAAAAAGTAAAGCTGGAGGTAAGCCTTTTAATACCATCCTGCAACCACAGCATCATCATCAGCCAGGAAACAGCTCCCCTGTTCAAAAAATGGATCAACGAAGATTAACAGCATTACATGGATCTGCCCATCCTGAAATCAACAGGTAGCCAATATTTTAGGTAATATATATTGGGTTTACTCCTAATCAGCCTGTAAGTACCTGGAGGCACCGGGCAAATTCCCATTTCCAGTATGTCTCCTGGCTATCTACTCCCTATCTTCTCCCTATTAACTATATAGATACTGCATGATCACCACGCAGTATCTATACCGGAGATAGGCAGTAGATAGGGCGATGGTAGCTAGTAAATAGGCTGTAGATGGGAATGAGATCGTGCAATGTCCTGGAGGTACACTGATTAATTTAAGAATTAATTTAATATTACCTTAAAGGTTTGTATAACTGGTGATTGTTGCAAAATAAAAAAACCCCGGAAGTACCGGGGCTATAGCTAATTTTTCAGTTTGCGGAGACTGAGGGATTCGAACCCTCGATACCCTTTAGAGGTATACACACTTTCCAGGCG
>JAEZLJ010000035.1 GCA_023415275.1 Bacteroidota bacterium
TATCTACCCTAACCCCATGTCCGCCCGGCTGATGCAACACTGTAATTTTACCAGGAGAAGGCCTGAAGTCATTATAGGGGTCTTCTGCATTGATACGGCATTCAATAGCATGTAGCTGGGGCTCATAATCCCTTCCGGAAATTCTTTCACCCATCGCTATTTTGATTTGTTCCTTTATTAGATCGTAGTTGATCACTTCTTCAGTAACACAATGCTCCACCTGGATACGGGTGTTCATTTCCATGAAATAGAAATTACGATGCTTATCTACCAGGAACTCAATGGTTCCCACGCTTTCGTAATTAATGGCACTTGCAGCTTTTTTGGCTGCCTCACCCATTTGAAAACGCAGTTCAGGGGTCATGAAAGGAGAAGGCGACTCTTCCACCAGTTTTTGATGCCGGCGTTGGATGGAGCAATCTCTTTCGCTTAAGTGACATACCGTACCATACCTGTCACCTGCCACCTGGATCTCTATATGACGTGGTTCTTCTACAAATTTCTCCATGTAGATGCCATCATTCTTAAAGGCGGCACCTGCTTCGGCTTTGGCAGTATTATAGGCCCGCTCCATCTCACTCTCAGCCCAAACAATGCGCATCCCTTTTCCACCACCGCCAGCAGTGGCTTTCAGGATAACCGGGTAGCCCATATCCTTGGCCAAGCCCTTTGCTTCTTCAAGGCTGGATAGTAATCCATCGCTGCCTGGGATTACAGGAACTCCCGCCTTGATCATTGTTTCCTTGGCAGAGATCTTATCTCCCATTTTGTTGATCATTTCAGCGGTGGGCCCAATAAACTTAATTCCATGATCTGAGCAAATTTGTGAGAATTTGGCATTTTCAGCCAGGAATCCATACCCTGGGTGAACGGCATCGGCATTGGTGATTTCAACCGCTGCCATGATGTGTGGAATATTTAAATAAGAATCACTGCTTTGAGGCTTTCCTATGCATACTGCTTCGTCGGCAAATTTTACATGGAGGCTATCCCTATCTGCAATAGAATAAACAGCCACTGTTTTTATGCCCATCTCCCTGCAGGTACGAATCACACGAAGCGCTATTTCCCCACGATTGGCAATTAGTATTTTTTTAAACACGTTATATTGATTTGTATTTGGAAATATAGGAATGAATGTGATGACTATTTGTTGTCAATCAGATTTCCAAATTAGCTGGGTTCAACAAGGAACAAAGGCTGGTCATACTCTACAGGTGAAGCATCGTCCACTAAAATTTTGACTATTTTGCCTTTTACTTCACTTTCAATTTCATTAAACAACTTCATAGCCTCAATAATGCACACTACTTTACCAGGGGCTACTTCATCACCTACTTCTACAAATATAGGTTTGTCAGGAGATGGCCTGCGATAAAAGGTTCCTATCATTGGACTTTTGATAGTAACTGTATTAGCAGCATTGTTTGGTGTGGCTGGCGCTTGCTGTGCTGTGGATGGTGCCGGATTAGATTGGCCCAATGCCATAGGTTGATTTTGGGCAGGCAATGTGGGATAGTTCATGGTGGAAGAAGCAGTCACCACCTGGGTTATTTGCTCTTCTTTTTGCCGGATAGTTATTTTAAATTCTTTCTGTTCAATCGTTACTTCACCAATATTCGAATCGTTGATCATATTGATCAACTCCTGAATTTGCTTGAAATCCATTTGTTTCAATTTAATTTGATTTTGGTTAAAACAGGCGGCTAAGATAGGATATCTGAATGATAAACTATTTTGAAAGACATATTGCCATTTAAATCAATTGATACCTTTTGAATCTGATTTGCAATGAGTTATTAATATGCCAACAATAAGAAAAGCCCCGGTGCTACAGGGCTTTTCTTATTTTATATTCTGAATGTTTTCTCAATTTTCGATTTCTTTCAATTTAGTAATGAGCATTATTCTTTCACTCGCTCTACGTATTCACCACTTTTGGTATTCACCCTTATCAACTCACCTTCATTTACAAATAATGGTACCATTACGGTGGCTCCTGTTTCTACAGTGGCAGGTTTCAATGTGCGTGTAGCAGTATCTCCTCTTAATCCAGGTTCGCTGTAGGTTACTCTAACTACCACTTTTTCAGGCAATTCTACACTCATTGGGGTTTCAGTCTCAGTATTAAATAATACCGATACTGCATCGCCGTCTCTCAGAAACTGTGGGGCATCAATAAGGTTTTCTGCTACAGCCACCTGCTCAAAGGTTTCATTGTCCATAAAATTGTACCCGGTATCATCTTTATACAGGAATTGATATTCTTTCCTTTCCACACGCACAGGATATATGGTATCACCACTATTCCAGGTTTTTTCAATACTGCGGTTATTGTCTACACCGGTAAGCTTTGCCCACACCTTGGCGGCTGCCCGGGCAGTTTTATTTTCACCGAATTCCACCACTTTGTAAAGGCTGCCATCAAGTTTAATGATTAAACCCCTGCTGATATCTGCTGTAGATGCCATAAATAAATTATGATTTAAAAACTTTTTGAGGCGGCAAAAGTAAGGAAAATAGGTTCGAATACGATCATAGATCAAATGGCACTATTTTTTAATCCCCGGATTAAAAAGCTGTTTATTGAATCTAAACAGCTTTACCGCCGTAAAAATGCGTAAAACGTTTATTATTTGCCTTATCCTCATTGCTTTATTGTTAAACAATAAAAATAGTGATGCACAATATACTACAGTCATTGACTCCATTTCACCTCACTTGAAAACTGTCATTGCAGGTTCTGAGTATAAAAGAAGCTCTTTTCACCAGTGGCTTTGGGGTAAAGACTACCGGAAAGAGTGGACTACAATGGTCAATGTACCTGTGCTGAACCTTGATTCAGCCTATGGCGACCTAACTCCTATCAAGGAAGGTGGCGGCCGTCAAACCAAATCCTTAAGGCTTGTTGATGCCAGCGGAAGGATCTGGGTTTTAAGGAGTGTCAATAAAACTTACCTGGGTGCACTACCCCAAATAGTTCAAGGCACTTTTGTTGAAAAACTGGCTAATGATCAAATAGCAACCAATCATCCTTATGCTGCCCTTACTGTACCCCTCATGTCCGAGGCAGCCAACCTCTATCATACCAACCCACAATATTTCCTTGTTCCTTATAGTGAAAGGTTAGGTGAGTTCAACAGCACGTTTGCTAATATGCTATGCCTGCTGGAAGAAAGACCAGATGAAACCCAGGTAGGAAACTACAGCTTTGGCAAACCTGAAGATATTGTAAGCACGGAAAAAATGATGGAAAAGTTACTGGAGGAGAATGACCATGTGATGGATGAGGAGGCCTATCTCAAAACCAGGTTATTTGACATGATGATCGGGGATTGGGGACGCCATGAGGATAACTGGCGCTGGGCAAAATTTGACAGTGGAAGTTTTAAATTGTACCGACCGGTACCTAAGGACAGGGACCAAACCTTTGCCAAATTTGAAGGCGTTTTGCTTCAACTGATCATCAAACTGGGAAAATTCAAAGAATTACAAACTTTTGAAGATGACATCAATAACATTAAATGGTATAATTACCCGGCATATGAAATAGATAAAAGATTTACTAACTATCTCGCCCTTTCTGCATGGTTAAAGGCTGCATCATCTCTTCAGAAAGAGGTAACTGATTCAGTAATTGAGATGGCAGTAAGGCAAATGCCTAAAGAGATTTTCGAAATATCTGGTAATGAAATTATCAGTAAGATCAAATCCCGCAGAGACCATCTTACCAGATATGCCAGTGAATACTATACTTTCCTTGCGAGGAATGTTGAAGTTCCGGGAACAAAGCAATCCGAATTATTCAAGGTTATCCGGTTGAATGATGATTCTACATTATTAACTATTTATCCTATTTCGAAAGGAGGTCAAATAAGTCAGTTTCCTGTTTTTTCAAGGACGTTTGTTAATAAGGAAACACACGAGGTGCGTATATATGGAATAGGCGGCAATGATATTTTCCAGGTAATGGGTGTAACCAAAAAAGGTATAAAGATCAGTGTACGTGGAGGACCTGAAAAGGATTCAATGCTGGATATCTCGTACGTAGAAGGATGGGGACATAAAACAAAGTTTCGTGATAATCCTGGCAACAATATTATTGCTTCTGCCGAAACCAAGGTTCACCTATCAAGGTTTCCTTCCATTAATGCATATAGGTATGATGTTTTTCAATATAATTCAAGGGGATTAAAACCCACTTTTTCTTATAACAACTATTACAGGTTTTATATTGGAGCCGATTATAGCTTTACCAAGAATAAAGCGAGAGATGGAAGTTTTACCGCTAAACACAGCCTGGGAATAAACTATTCACTCATTGAAAAATCATTTCACCCTTATTATAATGCGATTTTCAGTGAATTGATAGGGCGATGGGATTTCAATATAAGTGCCGGGTATGATGAAGTTCGCCGGTTTAATTTCTTTGGGCTAGGCAATGAATCCTACCCAAGGTCTGACAAAATAGAGTACCATTATTTGCGTTTGAAAGATGTATATGGTAGTATTGGGATCAGCCAGGTTTTTCTATCTCACCATACTATAAGTCTTAACTTCCTTTATGATGGTATCAAGGTAATTGACGACAAAGGTCGCTTTTCGTCGAAAGAGCAAGGATACGTGAGTTCCAATGAATTTGTTTTTAACCATTTTGGCGGCAGCCAACTTACCTATTCGTATATCAATATCAATGATAAAGTCATTCCAACAAAAGGATTGATCTTCAAGCTTACTGGAACTTATACTAAAAACTTCAGCCAGGAAGATCATTCAGTTTCGAAACTGGGCACATCGGCAAATATTTATGTACCCTTATCAAAGGTTTTTTCCATAGCTATAAAAACGGGTGGTTCAACACTTGCCGGCACCCCTGAAATATATCAATATAACACACTGGGCGGTTATTATACGCTTAGGGGTTTCTGGAGATACAGGTTTTACGGCAGAACGGTTTTCTATAATCAGAACGAACTCCGATGGCTTCCAGAAGTAAAGGGTTATTGGTTTAGCGGAAAAATGGGCCTTGTAGGTTTTTATGACCAGGGGCGTGTATGGCAACCTGGAGAAAACTCTTCAAAATGGCACCATGGTTATGGTGGAGGCGTTATTTTATCACCTTTCAATAAAATTTCAATTGCGGTAACTTATGGCATTTCAGCAGAAACCACACGAACAAATATTCGACTTGGAAAATTTCTTTGACATATACCCTATAAGTTTGCATCTCTATCGAAACAACTCAGGTATGACTAAATGGATTACGACAATAATACTGGCCTGTTTTACTATCCCTGGTTTTGCACAGGTTGATTCATTAACTCCACCTTTTAAGAGGTTTCCATCAATACCCCCTGTGCAATTGTTATTAGGTGATAGTACTACTCTATATACTAAAAAGGATATTCCCGATAATAAACCTGTACTGGTAATGATCTTTAGTCCTGATTGCAGCCATTGCCAGCACGAAACAGAGGAGATATTAGCTCATAAAGAGCAACTCAAGGATATTCAGATCATCATGGCTACGTTTCACCCTTTATGGCAAATGAATGAGTTTATTGGTAATTATAAATTACAAGGGCAGCCTCATATAATAGTAGGCAAAGACCTTTATTTATTACTGCCTGGATTTTATGCCCTGCATAATCTTCCTTTTCATGCCTTATATGATAAAAAGGGTGAATTAATCAAAGTTTTTGAAGGATCCATGGATATAGAAAAGATCATTCAAACTTTTAATGAACAGTCTCATTGACCGGTTTTATTATAATAAGCCAGGTGGTTCTTTAAGATACCTTCCCTGGTCCAGGGGTTAATTTCCCGGTATAATTCCATATTCCTACTTAATTTTAGCGCCAATCTTTATATATATGCCTTCAAACGCTAACAGACAATTTCTTGATTTTGAGAAGCCAATTAAAGACCTGATTGATGAGATAGAGAAGTTGAAACATGCAGCTGAGCATAAAAAGATCGACTACTCAGAAATGATCAACAAACTTGATCAGCAAATACTTGAACGCAGAAAAGAAGTTACTCAGAATCTAACAGCCTGGCAAAAAGTACAGTTGAGCAGGCATCCCGATCGCCCCTATACATTGAAATACATTCAAAACATGACCACCAATTTTGTGGAATTGTTTGGAGACCGAAATGTGAAGGACGACAAGGCGATGATAGGTGGTTTTGCTATGCTGGAAGGTGAAACAGTAATGATCATTGGTCAACAAAAGGGGATTAATACCAAGACACGTCAACTAAGAAACTTTGGAATGGCTAATCCCGAGGGGTACAGGAAAGCTTTACGCCTGATGCGCCTGGCTGAAAAATTTAATAAGCCTATCATTACTTTAATAGATACGCCTGGTGCTTATCCTGGCCTGGAAGCGGAAGAGCGTGGACAGGGAGAAGCCATTGCCCGGAATATCTATGAAATGATTCGCCTGAAAGTGCCGGTGATCTGTGTGATTATTGGTGAAGGTGCCTCAGGTGGTGCCTTGGGTATTGGAGTTGGGGATAGGGTATATATGATGGAAAATACCTGGTACACAGTAATCTCTCCTGAAAGCTGCAGTTCAATTCTATGGCGCAGCTGGGATAAAAAGGAAATTGCTGCCGAGCAGTTAAAACTCACGGCGGATAATATGAAACAATTCGGATTGGTGGATGGTATCATACCCGAACCTGCAGGTGGTGCACATTGGGATTACGTAGAGGCGGCTCAAATACTTAAAGATCACCTGGTGAAAGTATTGAATGAACTCAAGCCGCTTTCATCTGAAGAACGCATTAATCAACGAATTGAGAAATTCGGCAAAATGGGTTTCTGGCAGGAAACATCTGAAAATGCCGCTGTTCAATTACAAGGAAAAACCAACTAATTATTTATACAAATTATCAGTAATAATATGTCAGTAAGAGATTTACTAAAAGGAACCGGGGTAGCATTGATAACACCATTCAAAAAAGATGGCGCTGTAGATTTTGATGGCCTGGGCAAACTAATTGACTATGTGATCACGGAGGGGGTTAATTATGTTGTCACCCTGGGCACCACCGGAGAGACACCTACCCTGACCAAAGAAGAAAAAATAGAGATCGTAAACTTCACTTATTCCAGTGTTTCAGAAAGGGTGCCTGTAGTAGTAGGAATTGGTGGCAACGATACAAGGTCTGTGATCAATGATCTGGAAACATACCCCTTGGATAAAGCCACTGCTATACTTTCTGCCAGTCCTTATTATAACAAGCCCTCTCAGGAAGGTATATTTCAACATTATAAAGCAATAGCCGGAGCCACATCAAAACCCATTTTGCTTTACAATGTTCCTGGAAGAACCGGAAGCAATATAACTGCCGAAACAACCATCAGGCTGGCTACAGAAGTAGATAATATTCATGGCATCAAAGAAGCCAGTGGGAATATGAACCAATGCATGCAAATACTGCGCGATAAACCACAAGAGTTCCTGGTGGTCAGTGGAGATGACAACCTGGCTCTGGCCCAGATTGCATGTGGCATGCGGGGCATCATTAGTGTGGCAGCCAATTGTTTTGCGAAGGATCTTTGTGCCATGGTAGATGCAGCCATACAGGATGACTTTACAACAGCAAGAGTTTTGAATAATAAATTATTAATGGGATATGAGCTTTTATTTGCTGAAAATAATCCCGCAGGAGTTAAAGCCGTTCTCTCTGAAATGGGAATTATTGAAAACAATTTACGCTTACCCCTGGTTCCTCTTAGCGCCGGCATTCATAAACAAATTCAGGAATACCTTACCAAGCTGAAATGATGCAATGAGTAATAAAGGGATCTTCTTCTGCCTCTTTTTTATATTTTCATTCTTTTCATTAAATGCCCAGCATAAAGTTACTTTTATAGTAAACCGGTTGCCTGCTTATCATAACAGCACTGAAAACTTATACCTTGCAGGCTCATTTAATGGTTGGAATCCCGGCAATGATCAATAT
>JAEZLJ010000082.1 GCA_023415275.1 Bacteroidota bacterium
TAATAATGCCGGTCTTATTAACATGTACCTTCAGCAACTGGGAAAGACACCTCTATTTAAAAAGCATAAGCCTACCCCTTACGATGAAGCAATAAGCCTGGTTTGGTACCTGGAGAATGTTTTTTACAATGCGGTAGGAAGGATCATCTATTTTCTTAAGGATCATTTTTCAGATGTGGATCTTAAGGATAATCCCATTATAAAAATGGGTTTCTGGCCTGGAGGTGACAGGGATGGGAATCCAAATGTTACCACAGACATTACATTGAGGGTGGCAGAAGCCTTGCGGTCCAGCATCATAAAATGTTACTACCTGGATGTAAGACGGTTAAAGCGAAGATTGACCTTTAAAGGAGTAGATATTATTCTTGCTGACCTGGAATCCAAGTTATACCGCAATATTTTCATTCCGGGAGAACGCACAGAATTGACCAGGCAGGAAATACTGCAGTCTCTTTTTGAAATACGGGAGATTATTGTGCACCAACATAATGGTTTGTTCCTGCACCTGCTGGACAATTTTATTAATAAAGTCCAGGTGTTCGGTTTGCATTTTGCATCCCTTGATATTAGACAGGATAGTTCTATTCACAACCAGGTGCTGGAATCCATTGCAGCATCCTCTGATGTGCTGCCAGCTGATTATGCGCAATTAAATAATGATGAAAAGATCGCTGCTCTTATAAATATTGACAAAGCAGTAAACATTGATCAGTTTGAAGATATAGTGAAGGATACCTTACTCTCAGTAAAAGCTATTAAGACCATACAACAGTTCAATGGAGCAGAGGGTTGCGATCGATATATCATTAGTCAATGTAACAGTGCTTTAAATATCATGGAAGTATATGGTTTGTTTCTACTTTCAGGATGGACAAAGGGTAATCTGCCAATTGATATAGTACCTCTATTTGAAACGATCGAAGACCTTAAGAATGCACCTAAGGTGATGCGATCATTATATGAACATCCTATCTATACTGATCATTTAATCCAACGCAGTAAGACGCAAACTATAATGGTTGGCTTTTCAGATGGTACCAAAGATGGAGGGTACCTTATGGCCAATTGGAGTATTTATAAAGCCAAGGAAGAACTCACCGCAGTCTCAAAGGAGTATGGGATCAATGTAATATTCTTTGACGGTAGGGGAGGCCCTCCGGCGCGCGGAGGTGGTAAAACGCATAAGTTCTATGCATCAATGGGAAATGCCATTTCATCCCGTGAAATTCAATTGACCATACAGGGACAAACAGTTAGTTCTAATTTCGGCACTGTGGACTCTGCCCAATTTAATATTGAGCAGCTGCTCAATGCAGGTATTTCCAATGATGTATTTGCGGAATCTCAAAAGAATCTAACCCCTCAGCAGGAGCAGATCATTGACCAGGTAGCGAATTATAGTTTTGATTGCTATAAGCAATTGAAGGAGCATCCTTATTTTCTTGATTATCTATCCCAGGTCAGCCCCCTTAATTTTTATAGTGAAACCAATATTAGCAGCCGTCCTTCGAAAAGAGGTAAATCATACAGGCTTTCACTCAAAGATCTTAGAGCCATTCCTTTTGTAGGAGCATGGAGCCAGCTCAAGCAAAATGTTCCAGGCTTTTATGGCCTTGGTACAGCATTGGAAAAAATGGATAAGGAAGGGAAATTTGAAGAGGTGAGAAAAATATACCAGCTTTCTCCTTACGTTAAAACGCTTATTGATAATTGTGAAATGGCCATGAAAAAGAATTTTTTTCCACTTACGGCCTTTCTTTCTGATCATCCCCAATATGGAGAGATCTGGAATATCATCTATGAGGAGTTTGAACGGACAACCAGATATCTTTTAAAGTTATCCGGCCAAAATGAATTAATGAGTAATTACCCTGTGGAACAGCTATCTATACAAATGCGTGAAAAAATTGTTTTGCCCCTGACCACTATTCAACAATATGCCCTAACCAGGATGAGGGAAACGAAACAACTGGATGCAGAAGAAAGGGAAGTTCTTGAGCACCTGGTAGTCAGAAGTTCATTCGGCATTATCAATGCAGGAAGAAATTCCGTGTAATAACTATTGCCATAGTTTCTTTTATCTCATTTTCCCCAGCTATCAATATTGCACTTGCCTGGCCAGGAAGCTTTGGTCCTTCGTTTCCAGGGAGGAAGAACCTACCAGGAATTCATCTACTTTCCTGGCACATTCCCTTCCTTCGCTTATAGCCCAAACCACCAGTGATTGTCCACGACGCATATCGCCTGCTGAAAATATCTTTGAAATATTAGTTTGATAAGAGGTTTCAGAAGCTTTTACATTTCCCCTCTCATCCAATTCAACGCTCAACTCATTGATGAGGCCCTGGTGTTGCGGGTGCACAAACCCCATGGCCAATAGTGCCAGTTCACATGGTAACTCTCTCTCTGTTCCAGGCATCTCACTAAACCCGGCGGTTTTGCCATCGGGTGTTAATTTCCATTCCAGGTCCACCACTTTTAAAGCTTTGAGGTTTCCCTGGCCATCTCCAATAAATTCTTTTGTTGCAACGGCCCAATGCCTGTCAGCACCTTCTTCATGAGAAGAAGTAATTTTTAGGATCATTGGATAGGTGGGCCATGGCATAAAAGGAGTTCTTTCAGCTGCAGGTTTTGGTAGTAATTCGAATTGGGTAACAGTAGCAGCGCCCTGCCTGTTAGAGGTTCCTATGCAATCGCTTCCTGTATCTCCTCCGCCTATTACAATTACGTTTTTGCCTGTAGCCAGTATATCCTCTTCATCAACGCTTTGATGACTAACTCTTTTATTTTGTTGTTTTAGAAAATCCATGGCAAAGTGCACACCTTTCAGTTCTCTGCCTGGTATATCCAAATTCCTTGGTATGGTGGATCCACCCGCTAATACCACAGCATGGTGCTCCCTTAAAATATCATTGATACGAACATTAACTCCTACATTAGCATTGCATTTGAACACTACTCCTTCTTGTTCCAAAATAGATATCCGCCGCTCCACTACCCATTTCTCCAACTTGAAATCAGGAATTCCATATCGTAACAATCCACCTGGCTTTTCATCCCGTTCAAAAACAGTTACGGAATGGCCTGCATAGTTTAGCTGGGCTGCTACTGCTAATCCTGCTGGTCCGGATCCAATTACCGCTACTTTTTTACCCGTCTGGTAATTGGGTTTATTGGGCTTCACCAACCCTTTTTCAAACGCTATCTCAATAATATGCTTTTCAATTTCCTCTATCGTGATGGCAGGTTGATTAATGCCCAATACACAGGAACTTTCGCAAGGTGCCGGGCAGATACGTCCTGTGAATTCAGGAAAATTATTAGTGAAGGAGAGTAGCTGATAGGCTTCTTCCCATTGTCCTCTATAAACGGCATCATTAAATTCAGGGATGAAGTTGCCTAAAGGGCAGCCACTGTGGCAAAACGGAACTCCGCAATTCATACACCTGGCAGATTGTTCATGGAGCTTTTGATCGGTATACCTATGAACAAATTCATTATAGTCATGAACTCTTTCCTGAACCGGTCTTTTTTCCGGAAGCTCACGACTGAATTCTAAAAACCCTGTTGTCTTGCCCATGAAATAATGTTTTGTTTTACAGTTGATAATTTACCATTCGAAATTCATATAGCAGCAATCGTTAGCATTCATATAGTAGCAATAGCCAGCGTCCTTAAGCGATGTTTTTCTGGAGCTCTGTTCGAAGGTTAGCATGTAACACCTTTTTGTAATCCTTAGGAAATACCTTGATAAAATTTCTTAACTGGTTGTCAAAGTCATCCAGGATAAACCTTGCCACAGTACTTCCTGTATAAGTATAATGGTCGGCAATCATTTGTTTGATTTCATCAATATCGCTTTCTTCTACCGGATCCAGGTCTACCATTTCCTTATTGCACATCTGGTCAAAGTTTCCTTTAGCATTGTATACATAAGCTATTCCTCCGCTCATGCCCGCAGCAAAGTTTCTCCCGGTTTCGCCCAATATGACCACTCTTCCCCCGGTCATATATTCACAACCATGATCTCCTATACTTTCTACCACTGCCTGGACACCTGAATTTCGTACACAAAAACGTTCTCCTGCTTTACCACGTATAAAGGCACTGCCAGAGGTAGCTCCATAAAAAGCCACATTGCCGATTATAATGTTTTCTTCAGGAGAAAAAGATGATTGATGGGGCGGGTAAACTACTAGTCTTGCCCCGGACAGCCCTTTTCCAAAATAATCATTGGCATCCCCCTCCAGTTCAAGGGTAAGTCCATTGGTTGAAAATGCACCAAAGCTTTGTCCCGCCGTGCCAGTGAATTTGAAATGGATCGTATCAGCAGGCAGCCCGGCAGACTTGAATTTTTTAGATATTTCATTCGATAATAAGGTACCTACTGTTCTGTCAGTGTTAAGTATATGGAAGGCTGCTGATATGTGCTGGCCATTTGCCAATGCTGGCTTTGCTGCTTCCAGTAATTTCCAGTCAAGGATATCTTCAATGCCATGATCTTGTTCTTCCTGTTTATATAATCCCGTGTATAAAGAAAGTGGTTCTTTGAATAATACAGGGGCAAGGTCCAATTTGTTATATTTCCAATGTCTGATATCAGGCCGGGCTTCCAGGCTATCTACCTGGCCTACCATTTCATTGACTGTTCTGAACCCTAATTCTGCCATGATCTCCCTCAATTCTTCTGTTATGAATCTGAAGAAATTCACCACATGGTCTGCGTCGCCATTAAAGCGCTTTCTTAATTCTGCATCCTGGGTGGCAATACCTACAGGGCAGGTGTTCAGATGACATTTACGCATCATAATGCATCCTTCCACAATTAATGCTGCCGTAGCAATTCCCCATTCTTCTGCACCAAGCAAGGTGGCAATGGCTATATCCCTTCCTGTTCTTAACTGGCCATCTGCCTGCACTATCACGCGACTTCTTAATTTATTTTTTACCAACGTTTGGTGTGTCTCCGCCAGCCCCAGTTCCCAGGGAAGGCCTGCATGCTTGATAGAGCTTAAGGGAGATGCCCCTGTTCCTCCATCATGACCTGCTATTAATATTACATCAGCCTTTGCCTTGGCAACTCCGGCTGCGATGGTTCCTACACCTGCTTTTGAAACCAGCTTCACACTGATCCTGGCCTCACGGTTTGCATTTTTCAGGTCAAAGATCAATTGTGCCAGGTCTTCAATGGAATAGATATCATGGTGGGGAGGAGGGGAGATCAAACCGACGCCCGGCGTTGAGTGCCTAACCTTTCCAATCCACTCATCCACCTTATGTCCTGGAAGTTGCCCCCCTTCACCAGGTTTCGCACCCTGCGCCATTTTGATCTGTAGTTCATCGGCCATGGATAAATAATAGCTGGTTACTCCAAAGCGGGCAGAGGCTACCTGCTTGATGGCAGAGCGCATAGAGTCACCATTGGGCATAGTCTCATATCTTATTTCATCTTCACCGCCCTCGCCCGTATTACTTTTTGCCCCGATACGGTTCATGGCAATGGCAAGTGTGGAATGTGCTTCATGTGATATGGAACCGAAGCTCATAGCCCCTGTGGCAAATCTTTTAAATATAGTTTCTGCTGGCTCTACTTCATCAATGGATATAGCCTGGCGGTTCCTTTTAAATTGAAAAAGGCTTCTTAAAGTGCAGGCCTTTTGAGATTGATCGTTTACAAGCTTGGAATACTTTTTGAATGATTGGTAATCATTCATTTTAGTCGCATACTGTAATAAGTGAATGGTTTGAGGATTAAATAAATGAAACTCGCCTTTGCGCTTCCATTCATACACCCCACCTATCGGCAGCCGTTCAACGGGTTGTATTTTCTTTGTAAATGCAAAATGATGCTTAGCCAGTGTTTCCCGGGCTATTTCATCTATGCCCATACCTTCTATCCTCGATGTGGCTCCCGTGAAGTATTGATCTACCACCGATTTGTTCAAACCTATGATCTCAAAAATCTGAGCTCCCTGGTAAGATTGCAGGGTGGAGATGCCCATTTTAGAGAACACTTTCAACAGGCCCTCATTCACTGCTTTTATATAATTTTTTACTAATTTCTTGCTCTCAAGGCCCTCACCCAATCTTTTTGATTCATTAAGATCATTGATGGTGGACAAGGCCAGGTAAGGATTTATAGCTGTGGCTCCGAATCCTATCAGGCAGGCAAAATGATGCACTTCCCACACATCACCCGCTTCAATGACCAGACCAACCTGCCCGCGAAGACCTTTCCGGATGAGATGGTGATGAACAGCAGCTGTAGCTAATAAAGATGGTATAGGTGCATGTTCTGAGTCAATCGCCCGGTCAGAAATAATCAATACTTCAAATCCATCTTCTACCGCATCTGTTGCATACCGGCAAAGTCTGTCAAGACCTCTTTTTAAAGATCCATTCTTACCATCTGCTCTGAAATAAGATTGAAGTGTTTTAGCCTGGAAGATTCCAGTATC
Organism: Bacteroidota bacterium; assembly: GCA_023415275.1. GTDB lineage: Bacteria > Bacteroidota > Bacteroidia > Chitinophagales > Chitinophagaceae > Flavisolibacter. The sequence goes on from JAEZLJ010000082.1 coordinate 6,462, forward strand.
TATACTTCGTAATGTCTCCATTTCATGGTTTGACAAAACAGGTTGCTTCAATGCCACACTGTGGCAGGAAAGTGGGTCTTCAGTCAACAAATTCCCGTTATTGCCCACAAAAGTGGCCAGGGACATGACCATTCGTTCCCTTATAGGATCAATAGGAGGGTTGGTAACCTGTGCGAATAACTGTTTGAAATAGCTGCTCAGGTGTTGAGGTTGATCACTTAATATAGCCAAGGGAATATCTGATCCCATTGATCCAAGTGGCTCTTTTCCATCCAAGGCCATGGGAGTAATTATGGTATCAAGGTCTTCTGCAGAATAACCAAAAGCTTTCTGGTATTTGAATACCTGTTCATGATGCAGATCTGTAAATTGCACGCGAGGTTCAGGTAATTCCTCGAGGCGAATCTTATATTTATTTAACCAGTCAGCATACGGCTTTTGTGAACATATGGATTGTTTTAACTCCTCATCGCTGATGATTCTTCCCTGTTCCAAATCCACAACAAACATTTTCCCGGGTTGCAGTCTTCCTTTTTCCAGGATCAAAGAAGGATCAACCGGCAGAACGCCTGTTTCAGATGCCATAATTACCCTATCATCTGATGTGACACAATACCTGGAAGGCCTGAGTCCATTCCTGTCCAGTGTAGCTCCAATGATCTTTCCATTCGTAAATGAAATAGAAGCAGGTCCATCCCATGGTTCCATAAATGAAGCATGAAATTCATAAAAGGCCTTTTTTACAGGATCCATCAGTTCATTATCGTCCCAGGCTTCAGGAATCAGCATCATCATTACATGCGGAAGAGAGCGCCCGCATAGTGTTAATAATTCGATCATATTATCAAGACAGGCTGAATCTGACTGTCCCTCGGTAATAATAGGTAACAGCATGTCCATCTCCTCTTTGGAAAAATAGGGGGAGGTAAAGTTTCGTTCACTGGTCTTTAACCAGTTTAAATTGCCTTGTAAAGTATTGATCTCGCCATTGTGGGCAATAAAACGAAAAGGTTGGGCCAACTTCCATGAGGGGAAAGTATTGGTAGCAAAACGGGAATGCACTAACCCGAACGCTGACACCATCCTTTTGTTCCTGAGATCAGGAAAATATTCCCTGACCTGCTTACTGGTTAACTGGCCTTTATATACTATGGTTTTATAAGATAGGGAAGCAATGTAAAATCCTACCGGATCCCTTTTTACGGTATTATTAATTGTATGTGAGGCATAGTTTCGTAATAAAAAAAGTTTGCGTTCAAAATCTTCTGGATTAGTAATATGGTCAGGACATGTAACGATCACATGCTCCATTTCAGGTTCAACACTTAGTGCTGTAAAGCCAATCGAGTCAGGATCAACAGGGACCTTTCTATAAGTAAGTACTTCCAGGGATAATTTTTCAGCACATCGGTTAAAAATATCCCTGCATTCTTCTTTTAACCGGATGTCCTTTGGAAAGAAAAGTACACCAATTCCATATTTGCCAAACGCAGGTAAATGAGCCCCCAGTTTACTGCACTCATCAAAAAAGAATTCATGAGGTACCTGTATCATGATGCCGGCCCCATCACCAGTATTATGTTCACATCCACAGGCTCCCCTGTGTTCCATATTTTCAAGAATAGTCAGTGCATCCGAAATGATCTGGTGAGATTTGGAACTCTTGATATTGGCAACAAAACCAATTCCGCAGGAATCATGTTCAAAGGAGGGAGAATAAAGACCTGTGTTGCTTACCATATCTAATTACTTTATGACGTTAACTATTAAATAATTGATAGCAAGCGAACCTTACGAATATACAAATTAAGGATACAGCATAGCTCCTGGTTATATCCTATTATTTTTATTAAATCCGGTTTCTAAAGAGGCAAAGTGGATAATGATTTGAGGTAATGAATGATATATAATAAATGTATAGTAATTTTAAATATGTTTGATTAATCCTTTATTTACTTATTAAAATTTGACTTTAATGTAGAATTGAACATAAATTGATGTATTTTTATTTGGAATACGGAAGGATGTAAACATTTATTTCACATAATAATAAATAATATTTGATTTAAGTCTTCAGGTTTACTACTTTTATTATGGTAAAGAACAGCAGAAGACAGAGATATAAGGTCAATAAATAGGGAATATTACGAATCGTAAATAGTGGTTGAATATCAGGTTCAACTGAAATAAGGGAAGTAAGCGGGATAGAAAAAATATTAAAGGTATTGCTTGCAATTTCTAAGCTTCTGGAACAAGCTTAGGGCAGGCAATACCTTCTTTTTTAACTTAAATACCATTACAATGTTACGAAAAATTATCTCCTCAGGCATTGCCGTATCTGCCTTAAATATGGCTTTCGCTCAAGATTCCCTGACCAAACCTACTCTAACTGTTTCGGGATCAGCAGATGTTTATTACAAGTATGATTTTGGAAAATCACCACTTAATAATTTCACTTCCTTTACTCATTCACACAACAGTTTTGAGCCAGGCATGGCCACTGTGAAATTTAATTATAAAACTCCCAAAGTAGAATTAGTAACTGACCTGGGTTTTGGCAAAAGGGCTAAGGAGTTTTCTTATACAGATGATGGCATATCTGCAGCTATCAAGCAATTATATATTAGTTATTCACCGGCCAATTGGGTAAAGCTTACAGCTGGAAGCTGGTCCACGCACGTTGGGTATGAAGTATTGGATGCTTACCTGAATCGGAATTACAGTATGTCCTATATGTTTACCAATGGCCCTTTCTCGCATACAGGAGTGAAACTCGAAGCCAGTCATGGCGCACACGGATTAATGGTTGGCATCGCTAATCCTACAGATTACAAATATGTTCCAGAGGGGTTCATCAATAAAAAGGCATTTATTGCTCAGTATAGCTTCATCCCCGGAGATTTTTTCAAAGCTTATTTCAATTATGTAAACAGTGAAAATATAGACACAACCAAATCCAAACAGTATGATGTGGTGCTAACAAGCAAGTTTTCAGATCACTTTAACCTTGCTTTAAATGGTACCTATAATAATACCAGTGTTTACCTGGGAAATAAGGAATATGATAAGAATAAAAACTGGTGGGGCTCTGCGATATATCTTAATTATGATGCTTCCTCTCATTTCGGGCTAACGCTGAGGGAAGAATACTTCAGCGATAAGGATGGTTTAAAAGTCTTTTCTGCTTCACCAATTGGAGGGAGTATTATAGCCAGTACCCTGTCTGCTAATTTCAAACTTGACAACTTCACTTTCATTCCGGAGTTCCGTATGGATAAGGCCAGTGAATTTGTATTTGTGGACAGTCATAATATACCTACAAAAACAGCCACTAACTTTTTGCTGGCAGCTATTTATCAATTCTAATTATTACACTTAACATTAAATTTTACATCAATGAAAAAGCTGAACTTAAAATCTTCTGTACCATTCCTCGTGCTGGCGGCCATATCATTGGCTGCTATTTTTGTTCCTTCCTTACCCAATTTCGACAAAGGACAATATAACAGTGCAGACATTGCATGGATACTTGTAGCCACTGCATTGGTTTTTTTGATGACTCCAGGTCTGGCCTTCTTTTATGGTGGCATGGTAAACCGTAAAAATGTGCTTTCTACAATGATGAAGAGTATTGTAGCGGCAGGCGTAGTAGGTGTACTTTGGATCGTAGTAGGTTATAGTTTATGTTTTGGAACATCTATTGGTGGATTTATTGGTAATCCATTGACACATCTTTTCTACAAGGATGTGGCTTCGGGTGAGCCATGGGGTTTAGCTACCACTATCCCTAAGCCATTATTCTCCATGTTTCAGTTAATGTTTGCCATTATCACACCCGGCCTCGTGGTAGGTGCCATCGCTGAAAGAATGCGTTTTACGGCCTATGTGTTATTTACAGTTCTTTTTAGCTTATTGGTGTATGCTCCTTTGGCACATTGGAGCTGGCATCCGCAGGGCTTTTTATTTAAAATGGGTGCACTGGATTTTGCAGGAGGCACTGTAGTACACATATCTGCGGGATGTGCTGCCCTTGCTGGGGCTTTAGTTTTAAAAAGAAGACAATCTCATATTGAACAAAAGGAAAACGTACCAGCTAATATCCCTTATGTATTGATAGGTACAGGCCTCCTGTGGTTTGGCTGGTTTGGATTCAACGCCGGCTCCGCCCTGGGTGCCAATGCGTTGGCTGTTTCTGCCTTTTCCACTACTAATACGGCTGCAGCAGCCGCAGGCTTGTCCTGGATGTTCTTCGACATCATGAGGGGTAAAAAACCTTCAGTGGTTGGATTTTGTGTAGGAGCCGTGGTAGGCCTGGTGGCCATTACTCCTGGGGCAGGGTTTGTGGCCATACCTCAAAGTATCTTTATAGGTGTGGTGGCAGCGGTGATATCAAACCTCGCCGTACATATAAAGTCCAGATCAGCAGTGGATGATACCCTTGATGTGTTTCCTTGTCATGGTATTGGTGGAATGGTAGGCATGCTTATGACAGGTGTTTTTGCCACTACCGCTGTAAATGCTGCGGGGGCCAATGGATGGATCAATGGCAATTTCTCCTTTTTCTTAACCCAGGCAAAAGCAATGGCTATCGCTGTGGGATATAGCTTTACAGTTTCTTTCCTGATATTTAAATTGATTAATTTCTTTGTACCCATACGGGTAAGTGGCAGGGAAGAAGAAGAAGGTCTGGATGCCACCCAGCATAATGAAAAGTATGTTCAGGGCACTCTTCTTATAGCCACAAAGGAAGGTTTGGTGGAAGAAGAGATAGGAAATTAAGTTTATGATATGATGATTATAATTTTTCATTGATACAAAAAGCCAGGGAAATCCTGGCTTTTTGCATTATATATTTAAGGCCGGTTCTAGGTTTCAACTTTATCCATTCACATAACTTTATAAATGAACCGCAGGAAATAGTAGTAAATTCCTTTAGTGAATAGGAGCCTGGTCATACTATTTCTTTTAATGCACTTATTTCTAGGCGGGCTGGCTCAGAACATTAATGGTTTTTGGAAAGGAACACTTACAATGTCTGGCGGCTGCTTTCCCATAAATAATATTGAATTGCAGATTTCTAATTCCGGTAGAGAGATAACCGGAGATTCCTACCATTATATGGACATTGAAAATTATGTAAAAAAGAATTTCACTGGTTCCTATTCGGCTGCAGAAAAGAAAATAGTGATACAGGAACAAGAAGTTACCACGTTTAAAATAAGGCCTGAATGCCGGGTATGCATCAAAAAATACGAACTGGTATACAGGCGGGAAGGAAAATTAGAGACCTTAACAGGTGGATGGACGGGAGTGATTTTGGGAACTAATATCAGTTGTGAAGATGGTACCATTGTACTTACAAGAATAAAGGAATCGGCCTTTAAGGAGATTCCGGAAGTTGCTGTAGACACGGGTATGCTGAAGCTTGATTTTTATGATAATAATGAAATAGATGGAGACTCTATTACTGTGCTAGTTAACGGTCAAATGATTCTTTCTCATCAGAAACTTACAGCAAAACCTGTTTCTGCCACCGTGATGATAGATCTGCAACACAGGTTCCAGGAAGTTGAAATGATAGCAGAAAATCTTGGATCCATTCCTCCTAATACCGCCCTGCTAATTGTAACAGCAGGAGAGCATCGCTACCAGTTGTTTTTATCTTCTACTGAGGTAAAAAGTGCTAAGGTCCGTTTTGTCTATGACAGCACAAAGCGCGGGAGACTTAATGGCACCTTGTAATATTCATTTTAAGGCTATTGATCTTCCCGGTCCGGAAGAATCGTATATATACGACTGCTAAAATAGTAAACCCACTAAGCATGCAGCAACTTTTAAGTAAAAACCATAATAAAAAATTAGGGCAAAAATGCCATTGTCTGGTCTAGCAGACTGGGCTATTTTTGTGTCAGAAGTTGATTGATACATATCAATCTATCCAATGTCCAGAAAACCGAACTATCCAAGTCCTGAAAAACCAAAACTAAAATCCAATATCAGTCAACTTCTTTCCTTATCCTTTCGAAGAACCAATGATCCGATCGTCCCTTGAAGCCCGTTTAAGTCCAATCCTATTGTGATCCAGGCCTATGAAAACCCAGGCGTCCAATTATGATCAACCGTACAAACAGCCAAGACTGATCGCCTGACAATATTAGTCCCCATGTTACAGCATGGGGATTTTTTTTATTTCTACAGGATTAATAATGGCCTCAATCATTTTTAATGGTATCAATATATATTCTGGCCTGTGGTTTACTTCAAAATTCAGGTCATTGATAGCACCTTCCAGGAAGTATGTCCTGATCAGTATATCAAGATCAGATGAAGACTCGGGAACAAAGTCATAGCCTTTTGATTTTTCCAGGTAAGCCTTCAAAAAGAAACCACTCATATAATGCGACCATAATGTGGCATATGGTAAAAAAGTTTCTATTTCGTCTTTATGAATCTGGTTGCTATGCAAAAAAGTTTTATGAGCTACATAATAAAAGGACCTAACCATAGAAGCTACATCCCTGAACGGTGACCTTTTTAATCTTCTTTCACTATAGTTCCTATGAGGATTACCACCAAAGTCATGGATCGCAATGTCTTTCCCGGTAAACAGAATCTGTTGTAGATGTAAATTGCCATGTATGCGAATTTTTGTAACATCTATTTTTTTGCTATAGATCTGTTTCAGCACCTCCAACAGAATATCTTTTTTCTTTTCTACCTGCTTTAATTCCTCCTGGGTTTTAGCAGGAACCCTGCTCATTGCTTTACCAATATTTTGAAACGTTTCCCTGACCATGGATTGCATGGAAGAAAATAAAGACCGCTGGTAATGAAGGGAAAAATCTTCAGGTTGAAAATCTTTTTCTTTTCCGGAAGCCAGGGCTATATGCATCATAGCTATACGTTTCCCTAAAAGGGTGCTTTGTTCCGAAGCAGGTCCACCCAGAAGGGTTTGAAGATCCTGTGGCAATTGATCATAGGATAATGGGTCTGTTAAGCCAGACAAAAGTTCCGGCTTATGTCCATTCAAATGATTTTTTGCCAGGATTCTTTCTATATAATTATTCAACCTCTCGGTCATAAAGCTTCGGCCGTCACCATGATTCTCCACCATCTGCTGTAGCTGTCCTAAAACAAAGGTTCTTTTCCCAATCTGCCAATCCAGCTTGCCATAATAGGGAGGAGTATTTTTGAAACCAGTTCTTTTGGTAAGGAATTGAGACAGTTCTACATCCGGATTGACATCATTGTCAATCTTACGGTACATCTTCAAAAAGAATTTGTTATCGTAAGTAATAGACGTGTTCTTCTGATGGCCGGCATGTATCCTTGATCTTACTTCATTTGCCCCTGAATAATTTTTTATTTCATCTTCTCCCTTGAATTGGATAAATGAATTGGATAATTTCCCAAGGCTACTGCTTTTTAGGTTTTCAAATAACCAATGCTGCAATTCTGGGGTATAAAACGCATCGCAAAGCAAAACAGTTTCTTCTTTGGTATTTAAAATGGCAATGACTGATTCAATACAATTTTCTTTAATTGATTGCATCAAAGGTTCTTTTACCACTGTCACAGGCAGCAGGTAATTTTCAGGCAGGCCATTTTCGTAGTTTACCTCGAGCAGTAAAAAATAAGCATCGCTGATCTTTAATTGTAACTTGCTATATTCTATAATGGAAATATCATGAATGGTTCTTTCTTTGCCTACAAACCAATTGGTTTTAGGTAGATACTCGGTAAGTACATTTTTTTCCAAATCTTTTAATAAAGATTTCTCCATAATATCACCGAACGTTTCCAAAGAAAACTCACGCAATTGTTCTCCATCATTTATGTTTTCTAAAGCAGGTTTCAATTGAAACCACAGGAAAGAGTGGGGGCCTAATGTAAAAAAGTAGGGTATATCCTGCTTAATGGAAGGGAATTGATTCTTACTGAATATTTCCATTGGCGTAAACCCTGCAAATGTGGGCAGCGGTATTTCTGTCGATTGGGAATACTTAGAAAGATTCACTACAATCAATAAGGTCTCATCCTGGTAGGTTCGTGTAAATGCCAATATTTTTGGATTGTCTACATGCAAAAAATTCATATCTCCTCTTCCAAAAGCCTTGTAGTTTTTACGGATAGTAATAAGGCGTTTCATATACCAGAACAATGATGAAGTATTCCGGCGTTGGAGTTCCACATTTACCGCCTCATAATTATATTCGGGGTCAATGATCACTGGTAGGTACAGGCTATGTGGATTGGCGGCAGAAAATCCGGCATTGCGGTCCGGCGACCATTGCATAGGCGTACGTACCCCATTGCGGTCTCCCAGGTAAAAATTATCTCCCATTCCTATTTCATCACCATAATAGATCACGGGTGTGCCAGGCATGGAAAATAGAAGTGAATTCATAAGCTCAATTTTCCTGCGGTCATTATCCATCAGTGGAGCAAGTCTGTGCCTGATGCCCAAATTGATCCTGGCTTTTGGATCTTTGGCATACACCTTATACATATAATCTCTTTCTTCATCGGTCACCATTTCCAGTGTCAGTTCATCATGATTACGTAGGAACATGGCCCATTGACATGTATCAGGAATAGAAGGTGTTTGATCAAATATGTCTGTGATGGGATACCTGTCTTCTCTTTGCAAGGCCATGAACATCCTTGGCATTACAGGGAAGTGATAGTTCATATGGCATTCATCCCCATTTCCAAAATAGGAAGCAGAATCCTCCGGCCACATATTGGCTTCTGCCAAAAAAACGGTCCCGGGAAACTTTTCATCTATATGTGCTCTTAGTTTTTTCAAAAAAGCATGGGTTTCGGGAAGATTTTCTCCATTGGTGCCTTCTCTTTCAAAAAGATAAGGTACTGCGTCCAACCTGAAGCCATCTACTCCCATCTGGCACCAGTAATCAAGTATGTCAAACACCTCCTTTTGCACCAGCGGGCTGTCATAATTCAGATCTGGCTGGTGATGAAAGAAACGGTGCCAATAGTATTGTTGCGCCACAGGATCCCAGGTCCAGTTAGAGGTTTCAAAATCCTGGAAAATGATCCGGACATCTTTGTATTGGTCTGGGTCATCGCTCCATACATAAAACTCCCTTTCCGGTGAACCCTTGGTTGCTGTACGGGCCCGTTGAAACCAGGGATGTTGGTCAGATGTGTGATTGATAACCAGTTCCGTGATCACTTTCAGCTGCCGTTTATGGGCTTCATCCAGGAATCGCTGGAATTGTTCGATCGTGCCATATGTTTTATTAATTGTATAATAATCAGCTATATCATAGCCATCATCTCTTAACGGCGATGGGTAAAAGGGTAGTAGCCATACTGCGGTAATTCCAAGTTCCTGCAAATAATCCAGCTTATTCAGCAAGCCCTCAAAATCACCAATGCCATCTCCATTGCTATCGCTAAAGGCTTTTATATGAAGTTCATAAATAATGGCATCCTTATACCAATGTATCTTATCGTCCAGTACCGATCCAGCTTGACTCATATTTCCATTCCATTTTGTCTTTATTGCACAAATTTGTGTGCCATATCTCCTTTAAAGAATGGGATATAATACTTATAGATAAAAAAAATATTTGACATCTGTGCAGAACTTCAATTGCATAGTTTGTGCAGGATTTTTATCTTGCCAGTCAATGACACTGCACCACTTTAATCATTTGGACGAGATCAAACAGGCTGAAGCACTATTAAATTATGGTGTTTTGGTGGCTGAAAGGTTATACAAAGACTTTACTATTTTCCTATACCAGATCGATCTTTTTTATGCCGAAGTTTATTATAATAACAATTTTTGCATAATACAGGGTTTCCGTGGATTTGCAGAAACCAGTGCCCTTGAGCCTTATTTGGAGGAAATAGATATTACAGCTCTGCAAGACTGCTAAGTCCGCTTACAACTAAAAAATCCTCCATTACATCGATTAATAGAACACATTAATTAATATTTTAGAGTTTTCGCATATTCCTTCCTTATTTTTAAACCTTATTCTTAACAATAATGCGCAAAAAAGATTTTATTTATTCTGACAGTTCTGAGCCTCATAGAATAAGAACTAAGCAAATTTTAAAGCAACATCCTGATGTCAGGAAGCTGATTGGCAAAAACCCCAATACTTTTTGGTTTATTCTGTTATTGGTAGGTCTTCAGGTAACAGGTGCGTTTTACCTGGCTGACAAGCCCTGGTGGCTTTTATTAGTAGCGGCTTATTTTGTGGGAGCTTTTATTGACCATGCATTATTTGTGATGATACATGAATGCGCACATCGGCTCATCTTTAAAAACCAGGTAGCCAACAGGCTGGCAGGCATCTTTGCCAATGTGCCGCAGGTATTTCCAAGTTCAGTTTCTTTTGAGCGTTATCATATCAAGCATCACGCCTTCCAGGGCATTCACGAACTGGATGCCGACCTGCCTAATAAATGGGAAGCGCGCCTTATCAACAATAATTTCATTGGTAAATCCATATGGTTCCTTTTTTATCCTTTCTTCCAGGCTTTCAGGGTTTCACGTCTAAAGGAAATAAAGCCATTTGACGGATGGATAGCATTAAATTGGGGAGTGCAGATCCTTTTTGTAGCTGCTATCTGGTACTTTGTAGGTGTAAAAGCTGTCGTATTCCTTACTGCCTCCTTTTTCTTTTCTGTGGGTCTGCACCCATTAGGAGGTCGCTGGATACAAGAGCATTACCTCACTCATGGTGAACAGGAGACCTATAGCTATTACGGCATCTTAAATTCCGTGGCGTTTAACGTAGGATTTCATAATGAACACCATGACTTTCCTTCCGTTCCATGGAATAAATTACCACAGATCAAAAGTACAGCTCCCGTTTATTATGATTCCCTGGCCTCGCATAAGTCATGGACCAAGTTGTGGCTTCGATTTCTTTTTGACAGGGAAATATCCTTATTTTCCAGGATAGTAAGAAAGAACCGGGGTAGAGTTCCATTAGTAGATGAATCCAAACCAGATGTAGAACTAATCGCGTCTGAAAAAAAAGCTAACGAGCCTGTTTTTTCCGCAAGTTAAACTGGTATATATTATCATATTACCTCCATATGCCACCTTGGCTTATGGAGGTTTTTTATTTTTACGCTATTCTATAGATCATCACTGAAATAAAAATATTGACCAGGATCTAATTTTCATGTTGGGTAAATTTTACGCCTTCAAATTCACGGGTTTCAATGTCATATACATCCGAGTTGGTCATAATGCTTACTTCCAGGCTTGAAATGGAGATTGGTACACCTGCCTTTATATCCGCAATATTATTATGAGTAATGCTACTTCCATCCACTATCACTACACTGCTTGAACCAATGGCTCTTAGCTTACGTCCTTTTTCTATTACTACCCCGGTATCTTCATCCAGCCCGATACCTATGGCTCCTGGTTGTGCAGCTATAGCTTGTGCCAGTCGTCCAAATCTTCCCCGGGCATCAAAATGGGTATCAATGATCACATCCCTGAGAAAGCCAAGGCCTATATTTAATTCCACCTTCCCTTTCAGGTAGGCCTTTGCTTCTTCTCCACCGGCTATCATGGTATTGCCCATACATGCGGCACCAGCGCTGGTGCCGGCTATTACAAAATGTTCTTTCTCAAACCTGTCTCTAAGAATATCCAGGAATTCAGTACCACCTATTATGGAGCTTAGGCGCAACTGGTCTCCACCCGAAAACAGAATGCAATTACATTTTTCCAGGCGTTCAATATTCTTTTTATTATCTACATCCTCCCGCTTTGTGATCTTTAAATGACCAATATCAATCAACCCTAATTTTTTAAAGGCTTTTTTATAGATCTGGGCTACTTCATCAGGAATGGAAGAAGCCGTAGTCACTACTTCAATTTTTGGTGTCGATTTTTTCCCAGCCAGATCCACAATTTGTTGTAAGATGCCTTGTTTGAAAAAATCTAAACTATTCTGCCTTTCTTTTTCTTCTTCAGTTCCTTTGTCTTCTGCTCCTCCTATTGCTATTAAATAACCTTTTGGGCTTTGCATGCCGCCAAATTTTAAAAAAGCATGCCATTCCTGTTTGACATTTTTGTGATATTCAATAGGATAACTGGTACAAAATTTTGAATATGATACCCCAAACCAATCACCATTTTATGAAAGTGCTGGAGACAAAAGTGTTGAGAGGACCTAACTTCTGGTCTATTAAGCGAAAGAACCTGATTCAATTAACCCTTGACCTGGAACAACTTGAAAATTTCCCCACAAATACAATAAACGGATTTAGCGAAAGGCTACAGGCTCTGTTTCCGTCATTATATGAGCATAGGTGTAGTGAAGGCAAGCCCGGCGGTTTCTTCGAAAGAGTAAAACGAGGAACCTGGATGGGACATGTGATTGAACATATAGCGCTTGAGATCCAAACACTGGCAGGTATTCAATTAGGTTTTGGACAAACCCGGGGCACGGGCAAACCGGGTATATACCATGTTGTTTTTGAATATGCGGAAGAACAGGAAGGGCGGTATGCAGCAACAGCAGCTATCAGGATCGCAGAGGCATTGATCAATGGAACGCCGTATGACCTGGAAACTGATATTTTCGAGATAAGAAGACTATGGCTGGGTCAAAGACCTGGTCCAAGCACCTATGCTATTATGCATGAAGCTAAACAAAGGGGTATTCCCGTTTTGCCCCTGGATGATAATGCCTACATTCAATTAGGCTATGGTTGCCGTCAAAAAAGAATAGAAGCTACCTTAACCAGTAACAGCACCGCTATTGCTGTAGATATAGCTTGCGATAAATCCAGGACCAAGAAGATATTAACAGAAGCTAATATTCCGGTACCGGAAGGGCAAATAGTTCGTTCTGTGGAAAAGCTGAAGGAAGCAATTCAGTCAATCAACTACCCCATAGTGGTGAAGCCATTGGATGGAAATCATGGAAAAGGCGCTACAATTAATATTGAAAGCTGGGAGGAAGCTATTATTGCTTTTGAACGTGCAAAAGTATTTTCAGAAAATATCATTGTTGAAAAATATGTAAAGGGCAGGGATTTCCGGGTTTTGATAGTGAATAATAAGTTCATTGCTGCTTCCTTGCGAACGCCTGCCTGTGTCACTGGTGATGGACATCATACCATTCGGGAATTGATTGAGATAGTGAATAGCGATCCGCGCAGGGGGAGGGGTCATGATAACGTGCTTACTTCCATCGAGATCAATGATGTTTGCCTGGAATATTTAGGTAAGCAAGGTCTTAACCTGGATTCCATACTTTCCGCCGGGCAACTATGTTGTCTTAAACCTACGGCTAATTTAAGCACAGGGGGTACTGCTACCGATGTGACAGATGATGTGCATCCTTCCAACATAGTATTATTTGAAAGAGTAGCCAGGGCCATTGGACTGGATATATGCGGCGTAGATGTTATGGCACCCAATCTTTCCCAACCCATAATTGAAAATGGGGGTGCGGTATTGGAAGTAAATGCAGCTCCTGGTTTTCGAATGCATACAGAACCCAACTCAGGATCTTCCAGGAATGTTGCTCAGCCTGTAATTGAGATGTTATTTCCAGGCAATACCCAGTCTAGAATACCTATTGTAGCTATTACAGGTACAAATGGAAAGACCACTACAACCAGGTTAGTAGCGCACATGGCAAAAACTGCTGGATTTATAACTGGTACTACTACTACTGATGGCGTCTATATAGGTAATGATTTAATAGTAAAAGGTGATTGTTCCGGCCCCCGGTCTGCAGAATTGATTTTAAAGGATAGTGCTGTAGAATTTGCGGTATTGGAAACAGCCAGGGGAGGCATCCTTCGGTCTGGATTGGCATTTGACCAATGTGATGCAGCTATCATTACCAATGTAGCAGAAGATCACCTGGGGTTGGATGGCATTAATACCATTGAGAAATTGGCGAGGGTAAAATCGGTATTGGCGGAATCTGTAAACGTGAATGGATATGCTATTTTGAATGCAGATGATGACCTGGTTTATTCCATGAAGGATAACCTAAAATGCAAACTGGCGTTGTTTTCCTTGTTTGCTGCTAATCCAAGAATTGAAAACCATTGTGAAGCAGGTGGCATTGCAGCCTATCCGGAAGATGGATACCTGATTCTAAGGGTTGGTAACCATATTGTTCCCATCGAAGAGGTCACAAATATTCCTGTCACCTTCGGTGGCAAGGCAGATTATAATATCGCCAATGCATTAGCGGCTATGCTGGCAGCCTATACCAACAATATCAAGTTAAGTATCATTCGCAAGTCATTACAAACTTTCACTCCTTCTTCAGAAACTACACCGGGAAGGGCCAATCTTTTTGATTTGAATGATTGCAAGATCATGTTGGATTATGCCCACAACCCTCACGGGCTTAAAGCATTGGGCAAATTTATCAGCTCATTCGATATGCAACCTAAGGTTGGCGTTATAACAGGAGTGGGAGATCGCAGGGATGAGGATATTGTGGCTCTGGCAGAAGAGGCAGCCCACATATTCGATGAGATCATCATTCGCCATGACGAAGACCTTAGGGGCAGGACACATGAAGAAATGGATGAATTACTGATGAGAGGTATCAAAAGTGTGGACCCCGCCAAGCCATTGAAGTTTATCTGGGGTGAGTGCGATGCGGCTGAATTTGCTATTCAGCACCGGAAACCCAATTCATTAATCGTGGTTTTGGTAGAGGATTATTCGGCAGTTACTCAGTGCGTGCTCAAACATCAAAATCTTGAAATGGGAAAGATATCTTTTTTACAAAAGGCCGTTTGACAGCCCCATGCATAAAGAAAGCCTGGATTCATTACTACTTGCTATGGCACAATATTTTATGTAATAAAAGAAAACATTTCTTATGGCAGACAATAAAAATTTAAGAGATGATCGCGACCGTTCAAGGGTAGCGGGTAACGAAGCATATGAGTTGCAACATATTGCTGAAAAAATGGGTGTTTCCCAGGAAGAAGTACGCAGGGCTATCGAGCAGGTAGGCAATAGCAGGGAAAAAATAGAACAGTTTCTGCAAAACAGGGGAAATAAAAGATAAATAATCAGCCTCATTATACATGGGGATTTTATTATTTATAATAACCCTCTTTTAAATAGTTTCTTTATTTATTAACTCAAAATTGAACCATTATGCCAAGAAGTTCAAGTGGAGGCCAGGGTTCTGGCCGTAGCAATCAAAGTGGTAACAATAGTGGAAATCAGGGCGGCCGCACCGAAAGAGGTATGCAGTCTGGCAGTGATCAAACAAAAAAGGAAGTTTCTAAAAAAGGATCAACAACATCAGGTAGTGGCAGAAGTAACAGTGGAAGTAGCAACAGGAGCCGCGGAAGCGAATGACCGTCGCTTACTTAAGATAAAAAACGTTCTGTTGACACAGAACGTTTTTTATTTGATCCTATTCTTTCCCGGCACACCCATGGAATTACCTATCTGTAATAAACAGCTAACCGTTTTTCCCCTACCTATCCTCGCTATTTAGAAGGCCTTTAAACATTAGTTGTTACAATATTTCCAGTAATCAGATATTGTACACTAAATAAAAAGCCACTTGCTTCATAAGCTGCTTTGATTCAATGTCTGTAACAGGAAGGTAACACCCTTCTACCGGCTCTTTAAAGACCTGGCACAGACACGGTACAGACACGGCGCAGAGTCGGCACAGACGCGGGGCATTACGCAGGGACCTATTGTGTAATTCCAAAATAGGTTGACACTTTATGATTATAACCCGATAAAGGTTGACTTTTAATTGATTATTGCTGGTTAATATAGCCCTAATAGAGTTTAATCGGGCTAGACTGGTATTTTATTGATTATGAAGGATATAAAAAGATTATCCTATAACAAGCCCATTAAAAAGTAGATTCAAATCTTTGGGATACATATAACCCTCATCAAAGGCAGCGAAAGAAGTGTAAAGTCCAGGATACTGGTGAAATGCGGGCGGTTATTACTTAAGAATATTATAGAAACCGGTTGATTTTGCAGTCAGGAATAAAGGTGTTTCAAAACGTAGGAGAGGCGCAGGCACTATGCTTATGCATACTAAAATGAACAAGCCTTCCTCTTTCGGAAGGCTTGTAAGAATTCATTTTCACAGATGTCGTGTACTCAGTCCATCTCTCCCCTTACAGAAGTATCACGCGAGCGTGAACCTTTGGAATTTTGCCCGCCTTTACGGCCAGCTTGCCTGGCTTCTTCAGCGCTCCATTCGTGGGCTACCCCTTGCTTGTGAGCAGCACGGCCACCTTCACTAGCGATTTGTCTTTGTCTTTCAGGGTCCATAGCCGCAAATCCCCTACGGCTTTTTTGACTCATATCCCTGAACTCCTCCTGGTTACGATTTTCTGCCATGGTAATAATTTTTACAATGTTTAAAAATGTAGAAGCGTAGTTTAAAAGGGCAGGAGGTAATTACAATTACTAAAAAATAATGCCTGAGTTAAGGGCCCATTTTTGGTTGAAAAAGACCTTTAAAACAAGGTTTTCCAATAAGTTCTTCTTTGATATTAAAGTAATTGAGTAGGCAACTCTACATTAAATTACAAAATTTTATAGCACAACAGTAATGCACATCAATAATTCGTATTGCTAAATTTTACGATCATTTTTTTATGTGCAAAAGATCAGCATGAAAAGAGGGTTTTGGTTTTACTATAATTACAGCGACAGGGAATGCTTGAGAACAAAATACACGACTTTATCAAAATCGGCAATTGACTATTTAGAAGATAGTTGTCGTGATAATTTTCCTGTAGAATATCTGTTTCAGGCTGGAGATCCAGTGTATTTAAATTAGAATTCCGTTATAATTCTCCCCTTTGGCTGGAATAATCATTGAAAAAAAGCATATTTTTTTACATTGCGCCTTTTAACCACCCTTAGCATGCGAATTTCTTACCTGATCTTCCTTAGCTTTTTGTCCATCCTGTTACTTTTTGCCTTTACCACTTTTATCAATTTCAGACTTTCTAAAAGGGTAAAGGAAAATACGGATTTCGTAAGCCAGTCTGGAAACATTGTGAGGGGCAGCAACAGGTTCCAGAGAAATATTCTGAACATGGGCAGTGGCTTAAGAGGATTTTTATTGACGGGAGAAGATTCTTTTTTACAGGCCTATGATTCGGCTGCAACTGAAAATAAAGTGATCCTGAGCGAATTGTTTAAGCAAGTGGATTCTTCTTCCAGGCAATATAAAATACTTAATCAAATTGCCAGTTTAAATAATCAATGGCTAACAGATTTTGGACAGCCGTTAAGGCAGGCAAAAATAGGCGCGGAAGCTTCAGATGTGAACCTGCCTTATTTTAATAAGTTGTACAGGGAAAAAATGCAATCCAGTGATGAGCGCAGGTTGAACATGCGATTACAAAATGAGATCAGGGAATTTGTGAATATAGAATACGAAAAAAGGCTGGAGCGGGAAAGTTTATTGACCAAATCATTGCAGCAAACAAAGACCATCTCCTTTTTACTGATCACCTTTAGTGTGCTTATGGCCCTGTTCATTGTAGCTTTTTTGACCTTGCGTATATCCAGGCGAATTCAAAAAATGGTTCGAATGGCTGACAGCATTGCTGCAGGAAATTATAATGTATCAACAGAAGAAACCGGGAAAGATGAATTATCAGGTCTTGCCAAATCACTGAATTATATGGCCAAGACCCTTTCATCAAATATTAATGAGCTGACAAAGAAAAACAGGGAACTAGACCAGTTTGCGCATATAGTATCTCATGATATGAAAGCGCCTTTGAGGGGCATTGATAATGTGGTGGGCTGGATTGAGGAAGACCATAAAGAGGAGCTGACGCCAAAAGTGGCAGAATACCTTCATTTGATAAAAGGAAGGGTGATTAGAGGTGAAAGCCTGATACAGGGTTTGCTTTCTTATGCAAGGGTGGGAAAAGAAGAAGATGTTGAGGAAAAAATCGATACCAGGGCTTTATTAAGAGAGGTGCTCGAGAATTTTGCCCTCAGTCCTGGAACTACCATATCTATATCGGAAAACTTGCCTGTGATCTATTCGGTAAAGTTGCCCTTATTGCAGGTATTTTCTAACCTGGTTGATAACGCCTTAAAATATAATGATAAGCATCATGGAGAGGTGAAGGTGTACCATAAGGAATACGCGGATCACTGGGAATTTTTTGTGTCGGACAATGGGCCGGGGATCAGCAAAAATTACCATGAAAAAATATTCATGATCTTCCAAACCTTGAAAGAGCGGGACAGCTTTGAAAGCACGGGTGTGGGATTAGCTATCATTAAAAAGATCCTGGATTCCAGGGGAGAGGAGATCAGACTGGAATCGGAACCGGGGAAAGGTTCTATATTTTCATTTACCTGGAAAAAATAATTGTATGAGCAGAATTACAACCATTTTATTAGTTGAGGATGACCAATTGGATGCCATGGACATCAAGCGATCGCTGGATAAGCTGAATGTTTTATATAAGCTGGTGGTGGCCAAAAATGGAGAGGAAGCTATAGATATGCTGAAAGGGCATCATGAAGTGGTGTTGGACAATGTGCCGGATATCATATTAATTGATATAAATATGCCCAGGATGAACGGCCTTGAATTTTTGCAGGTGATCCGGGATACCCCGGAGTGGAAAGGGATTAAATGTTTTATGATCACCACTTCGGATGAAAAGGTGGACAAGGAAGCGGCCAGGAAGCTGGGTGTTTCAGGTTATATCCAGAAGCCTTTTAAGATCAATAACACATCTTCACTGGATTCGTTTAACCTGGTAATTGACCTGATGAATATGAAAGGTTAGCCAGTCTGGGAATCTTAAAAAATACCTTCCTCATTATAAAATTTGAACGATTTTTGCCGGGTTTTAGTTTTACCTAATTTATTTACAGATTGTGATTTTTATTCTTGTTTTTTTTATTGCACATTGGTACCTATCTCTTTTTGCCCAATCCTTTTTTCATCATCGTTATGCAGCACACGGCGCCTTTAACATGAACAGGGGTTGGGAAAAGTTCTTTTTCATATTTTCCTATATTACCCAGGGTTCTTCTTACATGAGCCCCCGGGTATATGGTATTATGCACAGGGTGCACCATGCCTACACTGATACAGAATTGGATCCACATTCACCATCCTTTGATAAGTCCGTGCTAGCTATGATGTGGAGAACAAGCGTGACCTATGTGGGCATTTTAAGGAACCGGACAGAAATCGATCCGAAATTCACCAAGAATGTGCCTGAGTGGACTTCCTTTGACCTATGGGGAAATACATGGTGGTCCAGGATCATCTGGAGTGGCATATACCTGGGCCTGTATATTTTATTTGCCCCTTCAGCCTGGTGGTACCTGCTGATCCCGTTTCATATAGTTATGGGCCCAATTCATGGGGTTATTATCAATTGGTTTGCTCATAAATATGGCAATATAAATTTTGAAACAGATAACACTTCCCGTAATTTATTTAAGGTAGATTTGCTGATGTTGGGCGAAGGTTATCACAATAACCATCATAAATTTCCCTCACGTAGCAATTTTGCTATTAAAAAAGGAGAGTTTGATCCCATTTACCCGGTTGTCTTGTTATTTGAAAAACTAAAGATCATCAGGATCAACAATCAAAAAGATGTACTCATAGAACCATAGCAGGTATATGGGTCAGTGAAAAGAAATATTAAGCAAAGAGCAATTATGAGCAGTTATTTTTCAAAAGTGATCAAAGCAGGTGAGCGGCAAAGAGAGTTTAATTTTCGCCAGTTGTCGGCGGGCACCGAAATGAAATATCATGTGGACGTACCTGACGATAAGGGTAACCGTATAATATTCCAGATGTATAAAGATGAAGCAGGACGTTGGAAAACTTCAACATCGGTTCTGCCTTTATGGATACATAGTGCTGAGGACGTATTGAATGATGCCATAGCCGAACAAATACAGGAAGAACAGTTGACTAAGAAGAAGTAAAATCTTTTTCTTATAAAATAATCCAGGGGACTATATAGTCCCTTTTTACGTCCTATGAGGTATCAATATTACAAAGACAGCTTCTGCTATCTTCATTCAATGGCGTACTCAAAAGAATAAAGTGGGCAGAACGCCTTTTATGAAAAATGGATATGGAACTATCAATAGAAAACGAACAGGAAGCGGCAGTTACCATATTGTTTTCAGCCGCCATGCAACAATCGGGTAATATCTCTGAGCAGCAAATAGAGCATTTGTCAAGAGCTGTGGTACTGTGTTCCAGATTTAGAGGAAGTAATCTGAATGAAATGACCAAAAAAGCTATATCACTGCAAGCGAGCCATGAGCCTGCAGAGGTCATTGAATATTGCTCCTCTTTTATTTCTGAAGAATTCAGCGAGACCTTATTTGCCATGGTGAGCGAAGTGGTATTGCTGGATGGGCAGATCAATGACAAAAAGACAAAGATATTTGCCTTGCTTGCCCTTCATTTAAAGATATCTATGGAGAGAATGAAAATGATATTGGCTACCTACCTGATCCGAAATAAATGGAATGTAGAGGTAACTGATTAAGTGTTGGGTAAATTACTTATTCCAATAAATTTTTATAAAAATGCGGCATACCTGCCATTAATAAAATATTGTTCTTTAACCATAGAAGGAATCCGCCAATCTAAAGAAAGAATAGCCTTAATAGATGCCACCAGGTCGTTATAGTTAGAAGGCTTTATAAAGAAAAGGTCTGCTCCCATATCATAGGCTGTATCAATATTAGCTGGTCGGGAGGTGCTTGAAAATATTACAATTGGAATAGCGCTTAAAATAGGATTGGTCCGGATCTCAGACAAACATTCCAGCCCGTTCTTGCAGGGCATGTCAAGGTCAAGGAATATAAAATCAGGCACATAATGCTTTAATAGGTCCAGGAGCGCTTCACCATCCTCTACCACGCTCAGCCTTACCATAGGTGCAATTTCTCCTAGTGCATCTTTAAAAAACTCATGATCATCCCGATCATCATCGGCAAGTATAATAGAATTGATAGACAGTTGATTTGTTGCATCAACGTTGGTCATGGTTATTGGTTTGTCGGTTAGGGTAACTTGAACTTCGTTTGTAAAAATACAACAAGAAGAATGTAAATACAGGCAAAATACCTGCCGCTTCTAAAAGTTGGATCTTTTAATTGGGTAATTAGCTTGTTGGTACCAGGAGGGAACTTAACTAAGATTTTACCCGTTTGGGCTTAATTTAATTGTTTCTGAAAAGATCTATTTTAATTTAATAATCTATTTCAAACCAATATCAACTTCTATACGATGCTGCTCCAGGAATTTAAATATGAAACCAAGCAAACTAAAAAGCAACTGATCTTGGATTATGGTGTTTATATTGCCAACCGCGTAAAGGATCAATATATATTACTCTTATATCAAATAGATTCCTTCTATGCAGAAGTTTTTTATGATTACCAGGAAGAACAAATAGGATATATCAGAACCTTTAATTCTACTGAAGAGTTAAAACCTTATTTAAAAAATATTGACATCTCCCCGATACTTTCATTTTGTTGATCTGTTATAGATAACCTGCCATAAGTTTTATTCCTGCTGAGTTGTAAGTAAGCAACCTTCAAATTACTTACTCGTATTTATTGCTGTCTACCATGTGCATATGCATTATCCGCCCTGGATAACTTACCTCAGCAGTAAGATCGTCATTAAAAACTTAACTATATGAACAGGTTATACAACCGGGTCTTTCAATCATTTTCTGTGATTGTATTATTGGCTTCTCTTACCTCTATTACAGGTTGCAAAAAAGAAGTATCTCCAACAGGAGATAATACTGCCAGCCTCTTAAAACAGCAACCCTATAAAGAACCTAAAACCCTTAAGGACTTTATGCAGGTGAACCTGGTGGCTAATAATGGAAATTATGGAGCGGCCCATATTGATCCACATTTAATGAATGCATGGGGTATTGCATTCAGTGGTAATGGCATTGCCTGGGTTAGTTCCCAGGAAGGACATGTATCTTCTGTGTATGATAGGGAAGGGAATTTTATTCCTGCCCGGCCTGAGGTGGCCATACCTTCACCTGGCGGATCGACAGGTGGCAATCCAACAGGTGCTGTTTTAAATATTGACCCCAATACGTCGGATTTTAAACTTTCTAACAATGCTTCTGCCAGGTTTATGTTCGCCGGCGCCGATGGTGTTCTTTCCGGTTGGAATGGTGCAGCTGGGAATAATGCACTGGTTATAACCAATAATGCACCCGAAGCCTCCTACACAGGATTAGCAATGGCACAGGCAACATCGGGGGCTTATTATCTATATGCTGCCAATTTCAGCCAGGGTAGGATAGATGTTTGGGACAAGAATTTTCATACTGTGGCCATGCCATTCACCGATCCTATGTTACCTGCTGATTATTCTCCATTCAACATTCAAAATGTGGGAGGTATGCTGTATGTAATGTATGCCAAATTGGGAGAAGATGGAGATGAGGTGGCCAAGCCTGGCAATGGCTATGTAGATATTTATGATGCTATGGGAACCCTTGTCAGCCGATTTGTATCGCAAGGGCAGCTGAATGCGCCATGGGGTGTAGCCTGGGCGCCGGCGGGATTCTTTACAGATGAAAGCGGGGTTGGTCAGCCAGCAGTGTTGATAGGTAATCTTGGCGATGGACGCATTAATGCCTATTCCACAGAAGGTAGATATTTAGGACAATTGCGCTCACATGGTAACCCTATAGTTATAGATGGACTATGGGCGATTAGCTTTCCCCCTGCAACTTCAACCATTGATCCCAATCGTCTTTATTTTGCTGCAGGGCCTAATGATGAGAAAGACGGCCTTTTTGGATATATCACCAAATAATTATTGATTTTCATATTGTTAGATCAGAGGTTTCCTTTTGGAAACCTTTTTTTATATAACCCATGCTTTATACAAGCGGAGGGTGAATATGTACGTAATTAATTGGGTGATTAAACCCTTCCCAGGAATTTGGAAGGTATCTACTTTAGCACTGGTTTTTCATAGGATATTGGATTAATACGGGGCTGAATTTTTATTCCGGCCCCTTTATTTAATACGGCTTACATAGCCGTTTTGAAAAAAATGATTTGTAGGTGTAACTAATATTTACAATTAAGCGTCTGATAGATTATTGATTTATGAAAAACACTTTATTATGAGACAAACATCATTTTTTAAAGAATACTCTTCACTTATTATCTGCCTGGTAAACTTCCTGTTGTTTTTCCTGATCACCTATTTTATGTCACGTTAGGAGAAAGTTTTCTATTGCTAAAAGTAATTGGTTAGCCTGGATCAATGTTTTTCTATGCGTTTCAAACGCACATTGGTTACCGGGGCCACAATGAGCGGAAATTTTTCAACGGTAACATTACTAAGGTCAAGTCCAAAACCTCTTTCTTCTGACAGGCTTATAGTTTTCAGCCAAAAATGTAGTTTCATAATCAGCCGTTCCATAATAGGTAATTCATTGTCCTGGCTCAGGTATTTTTCCATGACTATGAATTGGAAGTCGCCAATTGTATTTGTCTTTTCGAGGCTTTCGTACCTGCTGATCACGTTAACCTCCCTGTTTTTAACCAGGTCTTCCACTACCTTTTTAAATAAAAGATTGATCCTGGGTTGCACCCGGAAACCTAACCTGAATT
The DNA here is from genome assembly GCA_023415275.1 of Bacteroidota bacterium. Classification (GTDB taxonomy): domain Bacteria; phylum Bacteroidota; class Bacteroidia; order Chitinophagales; family Chitinophagaceae; genus Flavisolibacter. Next base: position 30,127 of record JAEZLJ010000082.1, read on the forward strand.
CCACCCTTATAATGTCATTTGGGATGATGTGTTCAACCGAATATTCAGAAGTGTAAGGATCATCAAGCGTGTCCACATGTATCAGCCAGTAAATGTCAGCCCTTTTAGGCTTTTTGTTTAAGATAGAATAAATGATCTTATGTTCTATTTCTTTTGGGTTATCTGCGCTGGTCAGGTACACCAGGTGTGTGGCATATTTAGGCACTGACCTGTCATTGCTTAATTCCTGGATCTTAGGAATATAATTTTCCAGCCTGACAAATTCGATATAACGGTTTTTGATCTTCCTGGCCTTGAACCAGGTAAACATTACCAGGAATAATAAGCCACCAATGATCACAGTTACATAACCACCATGAGGGAACTTATCCATGTTAGCAAATAGGAAACTGAACTCTATAGTAAAATAAACAGCCAGGTAGAGGTATACCAAGGGCCGTTTGGTGCGGTGAAGTACCAGGTAATTGGCAAACAGAATGGAAGTAGCGATCATGCAGAGGGTTATGGCAAGTCCATAGGCTGCTTCCATATTGGATGCTTTTTTAAAATGCAGTACAATGCCTACACAGCCAAGGAAAAGAATAAAGTTGATGGCAGGGATAAACAACTGTCCCCTTGCTTCGGTAGGATATACGATGCGTAACTTAGGCCAGAGGTTGAGACGAATGGATTCACTGATTAAAGTGAATGAGCCCGATATCAGCGCCTGGCTGGCAATAATGGCTGCGGCTGTGGCTATGGCTATACCAAAATAAAGAAACCAGTGAGGCATTAATCCATAAAATGGATTAAAACCTGATTCTATCAAAGAAGGTGTAATAGTCTTTCCATTATAATTATTCAATAGCCAGGCACCCTGTCCAAAATAATTAAATATGAGACAGGTTTTTACAAATATCCAGGAATACCGGATATTCCATTTGCCACAATGTCCAAGGTCGGAATATAAGGCCTCAGCTCCCGTGGTGCAAAGGAATACCCCACCTAAAATATAGAAACCACCGGGGTAAGTAGCCAGGAGTTTGATGCCATAATAAGGGTTTAATGCCCGGAATACATTCAGGTCGTCTGCAAAGTGTACAACTCCTAACACTGCAAGCATAAAAAACCAAAGCGTCATTACCGGGCCAAAGAACCGCCCTATAAAAGCAGTACCGAATTGTTGAATAAAGAATAAAAAGGAAAGAATGCCCAGAACAATATAAACTATCGTGCCCTGGCTGATATGAGAAATGGAAGGTACTTGTTTCAAACCCTCAATAGCAGAAGTGACAGAAATAGGAGGGGTTATCATGCCGTCTGCCAGCAATGCAGCACCACCGATCATAGCAGGCACCACCAACCATTTCCGCCTTCGTCGCACCAATGCGTATAAAGAGAATACACCACCTTCACCGCGATTATCAGCTTGAAGGGTCAGAATTACGTATTTGATAGTGGTCTGCAGTGTCAAGGTCCAGATGATACATGATAAAGCACCAATGATCAATTCTTCAGAAACCGTTTTTCCACTGGTTATTGCATTAAGTACGTACAAAGGAGAAGTGCCGATGTCACCATATATAATTCCAAGAGCGATGAGTAAACCGGCAATGGTTACCCTGTTTTGTGAACTTGACATTGAACTAAAATAAGCGGTAAAGGTATAGGATTCTTGAGCCTGGGAGCCTGAAAATAAAGGATAAGAACCAAAATTTGTTTGATGTAAACTACCATACCAGCTGCCTGTTAATAGAAGGCATGAAATGAAACAGGTTAATTTTTAGTTTTTGACCATCTTTTGTATGTGCCATCAACAAATTGAAGCCAACCTGCCAGCATTTCCTTTTCTTGTTTGGCAATTTGAGGAAATGCTTGCTTTTTGTTATTTAGTTCGCCAGGGTCGGTAGTCAAGTCAAATAATTCTTCTTCCTCCGTATCTACATTATATATGTATTTCCAATTGCCATAGCGGGTACCCATAATAAGATCTGTATAAGGACTAACAAAAAAGCTCCGTTTTGGAGCAGCTCCCTTGTCTACCATACTTGATCCTTGCCAGGTGGATGGTTTATCTATTCCTAATATATGGGCAACCGTAGGGGCTAAATCAAGCATGCCGTACACTTTTTTTTCTTGGCTGCCATTGAATAAAAGGGGGTTATAGAATATGCAGGGAATGTGAACATTTTCCTCGTATATCCTGGAAGCATGGAGTTTCTGATCATGGGTATTAAAAGCTTCGCCATGATCGGCAAGGAAAATGACGAGTGTTTTATTTAATTGCTCCGAACGCTGCAGCGAAGTCATTAGCTTATCAAAAACCTGGTCGGTATGATGCAGGGCATTTAGATACCGGTTCAAAGTTTCATTGGTACTGTATGGGTTATTCGTGTTGCTGTAATAAGGGTTATGCGTTTGGTTAGTCCATAGCAGGCTGAAAGTTTTGCTGCCTTGATTTTTTGCCAGCCAGTTTAGATACCCGTTTACCATACACGAATCATCCAGACCATCGATATTTGATTTTGTTGTGTTAAACAGGTTTTGGCAAGCAATGGATCTATTGTCTTCTATAGTTTCAAAACCCTGTGCAGCAGCGTAAGTACGCATGCCTGCGTAATCAAGGTTTGAAGAAAAAAATAGTGATGTTTTCCAATTGCTTAAACTAAGTAATTGGGGTAAGGATGGTTTTGGTAATTGTATTTTTTCCAATAAAGCAGACCTATAATCAATCATGGGGTAGATTCCGGAAAGTAGGGAAAGCATGGAATTGGGAGTGCTGGGAATATGAGCATACATGTTTTCATATTGCCTGGATATAGCCCGCCATTTTTTCAAAGAAGGAGTGCAATTGTATGATGAGTCATAAACACTGATATACCTGGCAGGGGTGGATTCAGACACAAAAAATATGATGTTGTCAACGCTATGTAAACTGTCATACATAGAATGCTTAGGTAGGGCAGAAACTTTGAAATAGTTTTTTACTGAATCGGGTACTGGCATCTTAGCCAACTTTCCTTTCCCAGGAGGATCAATTAAGGAATTAATGAATGCAAAAAAAGGCGTCTGAACCCTGGCTGGTTTTACATTGATAGTATGGTAACATAGGTAGCTGGCCAACAGGCAGGTTATACCCAGCAGGTAACTTACCATTCGCAGGAGGTAGTTAGCCCGCAATTGTGAAAAAGTGATGGCTAATGAAATGCTAAGGAATATAAATCCAATCAATAAAGCGGCGAGATTTTTCAGGTACCATAGGGTGAGCGTTTTGGCAGCGCCTACCTGTGCATCATTGCCTTTTAAAAAATCAGAATAATACAACCATTTATAATTGAATGGTGTACCTAATTGTTTAACCACCTCAATGTTCAGCAATGAAATAAGAACCGTGATAAACAGTAATACACCATAAGTTATCCCTATAGCTTTTTGTGGGCCAGGTTTATTTTTAAACACGAAATAAAGTACCAGGGTGATGCAAAAAAGGATGGCTAGCCAGGCCAGGTCAGGAAACAAAACACCCAGGTTGAATGAAATATCCTTTAAGCCTGCTATTTCAAATCTTGCAACGGCAACAAAGACACATGCAGCGATCAAAAAGCCAGGCAATAAATTAAAAATGTGAAACAACCTTCTTTTCCTGTACCACGCAATAGCAATTAATAGAAAAAGAAAGGTTGCAATGAGAAATAACTTCCCTTTTGAAATCATTGAAAAAGGAACTTTATAAAATTGCAGATGGGCATCTGTTAAGTCAATGTTCTCATTATGATTATTGATAGTGAAATAATTATTATCCTTGTTTGTATCCCATCCTTCAACTTCCCCTCCTTTATTGTTTCTGGGAACCCAAAAATAATAATCAAGCCTGGTGTTACAGGTTACGGAAATGGTGGTGGAAAAGTTATCGCCTGACCGGGTCAGGGGAGTGTATGCATAATTATTCTTTATAAAGCTATTATGGGGCAGCCAATCAGATGGAGGGGTGTGCCAATAGTTGATGCCCCATATTAAATATACTTCTCCTGCCTGAGCGCTATGGTAAGTTATCTTTTTGGAAATGTAGCATGCGGTATCTGTTTGAGCATTGGTGCTTAGTTGAGTACAAACAACTATGATCAGATATAACAGGTGCCGGGGTTTCATGCTTTGTTTCCTTGGTGAAGTGGGTATTAAGATAATATTTACATCCAGCATTGCAATGCCCAGGTATAAACAGCAGGCCTGTTCACATGTATATTCTATATTTATAATGGTAACATCTTCTATATTTTAGCCTGGCACATTGATCAAAACGATATGGGCAAATGATGCTTATCAGCTTTTATAAACAGGCTGGAGATTATTTTGCCTGTCGGGCATAGAATGCCTGTAAAATATGATCAGGAAAGAACTGTTAGAACCCCAAAGTATTGTTATCGTGGGTGCATCCAATGACACCTCAAAACCGGGTGGTAAAGTGCTTTACAACATCCTTCAAAACCATTTTCAAGGTAAAGTTTATGGTGTCAATCCCAAAGAAACCATTGTTCAGGGGGTTACCTGTTTTCAGGATTGCCATTCGTTGCCTGCTATAGACCTGGCAATTATAGCCATTGCGGCAAACCATGTGGAAGAAGCGATTAATATACTGGCATATGAAAAGCAATGTAAAGCGTTTATCCTGTTCTCTGCAGGATTCAGTGAAATAGGATCAGCAGGAAAATGTCTTGAACAGCGTTGTGTAAAAATAATCAATGATGTGGGTGGCACTTTGGTTGGTCCTAATTGTATTGGAGTCATCACTGGTTCTTATAAGGGGGTTTTTGCCGGCCCCATTCCTCAATATGACCCTATGGGTTGTGATTGCGTTTCTGCTTCCGGCGCCACGATGGTATATATCCTGGAAATGGCAATCCCAAGAGGGCTAAGGTTTAGGGATATTTTCTCAGTAGGAAACTGTGCCCAGATGGGCGTGGAAGATGTGCTTCAATATTGGGATGAAACCTTTGATGAGCGCACCAGCTCAAGGGTCAAGCTGCTGTATATGGAACAGATCAACGATCCACAGAAGTTTTTGTTTCATGCCCGTTCCCTTGTAAATAAAGGGTGCCGGATTGCTGCTATCAAATCCGGTAATACTGAAGCTGGTTCCAGGGCTGTTTCTTCCCATACAGGTGCACTGGCAGGATCTGCTTCAGCAGTGAGTGCCCTGTTTAGAAAAGCGGGTATCATCAGGTGTTACAGCAGGGTAGAGCTTATATATGTGGCCGCAATCTTTACAATTCCACCTTTCAATGGTAACCGGATTGCCCTGATCACACATGCCGGAGGGCCAGGAGTGATGCTTACGGACATCCTGGTGAAGAATGGAATGAAAGTACCTCATTTGCAAGGGCCAAAGGCTGAGTTGTTGTTATCTAAATTATTTCCTGGTTCTACAGTGTCCAATCCAATTGATTTCCTGGCCACCGGAACAGCAGAACAATTAGGCGCAATACTGGATGCAGTGGAAAATGATTTTGAAGAAATAGATGCAGCTGTTGTTTTGTTTGGAACCACCGGCATGTGGAGCGTAGATGATGTATATATGCTCTTGCATGAAAAGATGCGAACCTTGAGCAAACCTATCTTTCCTATTCTTCCTTCTGCTATACAGGCTGCAGAAGAAGTGAGTCATTTTCAATCAATGGGCCATGTAAACTTTACAGATGAAGTAAGCTTTGGATACGTATTGTCAAGAGTAAACAAAATGCAAACTCCTTTTCCTGAAGCCATACTTCCCGAAATTGATATTAACATCAGCCGGCAGATTGTAGCAAAGGCACCCAAAGGCTATTTATCTACAGAAAAAGTATTTGAGCTTTTGCAATCAGTTGGCATTCCTACTGTGGCACAAGCTATAGTAAATGATAAAACAACTGCATTGAACGAGGCCAAAGCACTGGGTTTTCCTTTGGTACTGAAAGTTTCGGGACTTCTTCATAAGTCGGATAGTGGAGGTGTGGTTACGGGCATATGTAATTCAGAGCAGTTGGAACAGGAATTTGAGAGGTTAATGTCCATACCCGGGGCAAACGGTGTCATTTTACAGCAGCAATTGTCGGGTATAGAAATTTATTTAGGTGCGAAAGCAGATGACCATTTTGGGCACCAGGTGTTATGTGGTTTGGGAGGCATATATGTGGAAGTATTCAAGGATGTTTCTTCAGGGCTTGCTCCAATAGGGAGGGAAGAGGCTTTATCAATGATCAGGCACTTGAAATCTTATCCATTGATCAAAGGTGCCCGGGGAAAGAGAGGAGTAAATGAAGAACTTATCATTGACGCTATATTAAGAGTAAGTGCATTGCTAAAAGCAATTCCGGAAATAACAGAGATGGACATCAATCCTTTAATAGGCCATTCTGATTTATTGACAGCAGTTGATGCGCGGATATGCATTGGATGACAAATTATACGCATGTAGTTGCCAGCACCATTAAAACCTTTAAATAAAAATTTGCTCAATAACTTCTATTCCAAAATCAACCTGGTATAAAGCTGATAATAATCATATGGCTGTATGACAATTTCAGTACAATTCAAAAGGTTTTCTTTGGAGATTTGAACAGCTTATCACTCCTATAAATTCCATTATCATGGAACAATTGATTGCTGCTTCTGTTAAACAAAGAAAAGTAAAGGGAAAGGTCGAGATCAATATTCAAAAATGTAAGGGTTGCGAACTTTGTACCCTTGCTTGCAAGGAAGGTGTTCTCTCTCTTTCTACCAGTATCAACAACAAAGGATATCGTTACATCATTGCTAATAATGATCTCTGTACGGGGTGCGTCAACTGTGCACTGGTATGTCCTGATGCGGTTATCTCAGTTTTCAGAACGAAGCCTAAGAAAAAGGAATAAAACTCAATCATGAAAAAGGAATGGTAACTACCAGTTAAGTGTACCTCAAATTAATATGAGATATGACCGAAACTAAACTAATGAAGGGCAATGAAGCACTAGCCGAAGCTGCAATACAAGCTGGATGCGATGCTTATTTTGGATACCCTATTACGCCCCAATCGGAGGTGTTGGAATACCTTGCCCGCGAAATGCCAGCCAGGGGCCGGGTTGTGATGCAGGCGGAGAGTGAAGTGGCCTCTATTAATATGGTATATGGTGCTGCCGGAGCAGGGTTTCGTGCCATGACATCTTCTTCGTCTCCCGGCATAAGCCTCATGCAGGAATGTATTTCTTACATGGCTGGTGCAGAATTGCCATGCCTGATCGTAAATGTCAACCGTGCTGGTCCTGGCCTGGGAACTATTCAGCCGGGACAGGGTGATTATTTTCAATCCGTAAAGGGCGGAGGACATGGTGATTATAAGATGATCGTGCTTGCGCCTTCATCTGTGCAGGAAATGGCAGATCATGTTTTTCTGGGCTTTGACCTGGCCGACCAATACAGAAACCCTGTATTGCTGTTATCTGACGGAGCTATTGGACAGATGATGGAGAAGGTGCAGTTTCATCAATACCAGGACCCAAAAGTGGATAAATCTTCCTGGGCCACCACCGGGAAACCTGCCACCAGAAAGCGTAATTATATTACTTCCTTGTTTATTCAACCCGAACAAATGGAACAGCACAACCTAAAACTTGAGGCTAAGTTCAGGCAAATGCAGGAGAGGGAAGTACGGTATGAAGAAATGAATACGGCAGATGCAGACTACCTGTTGGTAGCCTATGGATTAAGTGCCAGGATATGCCATAAAGCTATGGATATCGCCCGGGCCAAAGGTATCAAGGTGGGGCTATTACGACCAATTACCTTGTTTCCTTATCCTTCTCTAAGACTTGCCGAATTAGCTCTGCATTTAAAATTGGTGCTTAGTGTCGAATTAAATAGCGGTCAGATGGTTGAGGATGTAAGGCTTGCTGTAAATGGAAAGGTTCCGGTAGAGTTCTATGGCAGGATGGGTGGAATGATGCCCACTCCGGAAAGCATTGTTGAACATTTGGAAACCCTAATAAATTATAGCCATGCTAATTGATGATACAATAAAATCAGATCTGGTCCTGGATAAGATTACAGATGATGAAACATATGAACCTGTATATCAAAAACCTGGAACGCTAATAGACGTGGATATGCATTATTGTCCGGGATGTTATCACAGCCTGGTACATAAACTGATCATGGAAGTGGTAGAAGAGCTGAATATACAGGATCAAACCATTGGTGTGGCCCCGGTAGGATGTTCAGTCTTTGCTTATGAATATATGGACATTGATATGCAGCAGGCAGCACATGGAAGGGCTGCAGCTGTGGCCACAGGCATTAAAAGGTTAATGACGGATAAATACGTTTTCACCTACCAGGGCGATGGCGACCTGGCGGCGATAGGTATTGCAGAAACATTGCATGCTATAAATAGGGGAGAGAATATCCTCATCATTTTTATCAACAACGCGGTATATGGTATGACCAGTGGGCAGATGGCGCCTACCACGCTTGAAGGTATGGCCACTACCACCAGCCCTGGTGGCCGGAATACGCAGGTACATGGATATCCTATTCAAATCTCAGAATTGATAGCACCATTGCCTGGGGCTTATTATGTAACCAGGCAATCAGTAAATAATTCTAATGGGGTGAGAAGAACTAAAATGGCTATTGAAAAAGCTTTTCATTATCAGAGATTAAACAAGGGCACTTGCCTGGTAGAAATTGTTGGTAATTGTCCATCTAACTGGAAGATGACACCTGTGGAATGCACCAGGTTTGTGGAAGAGAATATGCTAACAACTTTCCCATTGGGTGATATTAAAATACCAAAGTCAGAAAATTAAAAACTCTAAAGTTGCAATAATATGTTAGAAGAATTAATTGTAGCAGGATTCGGCGGCCAAGGTGTATTATCTATGGGAATGACATTGGCATATGCCGGGATGGTGGAGGATAAAGAAATATCCTGGATGCCTTCTTACGGACCTGAAATGCGCGGAGGCACTGCCAATTGTATAACTATTCTTTCTGACAACAAGATCAGCTCACCCATACTTTCCAGCTTTGATACAGCCATTGTACTTAATCAGCCTTCCATGGACAAATTTGGTGCAAGGGTAAAACCAGGCGGATTATTATTATACGATACCGGAACTATATTAAAACCCTGTGAACGCAAAGATATTACAGTGGTGGGCATTGCGGCTACTACCGAAGCTTTGAAAATGAAAAATAGCAGGGTCATGAATATGATCATTCTGGGGGCTTATTTACACCTGAAACCAATTGTTAGCCTTGAATCTATTGTACAGGCATTGAAAAAAGTTTTGCCTGATAAATACCATCATTTGATTCCAGCCAATGAAAAGGCACTGGAAAAGGGGGAAGAGTTGATACATGAACTGGAAGAACCGGTAATGATGGTTTGCTAAAATTTCATTCTCCACTTGTTTTAGATGTAATGCTATAATCTTCAAGTTATAACCAATAGCTGCAACATCCCAGGTTGTATATAATTAATTGGCCTTCATTTCAAATTATAAGCTTCTTCTTCTCTCATCTGCTTGAATCGAGAAACTATCAATAGTGGTTTTACTTCCCTGCCGTGACATATCTTCAGAATCCTGTTAATAGCATTGGCAAAACCTGGCGATTTTAGGTTGCGTTCAATAGTGAAACTATGTTCGGAAGGACGGTAAATGAAAACATTTATATCTTTCAAGTATTTCTTAATTTATCCCGGTTGGGATATAACACACTTGCTGTGTAAAGAGAAAGACTGAATAAATGATTTAAACCTTTTGTATTATGATCAAAAGCTGGCTGAAGACATTTTCTTTTATCCTTATTTGCAATGGAGCAAATGGCCAGGCAGGCTCCCTTCAAAAATTGTATCCTGTAAACTTCTCAGAAGTATATATCAACGATAACTTCTGGTCGCCCAAAATGAATAAAGTGGCAGACGTTACCCTTCGTGCCTGCATTGATTATACTGAAAATAAAACCGGGCGTATCCGCAATTTCGAAAGGGCAGCCCTGCACACCAAAGGTAAACATGAAGGTGTTTATTATGATGATTCTGACGTGTACAAAGCCCTGGAAGCGATGGCTTATTCCCTGCGTAATCATCCTGATACAGCAATTGAAAGAAAAGCTGATGAATGGATCGATAAAATTGCAGCAGCTCAATTACCTGATGGATACCTCAATACCTATTATACCTTAACAGGACTTGAAAATCGCTGGACCGATATGGAAAAGCATGAGGATTATTGTGCGGGTCATCTCATTGAAGCGGCCATCGCTTACTATAATACTACAGGTAAAAGAAAGATCCTGGATGTGGCCATAAAGCTGGCAGATCATATTGATTCACAATTCAGGTTAAAAGATCGTCATTGGGTTTCCGGTCACCAGGAAATAGAGCTGGCCTTGATGAAATTGTATCATTTGACCAGCAAGGACAAATACCTGCAGGAAGCCAAATGGTTCCTGGATCAGCGTGGACATGGTTATGGTAAAGGAGTGATATGGGACCAATGGAAAGATCCGAAATATTGCCAGGATGAGTTGCCGGTAAAAGGTCAAAGGGATATTACCGGGCATGCTGTCAGGGCCATGTACTTATATACAGGCACTGCAGATGTAGCTGCCGTTACTGGTGATGCCGGGTATATGAATGCCATGAATGCTGTTTGGGAAGACGTGGTATACCGCAATATGTACCTGACAGGTGGCATAGGTGCCCTGGCAAAAAACGAGGGTTTTGGTGATGATTACGACCTGCCCAATGACCAGGCATACTGCGAAACCTGCGCTTCTGTGGGAATGGTGTTCTGGAACCAACGCATGAACATGCTGACGGGTAATTCTAAATACATAGATGTATTGGAAAGAAGTCTGTATAATGGAGCCCTGGATGGCCTGTCTTTAAGTGGCGACCGGTTTTTCTATGGTAACCCTTTGGCATCTTTTGGAAATAATAACAGGCGTGAGTGGTTCGGAACAGCTTGTTGTCCGTCTAATATTGCACGTTTGGTTGCTTCCCTCGGTAATTACATTTATAGCACAGGTAATAATGGCGTTTGGGTCAACCTCTTCATCGGAAGCAATACCAAAGTAAAACTGGATGACAACAATGTTGGTCTGAAAATGCAATCAGGCTATCCATGGAGAGGTGATGTGAGCATCGCGGTGGACCCGGCTAAAAAGAAAACTTTCGCTATGCACCTGCGTATTCCCGGATGGTTGAATCAACCAGTTCCTGGAAAACTGTATCAATATGCCGAAGCAAAAGAAACAAAGCCAGTGATCAGTGTAAATGGTAAAACAGCTGATTATACTATTACTGATGGTTATGCTGTGATCAACAGGGCCTGGAAAAAAGGAGATGTGATAACTATACATTTTCCAATGGAAGTGAGACAGGTGATCAGCAATCCTGAAGTTAAGCAGGATAAGGACCGGGTAGCATTGCAATATGGACCATTAGTTTACTGCGTGGAAGGAAAGGATAATGGTGACAATGCATGGAACATCGTAATGCCCTCAAATCCACAATTTGAGTCAGCATTTCAACCCGATCTATTGGGGGGTGTCAGCACCATTAAGTTTAATGCCAATGTGGTACAGATAAGTACGGATGGAAAATCCGTTGCTACTACCACGCAGCCAGTAAGTGCTATTCCGTACTATTCCTGGAATAATCGCGGCGCCAGCTCCATGCAGGTTTGGCTTCCAACAACCGTTACTAATATCAAGATCAATTATTAAACTACTACTCAATATGAATTGTTTCAATGCAAAGCTTATTTCGTGTTCACTGGTTTTGTTTTCATTACTATCAGCTTGCAATGATGGAAAAACAAATACAAAGGCTACTCAGGAAGATGCCCAAGCCAGGGGTTATGCATTACCTGATCCTGCAAAATTTTCTGATACCATAAATGGTAAGGCAACTCAATTATATATTTTAAAGAATCATAACGGTATGTCAGCCGCCTTTACCAATTATGGTGGTCGCCTGGTGAGTTTGCTGGTTCCAGGAAAAGACGGAAAGCCTGTAGATGTGGTAGTAGGTTTTGATAGCCAGGAAGCCTACCAGAAAGCAACAGAAAGGTACTTTGGCGGAACCATTGGAAGATATGGAAACCGCATTGCCAATGGAAAGTTCAGCCTGGACGGGAAAGAATATCCCTTGTCTGTAAATAATGGCCGGAATACATTACATGGAGGTAAAAACGGCTTCCAGGAAGTGGTTTGGGATTGCAGTCAGCCCAATGATTCTACCCTTATACTCAACTATCTTTCAAAAGATGGAGAAGAAGGCTTTCCTGGCAATTTAAATGTAACAGTGACCTATTCCTTAAGTTCAGATAATGAATTAAAAATGGATTATAAGGCCACCACAGATAAAAAGACAGTAGTCAATCTTACCAACCATGCTTTCTTCAATTTGAATGGAGAGGGTAGTGGTACGATCAATGATCATGTGTTGCAGGTTAATGCCAGTAATTATACACCTGTTGACTCAACCCTGATCCCAACAGGTAAAATTGAGCCTGTGGCAGGAACCCCATTTGATTTTAAACAGCCTGTTGCCATTGGGAAAAGAGTGAATGATAATAATGAACAATTGAAATTTGGTAAGGGATATGACCACAATTTTTTGCTGGACAATAATGCTCAACAGGGAATGATTCATGCGGCTACTGTCAAAGGTGATAAGTCGGGTATCATTATGGACATCTTTACCACCGAACCAGGTCTGCAGTTTTATGGCGGAAATTTTATGCAGGCTCAAAATACTTTTAAAGGTGGGGCCAAAGATGAATTCAGAACAGCCTTTTGCCTGGAGACACAACATTTTCCTGATTCACCCAACCAGCCTTCATTTCCCGGTACCGTCTTGCAACCCGGCAAAGAATACCATTCCCATTCTGTTTATAAGTTTTCGGTAGCAAGGTAGAGATCAATCAATTACTATTAAAACTTGGTGTATGGTCATTACAGAGGCATTGCAATTGTCAGATGAAAAACCGGTCGTGCTGCAGATCAAAAACACGGAGAAAAGCAATGTGATCGCAATAGGACTGAAGAAGGACCAGGTATTAAAGAAACATCTTTCGCCCATCCCGGCATTACTCGTAGTATTAAAGGGCTCAATCATTTTTGAAATGGAAGGGCGTAAAACTGAATTAAAGGAATCCTCCACATTTGAAATACCTATTAATGTAATGCATGAAGTAACTGGTGTTACTGATGCCATTTTTATCGTGATTAAAGAAAAAGCCTGATAGCTTAATACCCGCACTTTCCATGAATACAATATTGAAAACATGCCTGGCCATTCTTATTTTGGCCAGTTGCGCCACCCGATCTATAAGCCAGGGCAAGTCAAAAGCGCATATTGCTGCTGCTGGTTATTTAAACAACAGGGCTCCCCTTCGGCAAAATCCTTATATAGAGTTGCCACTTGGCGCAATCAGACCCAATGGTTGGCTTAAAGAGATGTTGATAAGACAAAAGAATGGCGCTACAGGGCATTTGGATGAATTATATCCTCTCGTCATGAATCAACGCAATGGATGGCTGGGTGGCGATGGTGACCAATGGGAGCGTGGGCCTTACTGGATTGATGGCCTGTTGCCATTGGCCTATATTTTACAGGATAAGGAACTCATCGCAAAAACAAAGCCTTGGGTGGAATGGGCATTGAACAGCCAGCAACCGGATGGATATTTTGGTCCTTCTCACGACTATAGCAATGAACCTGGCTTACAAAGGGATAACAGCAGGGACTGGTGGCCCAAAATGGTCATGCTAAAAGTTTTGCAGCAATATTATTCTGCTACCGGTGATCAAAGAGTGATAAGGTTAATGACCAATTATTTTAAGTACCAGTTAAAGGAACTTCCTCAAAAGCCATTGGACCATTGGACGTTTTGGGCCCCGGTACAGGGGCGGAGATGACCTTGCCATAGTGTATTGGTTGTACAATATCACCGGCGATGCATTTTTGATGGATCTTGCCGAATTGTTTCACCAACAGACATTCGATTATACCTGGGCATTTCTTAACTCGGACATGCTTACGCAAAAAGGAAGCATTCATTGTGTGAACCTTGCACAAGGTATCAAAGAGCCAGTCATATATTATCAGCAACATCCCGATCAAAAGTATTTAGATGCCGTAAATAAAGGATTTGCAGACATCCGTAAGTATAACGGTATGGCTCATGGCATGTATGGCGGTGATGAGGCTTTGCACGGAAATAATCCAACACAGGGCTCTGAACTTTGTTCTGCAGTCGAGATGATGTATTCATTGGAGAACATGATGCACATTACAGGCAGTGTGGGTTTTGCAGACCACCTTGAAAAGATTGCTTTTAATGCCTTGCCTGCCCAGGTAACAGACGACTTTATGGGCCGCCAATATTTTCAGCAGGCCAACCAGGTAATGCTTTCCCGTCAGCAAAGGAACTTCGATATTAATCATGGCGGAACAGATGTATGCTAAGGGCTTCTGACCGGGTATCCTTGTTGTACTTCCAACATGCACCAGGGATGGCCAAAATTCACGCAAAACCTTTGGTATGCTACAGCCGATGATGGTATTGCTGCCCTGGTTTATTCGCCAAGCGAGGTAAAAGCCTTTGTGGCAGGTGGACATGAAATAGTTTTTAAGGAAGAGACCAATTATCCTTTCGACGAAGGCATACAATATACCTATTCACCTGTTCAAAATATCAAAGCCTTATCCTTTCCACTTCATCTGCGTATTCCCGCCTGGTGCAGCCAGGCTAGTGTTGAAATAAATGGGAAGCATTACCTGCAAACGAAGGGAGATACTATAGTAAAGATCAACAGGGAATGGAAGAAAGGGGATGTGGTGTCCTTGCACCTTCCTATGCATATCTTTAAAAATACCTGGTATGAGAACTCAGTCTCAGTGGAAAGGGGCCCTCTAACCTATGCGCTTAAAATGGAGGAAGAATGGAAAGCAGTTGCCAATGATAAAGACCCTGTACGCTATGGTTCAAAATACTATGAGGTCTACCCCAAATCTGCCTGGAACTATGGACTTTTATCAGTTCCTGATAATGAATTTGCTAAAAGTTTTACTGTCAAACAGAAGACCAGTGTTTCAGGATTTCCCTGGAATCCTGCCAACGCCCCAATAATTGTAAAGACAAAAGGTAAGCGCATTCCTTCCTGGCAACTGTATAATGGCATGACTGGTCCAATACCTTATAGTATCACATATGGATTGGAAACAGAAAAAGAAGCAGAAGAGATTATATTGATTCCTTATGGTTGCACCAATCTGCGCATCTCGCAATTCCCTGTAGTTGGCAGATAAATTATGTAGCAATGAACATTAGTTCCGGGAGAAAAAAGCTGGCGAATAAAAAGAAAACCATCGCTCTGCGATGGTTTTCTTTTTTAAATCATTACCTGATGATAATGCCGCCTCTTCCTGTTGTTTTGATTGTCCGGCTGGCTCCTGATTGAATACGGTAAATGGAACCTGGCCTAAAGCCTTGTGCGTTTGGATTGATTACCAGGTTTCCGCCTCCAGGCGATATGACATTTCCACCACCGGATGACACTACGTTGGCGCCGCCTGGTGACACCACATTGGCACCACCGGGTGACACCACATTAGCCCCTCCGGCAGAAACCACATTGGCACCCCCTGCCGATATGACATTAGCACCACCCGATGCAACCACGTTACCACCCCTGCCCTCAATCATATTGACGGCTATTGATTTCCCATTGATCTTTAGATCAACCACAAAACGGCCATTACCCAGGTCATAAAGGTCTAAAAACATTCCTGCGCTGGAAACGTTTGATTGGTATTGCCGGATCAGGTTTTTAAGTTCATCATAACTACGCCAGTTCCCCTCATTGTAGTTTAAAATATTGTATTCCCAGGCATTGGGCTTCCTTCCATACAGCTCATTATATATCTGGGTAATCCATTGGTCGCCGGAAACCTCTGAAGGAGTATATTTCCAGGTAAGATTGATCTTTTGACCTGTGCCGATCATCTTGTATTGCTTAATATAACCCTTAAGCTCATTATAACTGTTCCAGCTACCGTTGTTGTAATTTTTTATATCACATTCTTTGGCTGTGGGAGAAGCATTGTATAGTTCTTTGTATATCTGCACAATCCAGGGATCACAGTTTTGGGCATTACTGTTTTTTGCTAAAAAAGAACAAAGAATAAATAATAATAAAAGCGACTTCAATTTCATAGTGTATGTTTTGGTTGGATGCAATGATATTAAAAATTGTTTTAAAATACTATGGTGTTCCATTTATCAGAGGTGCACAATTGGACACTATTTTAAATTGCCAATTCTGCGAACCATAAGGGAAATGCTTTTAGCAGAAGGACTTTACTTTATCAGCAAGCCAGTCCTTATAAGTATTTTTATAGTAAATGAAAAACGAAGGTGCCTCCAATGCGGAATATCGCCGATTACAGCAAAGTGCAGGTAAAAATGTTCCACTTTCAAAATGGGGACCTTACTTAAGTGAACGTCAATGGGGAACAATAAGAGAGGATTATAGCCAGAATGGGGACGCCTGGAACTATTTCCCTCACGATCATGCAAGAAGCAGAGCTTACCGGTGGGGTGAAGATGGTTTGGCTGGAATCAGTGATTATTTTCAAAACCTTTGTTTTGCTGTGTCATTATGGAATTATAAGGACTCAATATTAAAGGAAAGGTTGTTTGGCCTCACCAACCCGGAAGGCAATCATGGAGAAGATGTGAAGGAATTATATTATTATCTGGATAATATTCCTTCACACTATTATATGCGGTATCTCTACAAATATCCGCAATCTGCTTTCCCATACCTTGAGTTAATAGAAGAAAATAGAAAACGCTCAAGGATGCAACCTGAATTCGAATTGCTTGATACTGGCATATTTGAAGAGAATAAATATTTTGATGTAGATGTAGAATATGCAAAAAACAATGACACGGATATTTATATAAAGATCAGTATCGTCAATCGGTCTCATGAAGCTGCTTCCATCGCCGTGTTGCCCACCTTATGGTTTTATAACCGCTGGCAGTATGGCGGTCTAAAGCAAAGACCTGTCATAAGATCAATAGATCATCAAACAGTAAAAGCAGAACATGAGCGGTTAGGAGATTACTATTTTTATTTTAAGGACGCTTCGCAATTGTTTTTTACGGAAAATGAAACCAACACCGAAAGGTTATTTGGAAAGCCTAATGCATATTCCCGGGTAAAGGATGCCTTTCATGAGGCTCTGGTAAGTAAGGACTATGGAGTTGTTACGGCTCAAAAAGAGGGAACTAAATTTTCTCCATTGTACGAATTCACAATTGACCCAGGTAATATCAAATTGGTTTTTTTGCGCCTTTCCGATCAATTGCTTCAGTTACCATTTGAAGATGAGTTTGAGGAACTTTTCAGGTTACGTAAAAAAGAAGCGGATGAATTCTATACTGAAATCATTCCTGGTAGCCTTTCATCAGAGTTGAAAAATATTCAGCGTCAGGCTTATGCCGGGTTATTATGGAACAAGCAGTACTACCATTATGATCTCGAACGTTGGTTAACTACCTCCGACGGTATAACCCCGGAAACTGAAGAAAGACTTAGCGGGCGTAACCATACGTGGAAGTATCTCAAGAACCAGGATGTGATCATTATGCCGGATAAATGGGAATATCCATGGTATGCAGCCTGGGATACAGCTTTTCATTGCATACCTATGGCTGTAATCGATCCTGTGTATGCCAAGCATCAACTGATCCTGATTATGAGGGAATGGTATATGAATCCGCAGGGACAATTGCCTGCGTACGAATGGAACTTCAGTGATGTAAACCCACCGGTACATGCTTTTTGCGCCATGGAAGTATATCGTTTGGAAAAAGAAATGACAGGTGCCGGAGATATTTCTTTTCTGAAGACAATTTTCCAAAAGCTTATTTTAAATTTTACCTGGTGGACCAACAGGCAGGATGTGAATGGCAATAATATTTTCGAAGGAGGATTTTTAGGTCTTGATAATATTGGAGTATTTAACCGGAGCAGCACTCCTGGGGGAGACTTGCTGGAACAGGCTGATGGTACCAGCTGGATGGGAATGTATGCATTGAATATGATGGATATGGCGCTTGAGATTGCTGTTCATGACCCATCCTTTGAAGATAGCTGCACCAAGTTTTATGAACATTTTGTTTTAATAGCGGAAGCTTTAAATGAATTAGGCCTTTGGAACAAGGACGACCAGTTCTTTTATGATATGCTGCTGGTAAATGGCTCCTTCACTGTTCCACTTAAGGTTCGTTCTATTGTAGGCCTAACGCCATTATTTGCTGTTTCAGTAATCAATAAAGAAAGATTGCAACGGCTCAATGATCTAACAAAAAGAATGGGTTGGCTGAAAGAATACAGGTTGCATAATAACAAATATTTGCCTAACGAAGAGAATGATCACCATGACCTGACGCTGATATCACTTATTCACAAGGATAAGCTGGTAAAATTGTTGGAACGCTTGTTAGATGAATCCGAATTTCTTTCCCCTGGAGGCATAAGAGCTTTGTCAAAATATCATGATATGCATCCTTATGAGGCAAACATAGCTGGTAACCAGTTTAATGTAAAATATGATCCCGGCGATTCCTCCTCTGCCTTGTTTGGAGGTAATTCAAATTGGCGTGGACCAGTGTGGATGCCGGTGAATTATTTAATAATTAAGGCTCTACAAAAGTATCATAGTTTTTATGGGAATAATTTACTGGTGGAATGTCCAACTGGATCTGGCCATCTAATTAATTTGAATCAGGTAGCCAATTTCCTCACTGATAAACTGGTAGGTATTTTTCTGCAAAATGAAAAAGGAGAGAGGGCTTTATTTGGTAATTATAATGAATTCTATAAAAGGGCAGAAAATACAGACCTATTGCTTTTTCATGAGTATTTTCATGGAGATACGTCTATGGGTTTGGGTGCCAGTCATCAAACAGGATGGACTGCTTTAATCGCTTGCCTGGTTCGGGAAAGAAGCCAGGTATAGTACAGGTGTTTATTAAGTAGTCCAAAGCCTTGCACCGCCCTTTATACCTTCTTTATTTGAGTCGATACTGATATTAGGCCCCAATTGAAAATCAAGTTTATCTGCATTGCCTCCACTGATATACAAATAATCATAGTGGAAAACCGTTTCCAGGATTTTGATTACCTTTTTCATCCTTTTGTTCCAACGCTTTCTTCCAATTTTAATTAATATCTTTTCCCCAATGTATTCATCATAAGTTTGGTTTTTAGTTACAGGGTGATGTGCCAGTTCTAAATGAGGTAGAAGCTGATGGTTATTGATCAGGGCTGTGCCAAACCCAGTTCCCAGGGTGATCACGAGTTCCAGACCTTTTCCCCTTGCAAGACCTAATCCCTGCAGGTCAGCATCATTCACAACTTTTACGGGCTTTTGTAAATTATCTGTAAGAACCCCGGCGAGATCAAATTCAGTCCATAAATCAGTACCTAAGTTTGGAGCTGTCATTACTACTCCATTTTTCACATAGCCCGGAAAGCCTACAGAGACTTTGTCAAAGCTGAATTCCTTAACCATTTGCTTTATCGCCATTAGAACAGCTTCGGTTTTTGCAGGAGCTGGTGTGGGGACCCTTTTGTAATCACTTATAAGCATCCCATGTGCATTTAAGATCACAGCTTTGATGTGTGAGCCACCGATGTCTATAGTTAATATTCTTTGGTCAGCAATATTTTCCATAAAGAAGTATTGATCGGTTATTTCTTTACAATGTGCATAACAGCTCCACCTCCGGGTGCCAACTTCAATTCAATGGATGCATTTGATGCGATCATTTGAATTTGCTTGTTTACCTTATTAGGATAAACGCCTGCATCCTCACTATCTGAATAAGTAGTGGCTTCCCAGTTGCCATTTTGTAAAAAATTGCTATTGAGCTGAATAACCTTTCCAGCATGGCCAGTAATAGCACCTAAAAACCAGTCGTTTCCCTTTCTCCTGGCAATGACAATATATTCACCCACTTTTGCTTCCAATACCTTAGTTTCATCCCATATAGTGGGTACCATTTTCAGAAACTCAAATCCAGGTTGACCTTCATAGGCAGCAGGGTAATCACAGACCATACCCAGGTAATTTTCCAAAACAACATACATAGCCAGCATGTGACAACGGGTGCCTAATTGTAAAGGCCTGGTATATTGAACCTTGAACAGCGAATCAGGAACCGCCCGAAAGCCACCAAGGTGATAATCTGTCGGGCCTGCAATCATACGGGTGAAAACAATATTCAGGTCATGATCAGGGGTGATACGTTTTTCCCATTTATTGACTTCATAATTCAGTGTCCCTTCCCTTGTGATTTCGTTTGGATAAGTGCGTGAAAGCCCTGTAGGTTTGTAAGCTCCGTGAAATTGAATATGGAGCTTATGTGCCGCGGCCTTTTGCAATATCTCTTCCTGTATGTTCACCATTTCCTGGTCATCCCTGTCCATAAAATCAACCATCATGCCTGAAAGCCCCCATTTTTCGAAAACGGCAAAGGCAGTATCCAGTTGCGGGTACAAGGCTTTCCAGTGCACCCATACCCTGACACCTACACCTTTACTTTTTGCATAATCGCAGATCTGCTTCATGTCTATACCACTAACAGGTTTGGTTACATCCACGTGCGTTCCGGGTTGGTAACCTTCTCCGTCATTAGTGTACCATTCATGCCCGCAGCTTTCTACCACTGTATGATATTCCAAGCCATTACGTGCACAGAAGTCTATATAATATTGGTTGTTTTCAAAATTATTACCTGGAGCAAAGGTGGTATCGGGTATGATGCTCCCGTTCCACCATGGAAAAGTTGTTTTCCCGGGCTTTATCCACGAAACGTCTTTTATTCTGCAGGGAGGGCTCAGTGAGGTAAGGATATCAGACTCGATCAAAGCGCCAATGCGGTCACTGATCATCATCACCCGCCACGGACTTTGATGGGGTATGGAGGCTTTTACCTTAAGATCTTGCTGGCCGGGCAAGGGGGAAAGCTTACTTCTGAGCACCCCGTTTTGTTTACACAGATACATTCCGGCAAAATCAAGTAAGGCAGCTTCAGTAATCGCCATATAAACATTACCTGGAAATTCAAACAATGCTGGCATATCCATTAGGGTATCTTCCTTCACTTTACTCCATGGCAGGTAACTGTATTCCCCTTCATGGGAAGTAGTATACCCAGGCAAGAATAAAGCCCTTACTTTCGGATCTCCTTCCATTTTATATTCAGTGTTCTCCTCTGTCAATAAAAAGGCTTCCAGGCTATTTTGCTCCGGTACTACATATCTAAATGCAACACCATCATTAAAGGCTCTAACAATTATATTCAATTTCCTGCCATTTGTGGTCATTTCTTCAAGTGGGATGATCACCTGCTTAAAGGGGGCATTCACTAAGCTTGTTTTTCCTAATGGAAGTTCATACTTTTCCACGCCTTCACTAAAACTTACAGGAAGAACTTTTAGATTATTTCTAAAACTACCTTTTTCAAAAAACGACCATCCTAATCCTGAATTTTTAATAAGACTCTTTCCTTTATAAACGACATCATATTCGGGACGATGATTTTTAAGATGAAATATATACTCAACACTGGCATCTGGTGATTGTAACCGGATTTTTTTTTGAGAAAATGCCAAATAAGGGTTGCAGGTAATTATGCCAGCTAAAGCAATTGATAGTAGTTTCATTATAATAAATATAAGACCAATAAACGACCCCGATTTAATTCAAGTAGTATGTCATAAAATATAACAGTCGGGGGCAATGATCATATTAACAGGCTTTAGCAAAATACAATTAATAGGCTCAGTTAATTAGAGGATAACTTTGACTAAACTTTAAAATTCTCAATACATTCTTTGAGTTTTAATTGCCGGTGGATTTAAGGTATTCTATTATCTTCTTTTCTTCAGCGTCAGTTATGTTGGCCCTTACTTTCATATGCTTGCCAACAATATCCCAGTTAACCGCGCTAAATTCCCCCGGTCCGGGAGCATTGTGACAACGACCACAGTTCTCACCCCATAATTGAGTTCCGGTTTTGTCAGTTACCTGTTGCGACACTGCGCAGCTGTACATTGTTGTCAGTGAAGTGACCAATATTATCATTAATAGTATTGAGAGCAGTATATACTTTTTCATTGCATTGTTTTTAAAATCCAAAAACAATTTGTGCTATAAATAAATTAGGTTCATCTTTCTCGGTCTGGTAGGTCAGCTTCAGCAAACTGTTCCAGTGTAACCAGTAATCTAATGACACTGCAAATTGGTGCGTATCGCTACCTCCCCATGGAGCATCCACAGGCCGTTTAAACTCTGAGTACCGTGCTGCCAGCTCTAGGTTGTGGATGAAGGTATTATGCACATGCGATGGACGCAGGGTTACGGTGGAATAATATGCCGAAGGCGAATTGGTAAAACTGTAAAGACTGCTGTCAGCCTTATAATAGTTGGCCTGGCTGGTCTTCTGGTGCTTCCATTCTCCAATCAGCCTCAGGTCGCTTTGCAAAGGGGTCAGGTGCAAATAATAATTAAGGTCAACTGCCTGCATATCCAGGTGCACACTTTCTAAAGGGGTGCCTGTATCGCCTGTTTTATTTTTATGCTGGAATGAAAATCCCAGTTCCAGGCTGGAATTGGAAAGAGGCAGAATGGCCAGCCGGCCCCCAATGGCTTTACCATTATTATTGCCAATGTATCCTTCATAATCAAACTGCCCTGCATTTTCCGGATCTGTCAGGAGTATAGGTCCGTTTGAAATATATAGGTCATAACTAATTTTGGAAGATCCGATGCCAAAGCCACCAAGGGCCCCAACACCCACTTCATTCATGGTCCCTATGCCACCATCGCCAAAGCCTACCGGGTCTGTAGGAAAGCGGTTAATAAAACCTTCACCCATTCTTCCCCTGTACGCTCCAAATTTGGGGAGGAACCTCCCGGCATGAAGCGTTAGATAGGGGTTTACGAAATAGCACATGTTGGCATATTCAAGGCCAATGTCAAGTGCGCCTTCTCCAGTTTCAAACTCAGGTTCTGCTTCCACAAAAAGCTTGTCAGATATTTGCCATAGAAAAATGGGTTTGAAATTCAGGTTGCCAAACTGCTTGTTGTTTTTATTGGAGGAATAGGTCATTTCAGCATTTCCAAAAACAGCGAAATTATTCTGACCTGCACTGGAAGGGGAGGAAGCCGCTTGGTTATTTTCAGTTGCAACTTGTGCCTGTAAAAAATAACAGGTTAACAAACTCAGGAAGGGTAGAAATAGCTTTTTCATGGCTAACTCTTTTTTTCTTTGGCTAATGTGCGTATATAATTCACTACCTGCCAGCGTTGTGCTGACGTTAATGTGCTTTTGTAAGTAGGCATAGGCCTGTTGCCCTCTGTAATGATCCAATATAATGCTCCATCTTTTTGTTTTTGCACAAAATCAGAAGTATGATCGGCTGGTGGTTTGGTAAGACCTGGAGCAGCTATGCCATCGCCTTTTCCCTTATTGCCATGGCAGGTTACGCAAAACCTGGTATATATTTTTTTGCCTTCAGCGATAGAGGAAACATCACCTTTCAAAGGGTTGGTTATTGTATCAGCATAAGCGGGTGTAGGAAACTTGCGCTGCTGTGAATAGGTAGTGTTGATTACAAAAAAGAATACAGGAAGCAGCAGGAAATTTTTATACGATGACATATAAAAATATTTCGGTTAGCTACCTGTAAGGTATTCTTATTATAAATCCAATACAATGATTAAAATCATTTCAAACTAATAACATGATTTGAGAGCTGGGCAGTAATATTGGGTGAAGATTAATTTTAAACATGCAAATTTCCTGTAAAAAAACGCGAAATGAAAGCCACAGCAACACGAGAAGGGAAGAGTTGATTTTAAACTTATGTTAGGCTGCAATGGAAGAAAGTCGTTGGCAGCAGGCATTTTTTCTTCTGCTTTAAAAGTCTTTCTTTTTGGAAAGCCGGTTAATTATTGCGATAGTACCTCGTGATAACAGATTTTTTCCAGGTTAGGTCAATAAGCACAACGGAACATGCTATTTTCAATAGTTACACTTTTTTACTATTCTCTCATTACCCATTCAGCTCTGATCTTTTCTTTTGGCTTTTCAAGTGTTGTTCTTAGCCCTTTAAATTCATCCACCACATGCCCTAAAAAACAAATTGGTATCTCGTAATCTTTGGGAAAGGTACCTGCAAATACGGCCTGCCATTTGAAATCACCTGTTTCGTGGATAAACAATGCCTTGTCCTCTTCACTAACAGGTTCGCTGATAATAAAGGTTACTACTTCGGGCTTTTTCTTTTTTTGCTTTGGCTGCCTGTTTAAGGCCCTCTGCGCTGCTTCCTTGAGTAGTATGGGAAGGAGCAGCTCAAAGTCTTCCCTACTTACAGACAGACAATGGAGCGATTCCATATAATCAAAAAGCCTGCGCAGTACTTCTTCATCCCCCAGGTGCTGGTGAATCAGGGCAATACCTTTATTTCTGCAAAGACTGCAAAGTGTTTGGCTTTTACGGTCAGGTAAGGTATAGCGGTACACCAGGGACCAAAGGGTATTGCTTGTTCCAAAACGATCGGAGCTGGCCCTGGAGGGTGCAAAGGCTTTATCGGTCTTAAAACGATGGGTATCCACCCCTGTTTTGGCGCGGGCACGGTAATCACCATCTTCTTGATAAAAGCTCACATCATCTACAGTGCCAATTGCTTTTATGGAACTGGTTTGATTAGGCATAGGGTCATTTTACCTGTAAATATTAAAATAATAATGCATTTATGCAAGCTCTTCCCGGGGCTTTTACCACAACCATAGCCATGCGCACTATTAAAAGATTGGTTATCAAGAGCTACTTACTTTATGGTAGCGGTATACCAAGGCGCTGTCAAAGGCATGGATACTCCGTGCCGGCACGGAGTATC
>JAEZLJ010000038.1 GCA_023415275.1 Bacteroidota bacterium
CATACTTTCAAAGAACTTGCTCCCTCCCTTACTTCCGGTAACCCCGAAAGATTACCCAAGAGAAAAAAGCCTTGGCAAGTGATAAGATTTCGAATCTTATAGGCCCTATCGCCTCACTTATTTTTTATCTAAAGAACTAGTAAAACCTTGTTTTTTTTCGGACTGCAAAGATACGGTTACTTTACTATTCAAAACAAATTTTTCAGACTTATTATTCACAAAAAACTGTGAAGGAAATTTGTGTTTTTTTACTGTTAACCGTTCGTTCAAAAAGCGGATGCAAAGATAAGTAAGTATTTGATAACCAACAAATTAATTTGCAATCCTACTGCTAAAAAAATGTAAAAGCATTTTACATTTTCCTACCTGATTCATGACCGATTTTTAAAGAGCGGATGCAAAGATACGGGGCATTGGTGATACCTTCCAAATCATTTGAAAAAATATTTGCTAAATAGCCTGCAAATGCAAGCCCGGTGCAGGAAAATAATTTTGCGGATAAGCCACCTTCTTTAAATACAAGCCTGTGGAAGGCACAGAAAAACCACATTTCTCCTCCTTATTAAATAAGCTTTCAAAAGCTTCCATGGAAAGTTGCCCTCTACCCACCTTCAGCATAGAAGCAGTCAGCAACCGAACCATTCCCCGTA
This sequence comes from Bacteroidota bacterium, assembly GCA_023415275.1. Lineage (GTDB taxonomy): Bacteria > Bacteroidota > Bacteroidia > Chitinophagales > Chitinophagaceae > Flavisolibacter. The sequence goes on from JAEZLJ010000038.1 coordinate 651, forward strand.
AAAAACGATTTCCCTCTATATTATATACCAGTCCCTCTCCTTCTTCCAGCCATTGACTGACAGTGATCGAGCAATTAAAATTCTTAACCTGCGTGTTGGTTTTGCAAAATGCAAAGAACCTGGATTGCTCCCTTACTATCATAGCCGCCTGCTGCATCAGGTTCAAATCAAGCCTGTAGGGATAAAAATGGGAAAGCTCCTGCACAAATGGATCTTTGGACCGGTGAATGCGGTAAATATATTCCCTGCTAATGGCATCAAAGCGGGAGTGCGCCCCGTCAGGCATCCGGAACAAAGCTTTTACCACTATATCCTGGGGCAGAATGGCATTCATCTTATATATAAACTGCGGATTAATAGCTCCTTCGTGGTCAAAATGAAAGAAATTCTGCAGGGCATGCACGCCTGCATCTGTCCTGGAGGAGCCTGTGAGGCTTACGGCTTCCCTGTGCAATACTTTGAAGGTATCTTCCACAACCGATTGAATGGTAATAGCATTTTCCTGTACCTGGAAACCACTGAATGCCGTCCCTTTATAAGCTAGTTCTAAAAAATACCGGGGCATATTATTCGCCTATTAAAGCCTTGAACCTCCTCGAGTAATAATCATCCTTGATCTCAGATTGAAGGGAAGGAAAGTTTTCCCGGTCTGATACGTGCATATAGGCAGCATCAAAAAACAAATATTTACCTGCAGAAGTCAGGAATAAAGAACTCAGGTATTTCACTTGTTCTGTAGTAAGGCATTTTGTTTTAAATACTTTTTTGGCTTCATCCACCATCAGTTCATCCGATTCTTCACTCGCCATATTCTTACGCAACCGGAAGAAGTCATTCTCCGATGCCTGGGCACGACACTTGGGTTTGGCCGGGATAATGCCCCTAACAGCTCTTTCCTCTTTTGTAGTTTCCTTATTAGTAACTGAATCTGACATTTGATCAGTAGCTGGAATATCCTTTGCCTTAGGCTCTTCTTTCTTTTCTTCAGATTTGACAGAAGAAGAAGGCTCCTTACCATTTTTGCTGGCAGGCTCGGCTTCTTTTTTAGCTTCCATGAATACTATACCTTCTTTCTGCGTAGTATCATGATCTTTAAAAATGATTTTGGGATTGGGGATCAACATCCTGACCGTATCTACATGGTCGCCCTCCTTATCAAAAAATACCAATCCAAATCCTTCAGAAGTAAAGCTTTCGGAATATTTCTTAATGACAGATCTTTGAAAAGGCTGTTCAGTAGCTACAGGGGCAGTACTTGTTGCAGGTTCTGAAGAACTGTTAGCTACCTCATTTTTTACCTCCGTTTGCTTTGGCTCTTGGGTCAAAACAGTTGCCTGATTATTATCGGCTGCTACCTGGTTGGCAGATGATGTGGGCGGCATAGGTGCTGTGGTCGTCGTATCTTTTACCACTGCGGGTTCCTCAGGCGTTGTCTTTTGGGTGATAACAGTGGTTGAAGATGATGAAGGCTCCGACACAGGCACCGGTGGCTCCGTGGATTTTTCTACAGGTTTCGGCGTATCTACATCTTTCTTTTTAGAAACTGCTGTTGCCGCATCTGCTTTAGAAAACACGGGTGTCATTAATAAAGAAGAATCATTGGAAGCCTTTGACAACATGGCGCTAAACGCATCCTTCCTTGGTTCATAGGTTACGTTGGCCATACCTTCCATCCGAACCGGGTTAATTACAGCCTGGCTTTGCAGGTCGGCAAGGGCAAACTCGTTTCCACTTGTTTTGATGGAATAGCCATGATCATGACCTTGCACTTTTAATTGAAATCTTGATTCCTTTCCTCCCAGGCCAGGCACTCCAATAAAAAAAGTATAGCTGCTATCCGCAAGGTTGGGAAATACCAGGTAGCCAGGGGCGGCCGAGCTGTAGATCTTATCTCCCATTCTTACATAGAACGGAATTCCATTTTCTGACTCCAGGTAGATAAAATATTGCTGTTGAGCGAATACGGAATGAATAATCAAAAAGAAAAAAGAAGAAAGGAGCAATCTTTTCATGTATCTCAAAATTAATGGAATTCACCGTAAGTGGTTGGCTAGACACGCTTTCAGATACCCGATATTAATCATATTATGCCTTAAATATTTAGATTCATTGTTAGAAGGAAGTCAAAATTATGCCTGCACTTTGATTTGATAATTTTCCAGCTACTCTTTAGCTTTTTAAATGCCTGGCAAAGTTGGAATACCCGGCATATGCTGCCTTACTTTTTCCGACTAAAATACTTAAACAAAGCAAGTTGGCTTTGGTTCCCGGGATTGACTAATACCTCTAAAAGATTCCTGTCCCCTTTGCCAAATCCGTATTTATACCCCTAACCTGTTAAGTCAAATCCGTACATATACAATAACTGTAAAGCTTTTTCAGTACAAGACACTCCTATCAACCCAGGGGATATCCCATAGATAACCCATAGATGTCCCATAGATATCCCATAGATATTCCAACGTTTATAGAGTTGGAACATCCTTGGGATATCCCTGGCTTATCCCCGGATTGACCCCGGTATATCCTTGAGAAATCATTACCGGAAATTAAAATTTCGAAGTAATAAGTGCGGCAAAAAAGGGGAAATGGACAAGGATTCAACCAGGCGTTTACAATCAGTAGCAGAGGAAATAAATTAAGCGGTCTGTAATAAGAACTCTTTTTATGGTTTTTAGAAAAAGAGGCCTGCCAGATGTTACGATAAAAAAAGAAAGCGGTCGATGACCGCTCTCGTAGTTTAATTATTTGATAGGAATCATCCCATGGCATGTTGTCCCAATCTTTCAACCTTGCCTAATCCATCATTCATGGTGCGGTAGGCATCCTTTGCACTATTTTCAATGGTTTTTTGATCTGAATTGCGGTTTCTCAGGTATAGTATCACTCCCGCTGTAGCTGCTCCAACGGCAGTGGCCGCCATCAATATCTTTTTCATACGCTATAATTTGATAACAGTTCTACAATTCACATACCAACACCATGAAAAAGCTAAAGGCTTGCAAAGCAAGCCTTTATGAAAAAAAGTTATATTGTTTACTTACCAGCCTCCACCGGCTCCTCCGCCGCCACCGCCACCGCCGCCAAAGCCTCCAAAACCTCCACCTCCGAATCCACCTCCTCCACCGCCACCAAAGCCGCCGCCTCCGAATCCGCCCGGGAAGATGACTGGACCGCCAAAACCCCTGTAACCCCGTCTTGACATAAAGCCACCACCACGGTTACTGCCACCGCCAAATATATTAAAGATGAAAATGAGGATGATTATGGCAAGGATGATCTTACCAAGGCTGATTCCAGATCCTCTTCCGCGGTTGCCATAGCCTTCAGGCGCCTTGTATTCTCCCGCCGCAGCTTTAAAGATGGAAGTGGTGGCATTATCAAAACCCCGGTAATAGTTGCTTTCCCTGAAGTTAGGGAGGATGTCCTTGTCAATAATGGACTGCGCCGTGATGTCAGGCACTACGCCTTCCATACCATAACCGGTGGCTATCCAAATCTTACGATCGGCTATGGCAGCCAGGATGACAATGCCGTTATCTTTATCCTTATTGCCTACCCCCCATTTTCTTAATATTCCCAGGGCTACATCATCAATAGCATAGTCGTTCGTGGTTTGTATGGTCACTACAGCTATCTGGTTAGATGTGCTGTCATCATAGGCTACCAGCTTTCTTTCTAATGTCTCTACCTGCTCGGGGGTCAATACATGGGCAAAATCATTGACCAACCTGGGTGGGTTAGGCCGCGGGGGAATTATCTTATCTATCTGCGCGAAAGCGTTCACGCAAAGGATAAGAGATATGATCAGTAGTAGTTTCTTCATTCTTTACCTGCCAAAAACAATTTCATCGGGCAGTTCATTTTTATCAGTGTCCTTATTATAGGGGAAGTAGTGTTGTAAAGCCTGGCCAAGATCTGTTATGGCCAGGCAAATACCTTCGGCAAGTTGTTCATGTTTGAACCGCTGCAGCATTTTAAGTACTTCGGTTTTCCAGTATTCATCACCTACTTTCTGGTGAATGCCCTGGTCTCCAAATATAGCTGCCTGTTTATCTTTAACTGCTACATATACCAATGTAGCGTTACGCTCATCTGTTTGATCCATTTCCAACTTGAAAAAAACCTCCTTAGCCCTGTCCAATGCATCTACGAACCTGCATTTAGATTCTATAAATACACGTACTTCTCCACTGGTGTTGTGCTCTGCCTGTTTAATGGCAGCTACAAGACTTTGTTTTTCAGCCTCAGTGAAAAACTCCACTTTCTTTTGCCAGGGTAATCTCACTACTTTCTGGTTGTATCAAAGTTGGTAGATGGAGCTTTTTGAGGTTCGCCAAAATCAACGGTTGGCGCACGCTCAGAGCCCGGATCTGCAGTGAAACCTGTTCGAGGCTTAAAGCCCATGATACCAGCAAATATGTTGGTAGGGAATGAACGCACCTTTGTATTGTACGTTTGCACGGCATCGTTAAAATCATTACGTGATACCTTGATGCGGTTCTCGGTTCCCTCCAGCTGTGTTTGCAGATTTCGGAAGGCATCGTTAGCCCGCAGGTTTGGATATTGCTCCACGGTCACCAACAAACGGCTTAAGGATCCGGAGAGTTGGGCCTGTGCCTGCTGGAATTTTTGAATATTCTCGTCGGTGAGGTTATCAGGATTGATTTGCATGGAGGTAGCCCTTGCCCTGGCATTCACTACATCATTCAGGGTTCCACGCTCGAAATTGGCTTCTCCTTTAACAGTATTTACCAGGTTAGGTATCAGGTCTGCACGACGCTGGTAATCACTTTGAACCTTGTTCCAGGCATTCTTTACAGTTTCATCCTGGCCTACAAGGCTGTTATAACTGCCGCATCCTGCAAAAAGTAGGACAACTACCAGTATTAAAACGATCCAAATGACCGGGCTTGTACTTCTCATGTTTTTAAATTTAGATTTAAGATAGTTTAAAAGTAAAGATGAGTTCAATCAAATTATGCACCATGTTCTGAAAGTGCTATTTTGACATTATATCAAAGCGGCTATGCCTGGCAGTTCCTTACCTTCAAAAAACTCGAGCATGGCTCCGCCACCTGTTGATACATAACTTACTTTGTCAGCAAATCCAAATTGGTTGACTGCTGACACACTATCTCCTCCACCTACCAGGGTAAAGGCACCTTTTTGGGTGGCGTCAGCTACGGCCTGCGCTACACACCTGGTTCCATGCTGGAATTTTTCCATTTCAAAAACACCCATCGGACCATTCCACAAAACTGTTTTGGAATCGTGAATGACCTTGGTAAACATATCACAAGCCAGGGCGCCAATGTCAAGACCCATCCAACCATCAGGAATAGTATTGCTTAAGGCTGAAGAGATCTCTGCATCTGCTGCAAATTTATCTGCAATGATGGAATCTGATGGCAGGTGAATGTTCACACCTTTGGCTTCAGCTTTCTTAAGCAGTTCTGCTGCAGTATCTATACGGTCTTCCTCCACCAACGACTTTCCCACATGACCACCCATTGCCTTATAAAATGTGTAGGCCATGCCACCACCAATGATGATATCCGTGGCTCTTTCCAAAAGATTTTCAATGATCAATATCTTATCCGACACTTTGGCGCCACCTATGATAGCAGTAAATGGCTTCTCTGAATTGTGAAGCACCTTTTCAGCACTGGCTACTTCACTATTCATGAGCAAACCAAACATTTTATCCTCAGGCTTAAAGAATTTAGCTATGATGGCTGTACTGGCATGTGCCCTGTGCGCTGTTCCAAATGCATCATTAATATATACATCTCCCAGTTTGGATAACTTCTCTGCAAAGTTTTCATCACCCTTTTCTTCCTGCTTGTAAAAACGGAGGTTTTCCAATAGCAATACTTCGCCCGGCTTCAGCGCCTGTGATTTTTGCACCGCTTCTTCACCTATGCAATCATTAGCAAATTGAACATCAGTTCCAAGCAATTCACTTAAATGCTTTACCAGGTGCTTCAAGGAATATTTATCAGTGGGGCCATCTTTGGGCCGGCCAAGATGTGACATCAGAATAACACTGCCACCATCAGAAAGTATTTTTTTGATGGTAGGCACTGCCGCCCTCATCCTGGTATCGTCTGTAATATTATACTGTTCATCAAGGGGCACGTTAAAGTCTACCCTGATCAATGCTTTTTTCCCGGAGAAATTATAGTCTTGAAACTTGCTCATGAATCTTATGTTTTGGAAATATGCTTAAAGTTAAATGCAAAATGAATGGCAACCTGCCTTCCCCTGCCTTCTTTATATGTTCATGGAGGAAAAAGCTATGCATGGGCAATAAAAAACCCCGAACATTTAGTCGGGGTTTTCTTATTTGTTGTATTATTTTTTAATGAGTGTAGCGAAATAATGAACGGTACGCACCAACTGTGATACATAGCTCATTTCATTATCATACCAGCTCACTGTACGAACCAATTGGGTATCTCCCACGGTTTGCACCTTGGTCTGGGTAGCATCGAACAAACTACCATAGGTGATGCCTACGATATCGCTGCTAACGATCTCGTCTGTGGTATAACCGAAGCTTTCGTTGGAAGCAGCTTTCATAGCAGCATTCACTTCTTCAGCCGTGGTCTTTTTACCAAGAATAACTGTGAGCTCTGTCAAAGAGCCAGTAAGTGTAGGCACACGTTGAGCAGAACCATCCAGCTTGCCTTTCAGGCTTGGCAATACCAGGCCGATAGCCTTGGCGGCACCGGTGCTGTTAGGAACAATGTTCTGGGCAGCAGCTCTTGCCCTGCGCAGGTCACCTTTTGGATGCGGAGCATCCTGTGTGTTCTGATCATTGGTATATGCGTGAACGGTGGTCATTAACCCGTTAACGATTCCATAGGTATCTTCCAACACCTTGGCCATTGGGGCAAGACAGTTGGTAGTACAGGAAGCGCAACTGATGATAGTTTCAGAACCATCAAGGATATCATGGTTCACATTGAAAACGATGGTCTTCAGATCCCCGGTGGCAGGTGCAGAGATCACCACTTTTTTAGCGCCGGCAGTTATGTGAGCCTCGGCTTTTGTCTTATCTGTGAAGAAGCCAGTACACTCCAACACTACATCCACCTGGTGGGAACCCCATGGAATTTGTGCAGGATCTTTCTGTGCATATATCTTGATCTCATTACCGTTTACGATAATAGAATTGTCAGTAGAAGTAACTTCATGGCCAAAGCGACCCTGTGCAGAGTCATATTTTAATAGATGTGCCAATACTTTAGGGCTGGTCAAATCATTGATGGCTACCACATCAATTCCTTCCATATTATAGATCTGGCGGAAAACCAGGCGGCCAATCCTACCAAAACCATTAATGGCAACTTTAACAGTACTCATATTTCTAGGTTTAATATTTTAAAATGCGGGGCGAAGTTAAAGAAGTTTACGGTTTCTGCTATGACGATTCTCAATCTGCAGGCTGCCCGGCCTCATATTGTATTCATGACAGTTCCATTATCGGGCATGCTAATTAATCCGTTACGGGCTCACCAAGTACCCGTGCAGAAGTGTGACGGCGCTCTACTACTTTTTTATATAAGGGTATGTTTATGGCATTTTCACTTTTGGCAATCACCACTGTAGCCACTGTATTGCCAATCATATTGGTGATGGCACGGGCCTCACTCATAAATCGGTCCACCCCTATCAGCAAGGCCAGCCCTTCCAGGGGAAGCACTTTCATAGCAGTAAGCGTGGAGGTGAGTACGAGGAAACCACTGCCTGTAACTCCTGCAGCTCCTTTGCTGGTAATGATCAGGATACCAATTATCGTGAGTTCCTGCCCAAGAGATAGAGGAATATGGAAGGCCTGTGCAATAAAGATCACAGACATGCTCAGGAATATAGTAGTACCATCAAGGTTGAAGCTATAGCCTGTAGGAATCAACAAACCCACCACTCCCTCTTCACAACCGGCAACCTCCAGCTTTTGTATGAGATTGGGAAGCACGGATTCGCTGCTGCTGGATCCTAGAACGATAAGTATTTCAGCTTTTATATATCCTAATAATTTCCAAAGGCTGAAGCCATAATATTTGGCAATGGCGTTAAGTACAATAAAGATGAAAAGAAAAGAGGTCAGGTAAAAGGTTGCCATCAGCTTGCCCAAAATGGCAAGACTGCCAAAGCCAAATTTGCCAATAGTATATGCCATTCCACCAAAAGCGCCTATAGGACTCAGCTTCATAATGATCCTGAGAATATTGAAGAGTACCTTATTGATCTTTTCGAAAGTAGTGACTATGCTTTGACCATGGCCTCCCAGTTGCTTCAATCCTACACTGAATAAGATGGCAAAGAACAACACCTGTATGATATCCCCCTTGGCAAAGGCATCAACAATATTAGCCGGAACAATATGAGCTATGAAATCGCCCCAATTCATAGCTGCGGCATCAGCGGAGTATTTAGAAATATCTGCAGCGGGAACATTTCCAGGCGCAATGCCTGAACCCGGCCTGACCAGGTTGGCCACGACCAAACCAATAATCAGTGCGAGGGTGGTTACCACTTCAAAGTATACGAGGGCCTTGATACCTACCCTTCCCACTTTTTTAAGATTTCCTGCACCTGCTATTCCAGCCACCACGGTAAAAAAGATCACGGGGGCAATGACCATCCGGATCATATTGATGAATGTATCGGAGATCAATTTAGCCGCAGGAGCAAAGGAAGGAATACTATAACCAACAATGACGCCGGCAACGATACCAATAAGCACCTGGATGTAGAGTGAGCGCAGGTATTTCATGCGCATCAATATTAAGGATTTTCAGGAGGATGAAATAAGGGAAATAGTGAAATAGAATTATAGGATGGACTTATAGCTATGCTTGAATGAGCAATTATTGATAGAGTAAAACTGCCTGTCATTGATTTTGTACGTAACAACAGGAGGTTAATTATATACAAGATTTTATGGTGCAGGTATATGTTTACTTATATCAATGCCTTTAATAGGATTATTATCAGGATATGATCAACGTAGAAAATAAATGGTAGAATATGAGAAACAGCAGCTATAAAAAAATCCCACACTGTATGTGTGGGATAAAAGTTTGGTACCGCGTACGGGATTCGAACCCGTATCACCACCGTGAAAGGGTGGTGTCCTAACCCTTAGACGAACGCGGCTCGTTTTTGGGAGTGCAAAGATAGGACTGGGGCTATTTGCTTCCAAAATATTTTTAAATAAAAATCCCGCTTACCAGAACATGGGCAAGCGGGATGAATTTCATAGGAATAATTCCTTAATTCTTCGCAACATCGAATTTGCGGAAAATGCTTTTTACTCCGTTTTGAATTTCCTTACTGGTAAGGTTGTGACTGTTCACTTCATCAGTTGTCCATCCCTGCCAAATGGTTTTATCTGTTTTAGCATCAATCAACCTGATAGTGATGGTGCCTTCCTTCACCTGCTCCTGGTCATTATCATAACCCATAAACTGGGAAGGGTAATACACCGCCACATAACGACGGGAATAAGGATTATAGTAATAACGAGTGTAAGGACGGGAATAAACCGGGCTACTTTGTTCCTTTATGCCTTTTTCTACCAGGATATCATAGGTCAATAAAACATCTGGTTTTTTAGATTCACGCCATCCTGTCTTGGCCATTTCATTATTCACTGCTTCCTTAATGATCCTTTCAGTAAGATCGGATACTTTAACAGTTGAATCATTCTTAGATTCCTTGGTTTCCACCCATGCATAGGAATGATAATTATTGAAGTTGACAGTTTTGTCCTTTTCAACGTGGGCTACACTGGCACAGCCCGCCAGGAGCAGACCGGAAAGAGCAGCTACGCTTAAAAGCTTCATGATTTTCATAGATAGTTCTCCTTGTTTTATAATATATAGACGTCAAAAACTATGCATCTATTATAAAGGAGATGTGAAAGTTTCAAGCGAACATCAACCTTTTTCAACTTCAGGTCAGTCCTACTTCGAAATGACGTTCAGGTATTTCTACATCCTGGAAACCTTTCTTAACAAGTCTGGCCTTGAAAGGTACCTGCACGTCGTATTCACCATGCACCAGGAATAGCTTTTGAACATGCGAGGGGTCCTGGCAGGCCAGCCATTGCGACAAATCTTCATAGTCTCCATGTGCACTCATACTTTTAATTGAACCGATCTCGGCATGTACTTCGTGCTGCACCCCAAATATCCCTACCTCTTTGGCACCGGCCATTAATCTCCCGCCAAGGGAATTAGGTTCACAATATCCAGTCATCAATATGGCATTGTGCGAGTTCTCGATATTATTACTAATATGGTGTTTTACTCGCCCGGCCTCGGCCATGCCACTGGCAGAGATGATGACACAGGGTTCATTGCGATAGTTCAACAATTTGGACTCGTCAACTGACTTGATATAATGAAGCCCATTGAACATAAATGGATCACTATCCGATTGCATCACCCGCTGGATGTTTTTGTTAAAATAAGAGCTGTAATTTTTAACAAGATCAGTAACAGCCATACTTAAGGGGCTATCCAGAAAATAATCAAGTTTGGGAAGCCGGTTTTCAAGCTCCAGCTGATTAAAAGCGTACAATATTTCCTGGGTTCTGCCCAGGCTGAAGGCCGGGATGATCAGTTTCCCTCTTTTTTCAATACAGGTACGCTGTATCCAGGAAAGTAGTGTATCTACTGAAGTATGAACATCTTCATGCAGGCTGTTCCCGTAGGTAGATTCCATGATAATAAAATCAGCCTGTGGGAAGGTTTGTGGTGATTTCAGGATCACATCCCTATAACGTCCCACATCACCGCTAAATGTTATTTGCCTGGTAACACCATTCTCCGAAATTCGCACATGCACACATGCGCTGCCTATTATATGGCCCGCATCGGTGAACATGGCCTCCACTCCTTCAAGCACCGGGAACCATTCGCCGTAGTTTTTTTGCTGCAGAAAATTCAACGACTTCTTGGCATCTTCAACAGTATATAAAGGTTGTTGAAAGGGTGCTCCCTGTGCCAGGCTTCCTTTATTGTGGTACTTGGCATCATTCTCCTGGATTTCTGCTGAATCCTCTAATAAAAGTGCTGCCAGCTCTTTAGTAGCATCTGTACAATATATTTTTCCTGCAAATCCCTCTTTCACTAATTTAGGTATCAATCCTGAATGATCTATATGTGCATGTGAAAGGATCATGGCAGTAACTTCAGAAGAATTAAATCCGAAGGTTCTGTTCAAAGAGTCTGTATCCTTTCCCATACCCTGGAACATTCCACAGTCCAGGAGCAATTTCTGGCCATTCTTCAATGTGATCAGATGCTTTGAGCCCGTTACTGTTCTTGCAGCTCCATGAAATGCGATCTTCATATAGTTGATTTAAAGGATGATCCTTAAAAATAAACAAAATGATGCCACGGCTATGGCTAACCTTTATTCCTTGCTTTAAAAGACCAGGTGATCCAGAATTCGCTTATCAATTCATTGGAATCATTAAAGCCTGAAGAAAGAACGCGGATGGCCTGGCTTTCATTGGTCTGGATAGCCTTTTCAATGGCATCAGCAATCAGTTGCCCACCCTGGCAGGCAAAACTGGTAATACCCTGGGCTTTTTTGTAAAACTTGCCTTCGAGGCCTACGACTAACATTGATACGGCAGGCTTTCTCTTATAAGTATTAGCCATAGCCAATATACCTGTGCTCATTTCTGCAGCCATGGCCAGGCAGGCAAAATACGTGGACCGAAAAGGATTTTGGGTAAACCATTTATAAGGCACTGTAACCACGCAATCATTGCCAGAGAGTGTTTTAACCCTGACCCCTGAAAACCATGCAGCAGGAAGTTTTTTCAAAAGAAAGAATTTAAACTTCAAGGGGTTGCTTATCAAGGCTATGAAAGCAGCCTTGTGGTCTATGCCAGCATGCAGTTGGGAATTCATGTCTTAAAGATATTACACTTGCAATACTCCCGGTTATATGCTATGCCGAAACCCCAGGCCACTTATCATGAAGATCACTGTTTAGGCTTATGATCTTCATGCATCCATAATCCAATTTATTTCGTCATTTTTGGAAGTAATAATTATAAAGAATGAAAAAAACACTACTGGTTGCTTTCATTGCCATTTCTGTGAATAGTTATTCGCAGAAGGTGACAGGAAAGCTTAATTTTCCTAAGAACCAAAAATTTGAAATGGTAACTGAGACTAATAAATCCGCTACCATGGAATTAATGGGTCAGTCAATGGAATCTACTGTTAACTCCACCATGACCGAAGTATTTGATATAACAGGAACAGATGGCAGCGGCGCTTCCATAGAACACAAAGTAAAACACCTTGTATTCACTGCCAATGGCATGGGTAACTCACAAAGTTTTGATTCAGAAAAAGAAGACGATCGCAAAGGTGAGATGGGTAAGATCATGGAGAAAAGCCTAAAGAATAAATATACCATGTCCGTTGATGCTTTCGGAAAGGTTACTTCCATAAAATTGGACGATGACAATCCAAATGGCAAACAAGATCAAAAAACAGATGCCATGGCAGAATTGGCTTCCACCCAGTTGGGATTAAAATTGGGCTTGCCAAAACCTGGAGATGCCAGCATTTTTAAAATATTGCCTGATAATGAAATAGGTGTTGGCGATTCATGGACGGATAGTTCTTCCGGTAACGGGCAAAAAAGAATCACTGTTTATACTGTAAAAAGTATTACTGATAAAGAGGTAACACTTGATTATACAGAAGACATCAATATCAATACTACACAGGAGATCATGGGTACCCAGGCCAGCATGAAATCAGATGATAAAGTGACTGGCCAGATCATTATTGATAAGGCTACCGGCCTGTTGAAACAAAGGACAGCTACTATGAATACCAATGCCACCATGGAGGCCCAGGGAATGAGCATACCTTCCACAGGTAAAACCACTATTACGGTTACTTTAAAACCAGCATAAAGTTTATTTCTATATTAAAAGAGCCCGTTTCAGAACGGGCTCTTTTATTATAATACTTCAACCTGGTTTCTCAACAGGTCTTCAAATTCATCTCTTTTCCTTATCAATAAAGGTTCGCCATCTTTTACCAGCACTTCGGCAGGCTTGAGGCGTGAATTGAAATTAGACGACATTTCAAATCCATAAGCCCCTGCATTATAAAATACCAGGTAATCTCCCTCTCTTACCTCATTCAGCTTGCGATCCCAGGCAAAAGTATCCGTCTCACAAATATTACCTACCACTGTATAAATACGTGGATTGCCAAACGGGTTACTGATATTTTCAATCATATGGTAGGCTTCATACATCATAGGACGAATCAGGTGATTGAACCCACTGTTTACACCTACAAATACGGTAGCCGTGGTTTGCTTGATGACGTTGCATTTAGTAATAAAATATCCAGCTTCACTGACCAGGAATTTGCCAGGCTCAAACCATACTTCCAATTGCCGGCCTTTTTCTTTGGTATATTTTACAAAAGCTTCTCCCACTTTGGCGCCCAGGTCAAAGACATCCGTGCGCACATCATCTTCATGGTAAGGAACTTTAAATCCACTTCCAAGGTCAACAAATTTGAGATCAGGGAAATGTTCCGCCACTTCAAACATCACTTCAAGCCCAGCCAGGAACACATTCACATCTTTGATATCGCTACCGGTGTGCATATGAATACCTGCCACATGAAGTCCCGTACTTTTTATGATACGCTCTATATGACGCATTTGGTGCACGGAGATCCCGAATTTTGAATCAATATGCCCGGTGGACATTTTGTAATGTCCTCCACCCATGATATGAGGGTTAAAGCGTATGCAAATAGGATAACTGCCACCGAACTTATTTCCAAATTGTTCAAGAATGGAAATATTATCTATGTTCAGGTTTACCCCGAGATCTTTACCGGCCTCTATTTCTGCAAAATCAACACAATTGGGCGTGAACAATATCCTGTCAGGAGTAAAGCCCGCTTTCAAACCCAGTTTTACTTCGTTGATGCTTACACAATCAAGCCCTGCATCCAAACTTTCTACATACTTTAATACATTAATATTAGTAAGTGCTTTGCAGGCATAAAAAAAGCGGGCATGCGTATCAGAGAATGCCTTTTCCAATGTTTGGTATTGTTCTTTTATCTTCTCTGCATGGTAAACATACAAAGGAGTACCAAACTTTTCAGCCAGTTCCACTAACTGGGAATGTGTTAAACTATGGGTCATGATTAAGCCTTACTATAATTAGTGGTAATAAAAACCTTATAAGATGGGATTAGCTTTTCTCTTCTTCTTCATTATCCTCAGAATCTTCATCCTCCTCTTTTGATTCTTCATCATAGGTATCAGTCGTCTCTTCGCCAGTTTCTTCTACATCAGATTCTTCAGCTGCCAATTCATCTTCCACAGTCTCCTCTATCTCTTCCTCATCGCCTTCAATGAATACTTCATCAGCAATATATTCTTCAATAGCTTCTTCGGTAGGAATGTCTTCCGTGGGCTGGTCTGTTTCTGCTGCTGCATCTTCAGTTTCTGCAGCGAAGCTGTGCCCATTTAACTGGCTATTTTCTTCAGTATCTGCTTCCTGCTCAATTCCGGGAGCCATTAATTCTCCATCTTCTGTGACAACTAAATTTTCACTGGGTTCAAAATCTGTATGATGGACAGTGGTGGGTTGAACCACTTGTTCTGCCAGTACTTCTTTGATCTTGGGCAGATCTTCTGGGGAGTTGATCCCAAAATAATCCATGAAATTCTTTGAGGTAGCATATACCAGTGGATGACCCGGAAGTTTTTCATTACGACCTGTGATCACGATAAGCTCCTTTTCTAAAAGCTTCTGAACAGCATAATCACTGCTTACACCCCTGATAGCCTCGATCTCTCCCTTGGTAACAGGCTGCTTATATGCCACAATAGCCAGGGTTTCCAAAGCAGCTGCAGACAAGCGTTTTAAAAACTTCTCTCCATTCAGCTGGGCCACCGTTTTATGAAATTCCTTTTTGGTAAGAAACTGCCATCCACCCCCACTCTGACGTACTTCAAAAGGATAAAATTCAGAATTGTATTTCTCTACTATTCCTTCAAGCGAAGCATCTACCTGTTCCACCTCTATTTTATCTTCCATAAAGCCAAAGGCCTGGTTCACCAGGTCCGTGATCTCGGCAGAGGTCAGCGGCTTATCGCTTGCGAAGATCAATGCTTCGATATGAGGTATAAGATTGGAAATTTCCATTTTGTAGGTATGCATTTAATGCGTGCAGGCAATCAGGGTATCCTTGATTGTCTGCATAATTCTAACCTTGTAAAGCAGCGGCACCACTAACGATCTCAGTCAATTCCGTAGTAATGGCAGCTTGCCTGGCTCGGTTATAAGAGATTTTCAGTGTACGCAACAATTCATTTGCATTTTCACTGGCTTTATCCATGGCAGTCATACGGGCTCCATGTTCGGAAGCATTAGCGTCAAGAACAGCCTTATATAATTGCGTATTCAGGATCTTAGGCATTAATTCAGCTATCAACTCTTCCTTATTAGGATCAAAAATAAAGTCTGCCTTAGTAGCATTGGCAGTATTGACAACTTTAGGAATAGGCAAAAATTGTTCAGACACAAAACGTTGTGTAGCGGCATTCTTAAATTCACTGTATACGATCTCCACCCTATCAAATTGCTTATCCAGGTAAGCCTTCACAGCTGCCTGGGAGGCCTTCTGCACGTTATCGAAAGTGAGGTTCAGAAATATATCTTTATAGGTATCACTGACAGCATAATTGTTTTTAGCGAAGTGCTCATACCCTTTTTTCCCAATGCTCCAGATGGTTACACCACCCCTGGCTTGTTGAGAAGCATAATTTTCACGGATCATTTGCTTGGCCAACTTAATGACATTGGCATTATAAGCTCCTGCCAATCCCCTGTCAGAAGTAATCACGATCAGGAGTACCTTTTCCACAGGCCTTTCCACGGCCAGGGAGTTACCAGCTTCCACTTCAGTATTGCTTACAATATTGCTCAGCATTTCCTGGAGCTTTTTGGCATAGGGACGCATTTGGATAATGGCATCCTGGGCGCGACGCAATTTAGCGGCACTTACCATTTTCATTGCCTTAGTAATCTGTTGGGTACTTTGAACTGATTTAATACGGTTACGTACTTCTTTTAACTGACCAGCCATATCTTATTTATAATTTCTTAATTTGTTTTTTGCCTCCTATCGCTGCGCCTATCACTCGCCCTAATATTCAGCCCGCCTTCCTTATACCTTTCTTTCGGCCCGCAAAAGTACGTTGCCGGGCTATAAATTCCATAAAACATAGGGAAAATAGGCGAATTGATTCGTTAAAGCCTGGAATTCAGGGATCCCTAGTTAATTGAAAGATTTACCGAGCCTATAAGACTGCCTGAATTATGTAGCCAATCCAGGTCTTTTAATCTACCAGTTCAAATTCCCTCCTGATGCTGTAACTGGTCCAGATCCTGCCATTCTCATTTACTTTTTCTTCTTCCCGCGTGATTTCCAGGCTGATAGGACCGGGAGACAGGTCTTTTAACATGTCTGCGGTGAGATGTAGCCTTCCTTTTTCTACAGTGACCAACTCATTAAAATCATTGGTATCGAATGAAGTATCCACCATGGACAACCTGATGGTGGTGGTACCCTGTGAAAGGTTTTCAAGCAATAATTGATGTTCACCCCTTTTAATTGATAATGGCCAACCGGGTGCAGGATTAAAAACATGAAATTCGAACACCGTTTTGGTCAATTTATTAGTCCCTGTAGCATATTCGAGTTCATGTTTACCACTGAAGCCCTTCTTTGTTAACCTGAGGTCATAATAGGGTCCGGATAATTTAGCGCTATCAGGTTTCAGATCTTTATTGTCAATCTTCACTATTTCTTTTTCACCCGGAAAAATAACAGGTCCATCCATTGTGGGTGA
This sequence comes from Bacteroidota bacterium, assembly GCA_023415275.1. Classification (GTDB taxonomy): domain Bacteria; phylum Bacteroidota; class Bacteroidia; order Chitinophagales; family Chitinophagaceae; genus Flavisolibacter. The sequence continues at coordinate 17,595 of JAEZLJ010000038.1, forward strand.
ATGGTACTGGAAGAAACAGTTGATGCTGTCATTGCCTTCCTCTCCCCAAACTTTCAGGTTATAATAGACCGGGCCTGTAAAAGCTGAGTCCAGTTGTTTATTTTCAGGATTGGTGCACCTGGTGAATAGAACGACTATCAAAAAGAAATATAGGAACGCCAGTTTCCACATGAATGCCCATTTTAATGTACAGAAGCCGGAAAAGTACGCCAAACCACTATAAAAGTTTCGTGTTTGTTAACCTGATTTAAAGGACTGCAAATTGAATTATCTTTGACGGCTCTGTCAAAATGGCTTCTAAACTATATTAGCACCCTTTTTGACAAAAACAATTCTCTGTATTGCAGGGAGTTATAATTAGTTATAGTCGATAATTGAAATATCTACACAATTTATGATCGGTTTTTTATCTAAAATGTTCGGTGGCAGCAAGTCGGAAAAAGATGTTAAAGCCATTCTGCCATTGGTAACAAAAGTTAACCAGGCCTTTGATTCACTGAGATCTATAAGCAATGATGAACTACGAAATAAAACAAAGGAATTTCGCCAGCGCATCCAGGATCACCTAAAAACAATAGATGAACAAATAGCTGATACCAATAAAAGAGCTGATGATCTACCATTCACTGACCTGGTGGGTAAGGATAGGATTTACCAGGAAGTAGATAAATTAAAAAAGGACCGGGATCAGCAAATTGAGGAAATACTAAAAGAGTTGCTTCCGGAAGCTTTTGCAGTGGTAAAGGAAACTGCCAGGCGTTTTAAAGAAAATACTGAACTGGAATCAAGTGTTACTGATCTGGACCGGCAATTAAGTGTCACTAAAAACTATATCAGTATCAATGGTGACAAGGTCACCTATAAAAATACCTGGACCGCGGGTGGTGGACAGATCACCTGGAACATGGTCCATTATGATGTACAGCTCATTGGTGGTGCCGTGTTGCACCAGGGAAAGATAGCTGAGATGGCAACAGGTGAAGGTAAAACCCTGGTATCTACCCTGCCGGCGTATTTGAATGCCCTGGCGGGTGAAGGTGTTCATATTGTAACTGTGAACGATTACCTGGCCCGTCGTGATAGCGAATGGAACGGCCCTATATTCGAATGGTTAGGACTGAGGGTGGATTGCATTGACAAGCATCAACCAAACAGCGAAGAACGCAGGAATGCCTACCTGGCGGATATTACTTATGGAACCAATAATGAATTTGGCTTTGACTACCTGAGAGATAACATGGTGCATACACCGGAAGAAATGGTGCAACGCAAACACCATTATGCTATGGTGGATGAGGTGGATAGCGTATTGATCGATGATGCACGTACACCATTGATCATTTCCGGCCCGGTGCCGAAAGGTGATGACCAGGAATTCCATGTTTTAAAGCCAAGGGTTCAGCAACTGGTAGAAGCACAGGAAAAAATCGTAAGACAAAACCTTAATGAAGCCAAAAAGAAATTTGCTGAAGGGGATGATGATCCCAAGAGCGGGGGTTTGTTCCTTTTCAGGGCATACAGGGGTTTACCTAAATATGGTCCTTTGATCAAGTTCCTGAGCGAACCAGGTATCAAGGTCAAAATGCAAAAAGCAGAGAACTTTTACCTGGCTGACCAGCAACGTAATATGCACATCGTTGATGAAGAACTGCTTTTCCAGATAGATGAGAAGAACAAATCAGTTGATCTTACCGACAAGGGAATTACCGCCATCACCAAGGCAGGTGAAGATCCTGATTTCTTTGTACTTCCTGATATTGGTGTCAGGTTGAGTGAGATTGAAGAAAGTGATATTCCTGCGGATGAAAAGTTGCGTCAGAAAGAAACCATTTTAAATGAATACTCCCAGAAAGCTGACAGGATCCACTCTGTTCAGCAGCTTTTAAAATCCTATACTTTATTTGATAAGGATGTTGAGTACGTAGTAATAGAAGGCCAGGTTAAGATTGTAGATGAACAAACCGGTCGTATCATGGAAGGCCGTCGCTACAGCGATGGATTGCACCAGGCCATTGAAGCCAAGGAAAATGTAAAGATCGAAGCAGCCACTCAAACGTATGCTACCGTCACCTTGCAGAACTACTTCCGTATGTACCATAAGCTTGCGGGTATGACCGGTACTGCAGAAACAGAAGCAGCTGAGTTATGGAGTATCTATAAGCTGGATGTTGTTACTATCCCGACTAATATCCCTGTCATCAGGAAGGACGAACAAGACCTGGTATATAAGACCAAGAGAGAAAAGTTCAAAGCAGTTATAGACGAAATAGAAGAATTGCGGAATGCTGGCCGCCCTGTACTGGTCGGTACCACTTCAGTAGAAGTGAGTGAATTATTAAGCAGGATGCTTTCTGCCAAGAAGATCCCCCACAATGTGTTGAACGCCAAGCAGCATGCCCGTGAAGCACAGGTAGTGGCTGAAGCAGGTTTGGCCGGGGCCATCACCATTGCCACCAACATGGCTGGTCGTGGTACAGACATCAAGCTTGGACCAGGCGTAAAGGAAGCAGGTGGTTTAGCTATTATTGGTACGGAGCGCCATGAATCCCGCCGTGTGGACCGCCAGTTGCGCGGTCGTGCGGGTCGCCAGGGAGATCCCGGTACTTCACAGTTCTATGTTTCTCTGGAAGATGACCTGATGCGCATGTTCGGAAGTGAGCGTATTGCAGGCCTAATGGATAAGTTTGGATACAAAGAAGGTGAAGTGATCCAACACAGCATGATCACTAAATCCATTGAAAGAGCGCAGCGAAAAGTAGAGGAGAATAACTTCGGTATCCGCAAACGCCTGCTGGAATACGATGATGTAATGAACATGCAGCGGAATGCCATATACCTGAAGCGTAACCACGCCTTGTTTGGAGACCGCCTGGCATTGGATATAGATAATGCGTTTTCTGTAACCGCCGAGGATTTGGTAAGCAGCAATCGTGAACAGGATGATTATGAAGGTTTCAAGCTGTCCTGTATTGTGAACTTCGGGCTTGATACTAAGATTTCGCACGAGGAGTTCAAAAGCAAGGATGTAAACAGCCTTACAGATCATATATATAATGAGGCCATTGATGCTTACCAGGCACATAAGGAAAGCATCCGTAAGCAGGCAGTTCCTGTGTTTAAGAATATCCGTCAAACGCAAGGACAACACATTGAGAACGTGGTGGTGCCTTTTACTGATGGCAAAAAGGGCATCAATGTATTGACTAACCTTGACAAAACGGTGGCTACAGAGGGTGAGGAATTGTGTAATGCCATGGAAAGAAACATTACCCTGGCCATTATTGATGATGCCTGGAAGGAGCACTTGCGTGCTATGGACGATCTGAAGCAAAGTGTACAGACTGTGTACCTTGAGCAAAAAGATCCATTGGTTATTTACAAGGTGGAAGCCTATAACCTGTTCAAGCGTATGAGCAGTGATGTAAACAGGGACATAGTTTCCTTCTTGTGCCATGCCCAGCTCCCTATCCAGGAAGAAGCTCCGAACTTAAGAGAAGGAAGGCAGCAGAAGACTGATATGAGCAAGATGACTGCCAATAAGGAACAGATAGATGCAGCAGGTAGTGATTATGGAGCTAATGAAAATGACTACTTCGATCCTTCCGGTGATGTGGCAGTAAAACAGGAACCTATCAAAGTAGGACCAAAGATTGGACGTAATGATCCCTGTCCATGCGGAAGTGGCAAGAAGTATAAGAATTGCCATGGTAAAGAAGCTTAAAAACAAAAAGCATCAATAAAAAAGAGGCTGTCTCGTATTCTTGAGACAGCCTCTTTTTATTTGGATAAATGATAGTGCCAATTAAGTTTTACAGCACCCCTACCACTTTCAATACACTATTGTATTACACTATATCAAATTAGAAATCTTTCAAACCATATTTACGGTTATAACGTTCATTTAATTGCTTATGCTTATCCGTCAGGTCTATCTTCCTGCCCTGGATAAAAGCATCGGTCACCTGGCTGGTCCTCATGTCCAGGATATCACCCTGGCTTATAATGATATTCGCATCTTTACCCACTTCTATACTACCCGTTTTATCTGCAACACCCAGAATCTTAGCTGCGTTCAAGGTGATAGCCTGCAAGGCCTCTTCCTTACCCAAACCATAGGCAGCAGATGTTCCTGCATTGAAGGGTAAATTTCTGCCACGTGTTTGCCCATCTTCATCAGAAATAGCAAACAACACTCCTGCCTTCTGCAAGGCTGCTGCTGTTTTATAAGGTTGGTCCACATCATCATCACCTAATGTTGGAAGGCTATGAGGTGTATTTAATACTACAGATATATTATTTTGTTTCAGCAGGTCCGCAATTTGCCAGCTATCAATTCCACCAACTATTACTACATCAAAGCCAAACTCCTTGACAAAATCCATAGCCACCAGCATTTGCTTTACAGTGTTGGCATGCAGATACAACTTTTGCGTTTTATCGAACAAATGTTGCACGGATTCAAATTTCAAATTAGTGCTGGCATGTGATGACTGGTTGAAGTAAGCTTTAGCCTCGCGGAAAAAGCTCTTTAATCCATCTATTTTTTCCAGCCCTTCCTTCACAGGATCTTCATCCTGTTGTTGTGGTCCGGCACCACGAAAACGTCGTGGGCGGGCCAGGAGAGAAGGCATGTATACATGCAATCCGCCATCTGTTTTATAAGCTGCATCCTCATAGTTCCATGCATCCAATTGAACCACAGATGACTGACCTGCCACAAAATTGCCCTCAGGGACTACATTGGCTAATAAGATACCATTGGACCGTAAGGTGTTGATCACTTTAGAATCCGTGTTGTAGGCAACAATACTGTGAATATTCGGGTTCATATCTCCTATTTCCTGCACATCGTTGGAAGCACGTACAGCACCGATCTCCACCAGTCCAAGGTTACTAACGGGAAGGATCAATCCCGGGTACACCTGCTTTCCCTGTGCATTCACCTGGGTAGCACCTGCAGGGATGGAAATATTATTGCCTACGGCAGCTATTTTACCATCTGTAATAACAATGGTAGCGTTGTTCAATACCTGGCCATTGCCAATATGTACTGTAGCATTAGTAATGGCAGTAGAGCCCACCTGCTTAGGTGCCGGGTAAACAGTCTCCTGGGCATTGGCTGAATGAGAGAACAATATGGTGATATAAATAAGTATCTTTTTCATTTGTTATGTTTTGAATTCTGCTTCTATTTGAATGTTTTCAGTAGCAAGCTTGCTGATTGATTACAATATTAATTTTCAGTATCACTGGCATCAATCACTAAGAGCCCGTGATTATGCAAATGGTCAGAGCAGGTATGCATGATCTCATAGCTGGGTATTGCCTGCTGCAGCGGCGCACCACTTCTCTTCTCTCCTATCATCTTTTTCACCAACCTGCTTCTTTCTGCATCCACTATTTTCTGCATCTGCTCATCCTTCGCCCTGTCAAAATAAATGGTTCCTTCCACTATGGTATAGTCAGGCTTCGCATAAATGCTTAAAGGGTTATCACTCCACACCACAATATCTCCATCCTTACCATTTTTTAAGCTACCCACTTTGTCCTCTACGTGAAGCATCTTAGCAGGATTTAAAGTAACCATCTTCAATGCCTCTTCTTCGGTAACGCCACCATATTTAACGATCTTGGCAGCTTCCTGGTTCAACCGTCTTGCCATCTCCGCATCATCAGAATTGATAGCTACATTTAGCCCCACCCGGCTCATAATAGCTGCATTATACGGAATGGCATCCTGTACTTCCATTTTATAAGCCCACCAATCAGAGAAAGTAGAAGCATTGGCTCCATGCGCTTTCATCTTGTCTGCTACTTTATAACCTTCCAGGATGTGGGTAAAAGTATTGACATGGTAGCCCATTTTATCTGCTACCCTCATAGCGCTTGTTATTTCACTCTGCACATAGGAATGGCAGGTGATGAAACGTTTATTATTTAATATCTCCACTAGGGCATCCAGCTCAAGGTCCTTCCTGGGTACAGTGACACCTTTCTTATTCTTTACAACATCGTATTCCTTCCATGATCTTTCATAATCTTTGGCACGGGTAAAAGCATCAGTAAGCACTTCCTCTACTCCCATACGTGTATCAGGAAACCTGTTTTGCTGCCCGGCATTCGCAGGTGATCTCTTCACATTCTCGCCTAAAGCAAACTTGATAAAAGGAGCTGAACCTTTGAACTTAAGATCCTCATCATTAGCACCCCATCTCAGCTTGATCAACTGGGTCTGGCCTCCTATAGTGTTAGCCGATCCATGAAGAATATGCGATGTGGTCACTCCTCCACTCAATTGCCTGTAAATATTGATATCATCAGGATTTAAATTATCTGCAATGCGCACTTCAGAGGTTACACTCTGTCCACCCTCGTTGATCGATGCCGCAGCAATATGTGAATGTTCATCTATAATGCCTGGTGTCACATGTTTTCCTGTGCCATCAATTATATGGGCATCATTCGCCTGGAGATTCCTTCCTATTGCTGCTATTTTGCCATTACGGATCAGCACATCAGCATTTTGAAGTACACCCTCTTTTTCGTTTGTCCATACGGTTGCGTTCTTCACCAGGATGGTTTCCTGCCTGGGCGCCTGGCCTTCTTCCCAGCCAAAAGGCAGGAATGGATAGGTAACCTTGCCCAATGGACCTGAAGGACGTTTGCGTACACTATCAGCTTTCTCTGTTAAAGCACCCGCATAAGAGGCTGTCCATGTAAACCTGTTGCCCGAACTATCTTCGCCGGTTCCTGTCCATTGTGTACCATTTACCATACCACTCAACCTTAGATTATTATCTAACCTTCTTTCGGGAGCTACATTGATGCGCACCTGGCGACCATCAAAGTAGAATTTAGAGGTCACAGTATCCTTTCCAATAAGGCTGGCACTGGAGGGCGACTTAAAATCAAGGGTATAATTAACGGGGCCATTGGCAGTGTTTAATACTAGTTTGTACTTACCGCGCATTTCATCATAGATATCATCCTTAACACCATACTTCTTTCCACGGACCCAGTTCTGAATAATTTGTGTTTTATCATTAAATACAGGTCCTGAAGTAATAATAAAGTTGGCCAGCTTACCAGCTTCCAGGCTGCCCACCTCATTATAGATCCCTAATACTGTAGCCGGTGTTTTAGTAAGTGCATTCAGGGCTGCGGTTTCTGAAAGTCCGTATTGAAATGCTGTTTTCAAATTGGCAGAAAATTGTTTCGCATCACGAACATCTGCAGTGGTCAGGCAGAAAGGGATGCCTGCCTTTTCAAGCGCAGCAGGGTTGGTAGGTGCCAGTTCCCAATGTTTCATATCACTAACAGACACAAACCTGGCGTCATTTGGATCTTCCACATCCATAGCCTGCGGAAAATTGAGTGAGATGATATAGGTAGCATTAGTTGATTTTACTTCTTTGATCCTCTGGTATTCATTGCCACCACCCTTTATAACATACTGCACTCCAAATTCGTCCCCAATCCTGTCGGCCCTTAGGTCGTTCCATTTGTCTCCGGCCTCAAATATTTGCGGCAAGGATTGGTTGTCCAGCCAGGCTTGCAGGCTCAGGTTCAAGCCTTCACCTACAGGCTTTTGCTTATACCATTGAGCATCCAGGTAGGTCTGGCGCAAAAGAGCGATCATACCCATCATAGAGCCTGGGTAGCTTTGGGTGGAAGTACCCTTATTAAATGAATAATGTGCTGAAGCTTTTTCCTTAATAATGGAAAAGTTTTCTTTTTCATCTGCTAACATCACCACTGTACCTGTTCCGCGGGCTATGCCATCCTTCACATGCGTGAGCACTGTTCCAAATCCTGCCTCTCTCAGTCCATTGGCCTTCTTTTCATCCGCAGCAAAAACCCTGTAAGCATCTACCTCGCTTTTAATAGCCTGGTTCCATCCGTATGCTCCTTTAGTAGCTGAATTGAATTGTGTGGGCCCAAAGAAATTAAAGCCCCTGTTGTTTTCCTGTGGTGCAGGCATCCCATAGTCTGAATAGATGTCTATAAAGGATGGATATATATACCGTCCCTTACAATCGATAGCCACAGCATCCTGTGGGATCTTTATATCTTTTCCGATTGCAATGATCTTCCCATCCCGGATGACCATGGAGGCCTGGGACAGTGTGGTAGCTGCATCTTTTACAATAGTGGCATTGGTAAATACATAATAACCACTTCGTTCATCGGCAACACCATTCACAGGAAAACTACGCTGTGCATGTAGCACCATAGCAGTGAATAGGGTACATGCCAGTAAAAAGCAATGTGCTTTTCTCATGTTGGATAAAATTTAAATTACTTTGTTGTGTATAAGTCCAAAGGTTCTAAAAATAAATACTTTTCATATGAACATTGCACAATTTATAGATCACACCATATTAAAGCCCACCACCACTCTTGCTGAAATTGAAAAAGTATGCGAGGAAGCCAATCAATACCAGTTTGCAGCCGTATGTGTGCCACCCTACTTTGTCAGGGATGCCAGCCAGATACTTCAAAAGAAAAAAGTAAAATTAGCCACCGTAATAGGGTTTCCTTTTGGCTACAGTCATTATAAAGCAAAACGTAAGGAAATTAAGGAGGCATTGAAAGAGGGTGCGCAGGAATTAGATATGGTAATGAACCTGGCTGCCTTTAAAAGTAACGATATCGCCTACCTGGAAAGTGAGATTGGGGAGATCACTAAGGTAATAAAAGACAATGGTGCTGTGCTAAAACTGATCATCGAAAGCGGCATATTGACCAACGAAGAAATTATCAAATGTTGCGAGCTATATAAACACTATCCTATTGATTATATGAAGACCTCCACGGGCTATGCTGAAAAAGGAGCATCGCTGGAAGCGGTAGAATTGATGCGGAAACATCTTCCATCCACCATACAGATCAAGGCCAGTGGTGGCATCAGGGATTATCATTTTGCTAAGCAATTAATAGATGCGGGAGCCACACGCTTAGGCTGCAGTGAGGGTGTGGCCATTGTGAATGGTGAAAGAAGTTCAGAGGGAGGCTATTAACAATAAGAAAACAAAGTTGGAACTATTTTTGGTTATTGCTTAATTATGCCCATTATGAAAAGTTTGCTTCTACTGGTTGGAATCTTCAGTTTCAGTTCTCTTCTAGCACAAAATAATACGTATGCTGATACCAATGCAGTAGTTATTCATAAAGATCCCCGGATAGATGCTTTAGCCAAAAAACAGGCAGCGTTAAATGCGGCCATCAAGAAAGCCTCTGCACGATCCATGCGGGGTTACAGGCTCCTGGTCATCAATACCAATAAACGCAACGAAGCTATTGATGCAAAAACCAAGATCTACACTTATTTTCCTGAATTAAAAGCCTACCTGATTTATCAAACTCCCTACTTCAAATTAAAGGCAGGCAATTTCAAAACAAGGGATGAAGCAGACCGCTACAGGAAGAATTTAAACACCGTATTCCCTAAAGGTGTGTTCATTATCAATGATACCATTGAAATAACGCCAGAGAAGGATAATGCAGACGCGAAGGACATGTAATGTTCCCAATATGCCTGTTTCAGCTAAATAACTGACTTTTGCAAATCAGTTATTAATCATGCTTATACAAAAGATCAAAGACTTAGCTAAGCAACTAGCTCCTGAATTCATCGAGATCAGGCATCATTTACATGCCCATCCTGAATTAAGCTACCATGAATTTGAAACTTCAAAATTCGTCCAGGAGCAACTGGCATCTTATAATATTCCCTTTCGTGTAATGGCCACCACTGGAGTGATCGGTATCATAGAAGGTAAGAACCCATCTTCAAGGGTTGTGGCTTTACGAGGTGACATGGATGCATTACCGATACAGGAAGAAAATGATATCAGTTACAGATCTACCAGGCCCGGTGTAATGCATGCCTGTGGCCATGATGTGCATACCACCTGCCTGCTGGGTGCTGCCAAAATATTATCACAAACAAAGAATGAGTGGGAAGGCACTGTGAAATTGATCTTTCAACCCGGTGAGGAAAAAAATCCTGGCGGCGCCAGTCTTTTGATAAAGGAAAAAGTGCTGGAAGATCCAAAGCCGGAAGCCATTTTTGCCTTGCATGTGAACCCCCAGCTGGAGATTGGTAACCTCAGTTTCCGTTCTGGCAAGGTCATGGCCAGCGCTGACGAGATCTATATGACTATTAAAAGTAAAGGCGGTCATGCAGCAGCGCCACAACTTACCGCTGATACCATACTCATTGCAAGTCACCTGATAGTGGCCTTACAGCAGGTCATCAGCCGCAACTGCGATCCACTGTCCCCCTCAGTACTTTCCATCACTTCCTTCCAGGGTGGGCATACTACCAATGTTATTCCATCAGAGGTAAAATTAATGGGAACCTTCAGGGCCATGGATGAACAATGGCGCTTTAAAGCCCATGACATCATTCGCAAATTATCCACCGAGCTGGTTCAGTCCATGGGTGCAGAGATAGATGTGCACATTGATGTAGGCTACCCTACTGTGTATAACAACGAACAATTAAACACCATTGCCCAAAAGATTGCCGAGTCTTATATGGGGGCTGAGCACGTGGGTGAAACAGAAATAAGAATGGGTGCTGAAGACTTTGGATATTATTCGCAACAGATACCTGGCTGCTTTTTCAGGCTGGGAACTGCCAACAAAGCCAAAGGAATCACTTCCGGAGTGCATACCCCTCTGTTCAATATAGATGAAAACGCCATAGAGACCGGCATCGGCATCATGGCCGCGCTGGGTGCAACGGCTACTTTCCAGAGTTAATGATAGTATATTACTTTTGCCAGGTTCAGTTACAGGAGAATGGTTCTTCGGGACCAATTCTATAGAACATAGATCTCGTGTAGCTGAACAGGGAAATCTGGTAAAAAAGATCCATATGGTATTCCCTATAATGATTGCCAAAAGAATATTATGCAGAGAGACCTAAGAAAAGATGAAGCACTACGCTACCATTCCAAAGGAAAACCTGGAAAAATAGAAGTAGTACCTACCAAGGAAGCTAAAACACAAAGAGACCTTTCATTGGCCTACTCCCCCGGGGTGGCCGAACCTTGCAAAGAAATTGCCGCCAATAAAGAGAATGTTTATAAATATACAGCCAAGGGAAACCTGGTAGCTGTGATCAGCAATGGCACTGCCGTATTGGGATTGGGTGACATAGGCCCTGAAGCCGGCAAGCCGGTCATGGAGGGAAAGGGCGTGCTTTTCAAAATATTTGCCGATATAGATGTTTTTGATATCGAGATCAATGAAACAGACCCGGTAAAGTTTGTGCAGATAGTGAAAGCGCTGGAACCAACTTTCGGTGGTATCAATCTGGAAGATATCAAAGCTCCTGAATGCTTTTATATTGAAAAAGAACTGCGGGAGCAACTGACCATTCCTGTGATGCATGATGACCAGCATGGTACGGCCATCATCAGTGCTGCAGCTTTATTAAATGCATTACAGATACAAAAAAAGAAAATTGACAAGGTAAGATTTGTGGTCAACGGGGCCGGCGCTGCGGCCATGGCCTGCATTCAGCTGTATGTTTCATTGGGCGCCAAACCCGAGAACTTCTATGTTTTCGACCGTAAGGGAGCTTTGCACGTAGGAAGAACAGACCTGGAAGAGTTCAAGAAAAAGTTTGCCAACGCCAAAGAAGACCTTTCATTGGACAAGGCATTGAAAGATGCAGATGTATTTGTAGGATTGAGTGTAGGCAATGTAGTGAATGGTGATATGATCAAGGGCATGGCCAAAAACCCTATAGTATTTGCCATGGCCAACCCTGATCCAGAAATCAGTTGGGAAGAAGCCACGTCTGCCCGCAAGGATGTGATCATGGCTACCGGTAGAAGTGATTATCCCAACCAGGTTAATAATGTGTTGGGATTCCCCTACATTTTCAGGGGAGCATTGGATGTAAGAGCTACCCAGATCAATGAGGCCATGAAGCTTGCAGCAGTAAAAGCATTGGCCGAAATGGCTCAATCTCCTGTCCCTGATATTGTAAACCTGGCCTATAACGAAAAGACCATCACGTTTGGCCCTGAATATATTATTCCCAAACCATTAGATCCACGCCTGTTATCAGTAGTAGCACCAGCTGTAGCCAAAGCGGCCATGGACAGCGGGGTGGCTTTGAAACCCATTACTGACTGGGAAACCTACACCAATGATCTTAACCGGAGATTAGGATTAGATAACCAGGTAATGAGGATATTGGGCAACAAGGCCAAGCGTGATCCTCGCAGGATCGTATTCGCTGAAGCTGAAAATGTCAAGATACTCAAGGCAGCACAGATCGTAATTGATGAAGGAATAGGTTACCCTATACTTCTTGGCGATGAAAACAAGATCAGGATCATTGCCCAGGCCAATGGAATCGACCTGGAAGGCTTGCCCATATATGACCCCCGTAGCGATGCCATGGAGGAAAAACGTAATAAATACGCAGAACTGTTCTTCCAGAAACGCCACCGCAAAGGATTCAATTATTATGAATCCAAGAAGGTCATGAAAGACCGCAACTATTTTGGTTGCATGATGGTGGAGACTGGTGATGCTGATGCCATGATCTCCGGGCTTTCAAAGAATTATCCCGATACCATCAGGCCTGCCATCCAGTGCATAGGTATTGAAGAAGGAACCAAGCGCATTGCGGGCATGTACCTGATGCTTACTAAAAGAGGACCATTATTTTTAGGAGATACCACTGTAAACTTCAATCCTACAGCTGAGGAATTAGCAGAGATCACCTTACTGGTGGCCAGGGAAATGAGGCATTTCAATATCATTCCCCGGATCGCCATGCTTAGCTACTCCAATTTTGGCAGCAGTAATTCACCAGAAGCGCACCTTGTGGCTAAAGCCAGGGACCTGGTAAAACAACAAATGCCCAATTTGATTGTTGATGGAGAAATGCAGGCAAGTGTGGCTTTCAATAACAGCATATTAAAAGAAAATTATCCCTTCAGCGAGTTGGTAGACAAAGATGTCAATACCCTGATCTTCCCCAACCTGGCATCTGGAAATATTGCCTATAACCTTTTAAAGGAAGTAGGTGCAGCAGATGCTATTGGCCCGATTTTATTAGGATTGAAGAAGCCGGTGCATATTCTTCAGTTGGGTAGCTCTGTTCGTAATATCGTCAACATGGCAATGATAGCAGTGGTAGATGCCCAGTTGAAAAGCCAGGCAGAAACCGAGGAATTGATCAGGAGGTCGCCATGGTGGAAAAGATTTAAAAAGAAAAGCTAGCACGAACTATCCTGCTGGAATAAAACACCTGTTTTGAGCTTTGAAGATTAATGTATAAGTTGCTTACCAGTTCATTGGCCGGCACACAATAATAAATTGGCTATGGGTTTTTTCAGCGAGATCGGGAAATATTTATTGATGATCAAAGGCATGTTTTCCAAACCGGAAAACTGGAAGATGTATTGGAAGGAATTCATGCATCAATGCTCTGAGATCGGTATGGGCTCCTTATGGATCGTGGTCATTATCTCCGTATTCATGGGAGCAGTATCTACTGTGCAGACAGCCTACCAGCTTACCAATCCTTTAATTCCAAAATATACGATCGCACAGGTGGTGCGGGATACGGTGATCCTGGAGTTTGCACCAACCCTGGTGTCAATAGTATTGGCAGGTGTGGTGGGAAGTAAAATAGCCGGAGAACTGGGTAATATGCGGGTGTCCGAACAAATAGATGCCCTGGAGATCATGGGCATCAACACCAAGGCTTACCTGGTATTGCCTAAGATCCTGGCAGCCCTGGTGGTCATTCCAATGCTCATTGTCATTGCAGCCATGTTAGGTATCTGGGGTGGTAAACTAGCCGGAACCATGTCTGGCATTATTTCCTCTGATGAATTCAACAAGGGTCTTTTTGCAGGCTTCATTCCTTACAATGTATTTTTTGCCATGGCCAAGGCCTACACCTTTGCCTTCCTTATATCAAGCATTCCTGCCTACTATGGTTACAATGTAAAGGGCGGTGCCCTTGAAATTGGTCGCGCCAGCACAAAGGCCGTGGTAGTGACCTGCGTAGCAGTATTGTTTGCTGATTATTTCCTCGCCGCTATACTATTGAAAAATGATTGAGGTTAAAAATTTACAAAAGGGCTTTGCTGGCAAAACCATTTTGAAAGATGTGAATGTGAACATGCTGCCGGGCCAGTGCAACCTGATAATTGGTAGTAGCGGCAGTGGCAAAACTGTGTTTATGAAATGCCTGGTAGGTCTTTTTCAGCCCGACCGCGGGGATATTCTCTATGATGGGAAGAACTTCACCAAAATGTCTGTAGAGCAAAAAAAAGAAGTGAGGAAGGAGATCGGCATGCTCTTCCAGGGATCTGCACTCTTCAGCAGTATGACGGTAGAGGAAAATGTCATCTTTCCCCTGGACATGTTTACCAATAATACCAGGAAAGAAAAAATGGACCGGGTAAACGAAGTATTGAAACGGGTGAACCTGGAAGGTGCCAATAAAAAATTCCCTGCTGAACTAAGTGGTGGTATGATGAAGCGTGTGGGTATAGCCAGGGCCATTGTACTCAATCCTAAATATTTGTTTGTAGACGAACCCAACTCAGGCCTTGATCCTCAAACTTCAGGGTTGATAGACCAGTTGATCAAGGAGATCACCGAAGAATACAAGATCACTACGGTAGTGAACACCCATGACATGAACAGTGTGATGGAAATTGGAGATCATATCATCTACATGTACCAGGGAGAAAAAGAATGGGAAGGGAATAATAAAGAGATCATCTTTAGCAAGAATCAACGGCTGAATGATTTCATTTTCGCTTCAGAATTTTTGCGTGATGCCAAGGATATGCGCATGCTGGAAGAAACGGGTAAGATAGCTAATGATAGAAACATGGATGACCTGACACATGATGATGCGCCCGAACTTGTTCCTCCACCGGACAGTCAATGATCTGCTAAAAATTTAACGAGACTTCCTGGCCCAAACTATAAAATCTGTTTGCGGGATCTTTTCAACACCCAACTGTCTTAACATGGTTACCAATTGCCCCCGGTGATAAGTGCCGTGGTTAAAAACCTGCAGCAGCACCTGGAACACCGGTTGTTTGAATTGCTCTCTCCTGGTGTTCATGTAAATAAATTCATGCTGAAACATATGTTCCTGGGCGTTAGTCACCCATTCGGCCCATACCTTATTCTGTTGCATCAAATGATTAGCTGCTTCATTAAGATCGCCCTGGAAAGAAGCAGATGGCACTGATATTCTTTCACTCAACTTTATTCTTTGCCACCATATGGATTCTGCATCCCACATATGGACAATAGTTTTCAAAAAACTATCGAAACTGCTGGCTAATGTTTGTGTTTGTTTTTCTGCCGGCAATTGCTGGATGAACTCTAAAAGTTGTTGGTTGGCCCATGTGTTATAACCTGACAATTGAAGTAACAGCTCTTTCATTTCTTTTTTTGTAGATACATTTGATAACACGAATTAACAAAATCAAAGTCAGGTAATGGATAAAGATTTTCCTTTGAAGGGTTTTGGATCTGCCTCAGTACATGCAGGACATCACGACGAGCCACTACATGCACATCAAACGCCCATCTATGCTTCCAGCACTTTTATATTTGATACTGCCGAGCAGGGCATGAAGCGATTTAGCGGCGAAGAGCCAGGATATATATATTCCCGTTGGGGCAACCCCACCATGACCGAGGCGGCAGATAGAATTGCCGCATTGGAAACCTTTAGGCTGAATTTGGAAGTCATGGGCATACTTCATTCATCCGGAATGGCAGCCATCGCCTCACTGCTTTTTGCCAACTTAAAAGCTGGTGACAAAGTATTGTCTCATTTTTCACTGTACGGGGGATCCAATGAAATACTTTTCAAAATATTACCTGAATTAAACATTGAACCCATCATCGTTGATTTGCGAAAGCTGGACGAGGTGGAGGGTGTGTTAAAGCAGTATCCGGATATCAAATTGATGTACCTGGAAACACCGGCCAATCCCACCATCCAGTGCGTGGATATAGAGGCCCTAAGTAAAATAGGTAAAAAATATAATCTCATTGTGGCTTGCGACAACACCTTTGCCACCCCCTATCTGCAGCAACCCTTTAAATACGATGTTGACTTTGTGATTCACTCCACCACTAAATTCCTGAATGGACACGGCACCGCCATTGGAGGCGTATTGATAGGCAGGGACATTGAGTTCATGAAAACAAAGGTTACCAAGGTGCACCGCCTCTTAGGAGGCAATTCCAATGGTTTTGACGCCTTCCTGTTGATCCAGGGTATCAAAACTTTAGAGATCCGTATGGACAGGCATTGTTCCAATGCCATGGAGGTAGCCAGGTATTTGGAAGGACACAATGCTATCGCCAAAGTAAATTATTCCGGTCTTGCATCACACCCCGACCACCAGGTAGCCTTAAAGCAAATGCGCCACCCGGGCGCCATGCTCAGTTTTGAATTGAAATCAGGCTTGCAGGGAGGTATAGACTTTATGAATAAGCTAAAGATGTGTGTCAGAACCGTTTCATTAGGCACCGTGGACACCTTACTCTCCCACCCTGCCTCCATGACCCACTATAGCGTTCCTAAGGAGCAAAGGGAAAGATATGGCATTACCGATGGCCTTATACGAATGAATGTTGGTATTGAGAACCTGCAGGATATTTTGGCCGACCTGGACCAGGCTTTATAACTTAATAGTAAGAGCTTCTTAATTTATTCACTTCCTGAATGGTATTATTTTCGCGCAAAATGCACCTATGAATGTAAAGATTCGCAAAGCTGTCAAAGAAGATTGCCCACGGATATTGGAGTTAGTGAAAGAGCTGGCAGTTTATGAAAAGGCGCCCGATGAAGTAACAGTAGCATATGAGCACTTTGAGGAAAGCGGTTTTGGTCCCGATCCTGTATGGTGGGCTTTTGTAGCCGAAGTGGATGGCACTGTACAGGGATTTGCGTTGTTCTATATAAGGTTCAGCACCTGGAAGGGCCAGCGCATGTACCTGGAGGACCTGGTGGTAACTGAAGACATGAGAGGAAAAGGACTTGGCAAACTGCTTTTTGACCAATTGATGGAGGAAGCCAAACAGCGTAAACTACATGGCATTCAATGGCAGGTGCTTGAATGGAATGAACCCGCGATTAACTTTTATAAAAAGTACCAGGCCAGCTTCGATCCTGAATGGATCAACTGTGGAATTACCTTGCAACAATAGCACCTACCTGTTATTGAAGCATTACATTATTTTCAAATAACATCCTGGCAAAATGATCATACAAGCCATTTGAAAGCTTTAAAACAGAAATGGCTTTTTGTCATGTAAGAACATCCCAGGCTATACCTTCTTTATAGGAACCCCCTATCTCCTCCCTATTTACGCCCGGGATACTGCGTGATGATCACGCAGTATCCTGGGCTTTCCTATACCGTAGATAGGGAGTTGGTAGGGAGAAGGTATATAGGAGGTCCTTTTGATCATGACAGATTTGCTGTTTCTGGAGGGAATAAAAAAGGCCATCCCTGGTGGATGGCCTTTCAATATTATAAATGCTAGTGATCTTTAGCTGATAGATTCGGCACTCACTTCCTTATTGATCTTCATGATCAGGCCGGAGAGTACTTTTCCGGGACCTATTTCTGTGAACTTGGAAACACCATCAGCGATCATTGCCTGCACGCATTGCGTCCACCTGACGGCTCCTGTCAGCTGGTCGATCAGGTTTTGCTTGATCTCATCCTTGTTGATCACACCTTTTGCTACCACATTCTGGTATACAGGGCAAGAAGGCGTATGAAAAGTGGTACCCTCTATGGCTTGCTGCAGTTCTTTGCGGGCTGGCTCCATTAATGGTGAATGGAATGCACCTCCAACAGGCAAAATCATGGCTCTTTTAGCTCCGGCAGCTTTCAACCTTTCACAGGCTTCCTCAATGCCCCTTACGGTTCCTGAGATCACCAGTTGTCCAGGACAATTATAATTAGCCGGCACCACCACCTCACCGGTGATGGATTGCACTTCTTTACAGATCTCCTCCACCTTATCATCTGGCAGGCCCAGTACGGCGGCCATAGTAGAAGGTTGCAGCTCACATGCCTTTTGCATGGCCTGGGCCCGCAGGCTTACCAATAGCAACCCGCTCTCAAGACTCAAGGTGCCATTAGCTACCAGTGCAGAAAACTCACCCAGTGAATGCCCGGCAACTGCATCGGGCCTGGTATGCTCTATTCCTTTAAAAGCTATGATAGAATGAAGAAAGATGGCAGGCTGCGTGATACGGGTCTGCTTTAATTCCTCTTCAGAGCCATTGAACATTACATCTGATATTCTAAAGCCTAATATTTCATTTGCCTGCTCAAATATTCTTTTAGCAAATGAACTGTTGTCATAATGAGATTTTCCCATTCCCGGGAACTGCGCTCCCTGCCCGGGAAATACAAATGCATGTTTCATGTGGCAAGTTTACTAATTAGTCCAGATCAGCCGTAATTAATTTTAAAAACTCATTACGGGTAATGTGATTATTTAAAAATTCTCCATCGAAGGAAGAGGTGGTAGTGACAGAATTTTGCTTTTGCACGCCTCTCATCATCATGCAAAGATGTTTGGCCTCTATGACCACTGCCACACCAAGGGGGTCAAGACTTTCTTTAATAGCTTTTAATATCTGGGTGGTCAGGCGTTCCTGCACCTGCAACCTGCGGGAATATACATCTACCACACGGGCCAGTTTGCTAAGGCCAGTGATATATCCATTGGGAATGTAAGCAATATGCGCCTTGCCAAAGAAGGGCAGCAAATGATGTTCGCACATGGAGAATAATTCTATATCCTTGACGATCACCATCTCGCTTACTTCTTCACGGAACCTGGCTCCATTGAGTATAGATACCGCATCCTGGCCATAACCCTGCGTCATATATTGCATGGCCTTAGCCATACGCTCTGGTGTCTTCAGCAGTCCTTCCCTGTTTGGATCTTCTCCCAACAGGTTGATGATACTGCTGTAATTATTCATTAATCCTTCAGTGACTTCGGTGTCAAAACTTTCCTTTTTATGAAATGCCATAATTCGTAATCTATTATTTAAGCAGGATATTCAACATAATTGCGAGGTGTTTCAAATAGCCTGATGAACAAA
Source organism: Bacteroidota bacterium (assembly GCA_023415275.1). Lineage (GTDB taxonomy): Bacteria > Bacteroidota > Bacteroidia > Chitinophagales > Chitinophagaceae > Flavisolibacter. The sequence goes on from JAEZLJ010000038.1 coordinate 36,751, forward strand.
TCTAATGAAGGCTCAATATGCGGCCGCAAGATATCATAAATGACCATGGCAATATTTTCCGCTGTTGGATTCAGATCCTTAAATTCTTCCAAGTCTATGTTCAAATTCTTATGATCGAATTTTTCCAATACCTTTTCATTGACAAGGTCTGAGAGTACCTTCAGGTCCATTACAAACCCGGTTTCGTTATTGATCTCCCCGGTCACCTTAATTTCCAACTCGTAATTATGCCCATGATAATTGGGGAAACTGCACTTGCCAAAAGTAGCTGAATTAGCTTCAGCAGACCAGTCGGGCCTGTATAAGCGATGAGCGGCATTGAAATGTTCACGTCGTACTACAGCAACTTTTTTATTCATATTTCAGTGTCAATAACAATTGTACAAAGCTAAGGGTTGCTTAAAAGTTGTTTAATTTACGATTTTTGACTCATGGAAGTTCTTCTTTGTGCGGCTACAAGATATGAGATTGAGCCTATTGTCCAATATATAGCATCGGAAAAACTGGAAAATATCAATATCCTGGTTACAGGTATAGGATTACCCGCTGCCACTTACCAGCTTACTAAAAATATTTATCAACGAAGGCCCGACCTGGTTATACAGGCGGGCATAGCAGGAGCACTCGATACTTCCCTGCAGCTTGGCGAGGTGGTGCTTGTTTCGTCAGAATGCATAGGTGACCTTGGGGTAACAGAGCAAGGCGAGTTTAAATCAGTTTTTGATATGAACCTTGTTGCCAACAATGAATATCCCTGGAGCAACGGGCTTTTAGTGAATGATGCCAGCTTGATGGACACTGTCGGTTTACGGAGGGTTCCAGGCGTAACCATCAATGAGATCACTACCCTGCCTTCAAAAATTGATTATTATAGGAACATCCTTGGCGCATCAATAGAATCTATGGAAGGGGCTGCCTTGCATTATGTGGGACTGATGGAAAAGATTCCTTTTCTACAAGTGAGATCATTGTCGAACTTTGCCGGTGAAAGAGACAAAAGCAAATGGGTTTTTAAAGAAGCCATTGAAAATTTAAATAAGGAAGTAATATCTATCATTTCAAAATTTGTGAGACTATGAAGCTGAGCCTGGGATTTTCACCCTGCCCTAATGATACTTTCATTTTTGATGCATTGGTCAATGGTAAAATAGACACAGAAGGATTGGAATTTGAACCGGTACTGGAAGATGTGCAAACCCTTAACGAGTGGGCATCTGTTGGAAAATTAAGCATCACCAAATTAAGCTTTCCGGCTTTGTTCAATAACCTGGACAAGTACAGCTTATTACATTCAGGAGCTGCCTTAGGCAAAGGAGTAGGTCCACTTTTGATCGGGAAAAAGATGGTGGACATCAGGGAGATCGCCAATTGTACCGTAGCCATACCGGGAGAAAATACAACAGCCAACTTTTTACTGAGCTTCGCCTTCCCTAACATCGTTAGCAAAACACCTTTCCTGTTCTCGCAGATAGAAGATGCGGTGCTGGAAGAGAAAGCAGACCTTGGCGTGATCATACATGAGAACCGCTTTACTTACCAGCAAAAAGGATTACATAAGATTTGCGACCTGGGTGAAGTATGGGAAGAACGTCAAAATGCACCTATACCACTGGGTGGTATAGCCGCTAAAAAAGAATTAGGAAGTGATATCATTGAAAAAGTGCAACGGCTGATCAGGAAAAGCGTTGAATTATCTTTCCAATCATACCCACAAATTGCTCCTTATATTAAAGAGCATGCACAAGCGATGGATGAACAGGTAATGAGGCAGCATATTGAACTGTATGTAAATGATCACAGTATTGACCTGGGAGAACAGGGAAAGAATGCTGTTGAACAATTATATAAGGTTTACCGCACGCAAAATGATTTGACAACGCAAGAGGCCCTATTTTGAAGACCTGCAGTTATTCAATTATAAGCCAGCAAGCGCGGTCAGGCAAATAGTGGTGCCACCAGACTTTGATAGATACCGGAGGTAAATAGTTGAGGATATTCCTTCTTCCTGAATGTTTTTACAGATTTAATTCCATAGATAGCATTGGAAAGGAATATCTCATCTGCTCGTAAAAGATCCTCTTCCGTCAAAGCCTCCTGGTGAACAGCATAATTCAGCTTTTTGAGATGATCTATAAGGTATCGGCGCATCACACCATTTACACAACCCTGGTGGAGCGCAGGTGTAAAAATTTCATTGTTATTGATCACAAACACGTTGGCCTTTGAACTGTCGCAAATGTTATTGTCACTGTTCAATACTATAGCATCATCAAATCCTTCGTTAATAGCATACAGACCGGCCATGACATATGGAAGGAAGTTGGCAGTTTTCAGGTTACTGAAAGCATCCATAGATTTACGAGCCAATGGATAGATGGTAATGGAAATTTCTGGCACCTGGTCTTTAATAACTTCAGCTGACATAGGTTGGGCTTCAATAAGTATTTCGGCCTTGCCTTCCATATTCCTGAAAGCCGCCAGGCGTACCCTGCCCGACTGAAGGCATTCGTTCAATGAACACAGCTCAATGATCCATTGACTAATTTGCTCTGCGGAAATGGTATGGCTGATCTTTAAAATCAATAAGCTGGTAACCAGTCTTTCATAATGATGGGAAAAGAGAGGAATACTGCCATTAGCAATTCTTATGGTTTCAAACACACCATCGCCATATTTGAAACCCCGGTTATCTGCTTTGAGAACAGGTGTTTGATCTTGTATCATACTACCATTGAAACAAACATAGCCCATAGCTCAAAAATGAATAAAAAAAGCCATTTACTGCTGCAGTAAATGGCTTAACAATATTATTTCAAAGCTCAGGCCTGTTCAACAATACCGGCTTTAACGGCATACATGACAAGACCGGCCATTGATTTGACGCCAGTTTTTGTTTTGAGTTTATCCCTGATGGCTTCTACCGTCCTGGGACTAAGGTCTACGATATCTGCTATTTCCTTAGTGCTTTTTTCTTCGCACATTAGTTTTAAAATAGTGATCTCTTTATCAGTAAGCTGCACTTCCTGCATGGGGCTTTCCTGTGGCTTCTTCATTCTCAAACCATTCAATAGTGCTTTATTGGTAAGATCATTGAAGAAAAACTCCTGCTCATAGCAAGTCCTGATAGCCTGGTAAATAGTTTCTGAATCTGACTCCTTTGTGAGATATGAATTGGCCCCGATCTCCATCATTTTAGTGATGATGGAAGGATCATTATTCATAGACAGCATGATCACCTTCATTTCCGGATATAGCTTTTTGATCTCAGGCAATGTGGTGTATCCATCCATTATAGGCATATGTATATCAAGAAGAATAACATCGGGCTTAATATGCTTCAATAAGTTCATCAGTTGCATGCCATTTTCTGCTTCGGCGATCATCTGGATGTCCTTTCGGCTGGAGAGTGAGGTTTTTACACCTGTACGGAAAAGAGCATGGTCATCCGCGATGGCAACTTTGATAATAGAGTCGAGATTTTTCATAAGGAATTTTTAGTTAGACTTCTAGGTTATAAACCTTGTGCAATTTGGCAAAAAACGGGGGAATATTATATAGTACTACTACGTTATTTTTTATTGTGGAAAGTACGATTACTTAGAAAATTTTCAGACCTGAATGGGAAAAATAAGGGATTTACCTTACCTGGCAGGTGTAAACTTACGAATCGTGATCTTGAATACTCATCAATAATCATTTGCTTTCCCTTATTAATTTAAAAGAATAGACTAAGAAACCTTTTTTACCACGATATATATACGCCCATCCCCCATGACAAACCTTCTTTTCCTAGGGGTACTAAACAGGTCTTTAGTGGCAAGTCCAGCTGTACTGAACATGGTTTCCAACTCATCAAGAGAGAAGATATAATCTATGCCATTTAATACATCAACAGTTCCGTCGGGCGAAACGATTGTTTGCTCAGACTCTATGCGGCTGGGCTGGAAATGAAATTTATAGTCCAGCAGGTATTTATACGGTCCTACATGGTACCATTCCTTTTCTTTAAAATGCTTAACGGCTATTTCAGCAATCATCCAGGAATTAATGATCAATATGCCACTGGGGTTGAGATGATCAGACAATTTTTTTAAAATAAGGGTTGTCTCTTCCTTATTAAAAAACGAAAAGCTGTTGCCCATGCAAATAATAGCATCATAAGTATCATCCAAAGACACCTCCAATGTTCTTGCCTGGTATGCCATTACCGGAAGGTTTTGTTCCTGTACAGCCAGATTGATCTCGTCTATGTATTCTTTCAGGTTATCTATACTGGTAACTTGTACCCCTCGCTTAGCCAATTCAATACTGTGGCGGCCATATCCACACATGATATCCAAAACCTTATCCCCGGGCTGTAACCCGGCTGCTTCAATGATAAAATCAACTTCAGCTTCTGTCAGCCCATTTGGGATGAGCATTCTCCATACATCCTTATATACACTATTGAAAAAAGAATTATTGATGTTATCTGTACCGGTTTTCATTATTCCAGCAATTTATTGCGCATGGCATACATAACAAGGCCGGCAATGGTTTTAGCTCCTACTTTTTGCTTCATTTGCTGGCGGATGGTTTCTATGGTCCTGGGGCTTAAAAACACTTCTTTGGATATTTCCTCTGTGGTCTTGTCCTCGGCAATACATTTCAAAATTTTGATCTCTTTTTCTGAGAACTTGATGGGGTTGGGATAAAACTGGCGAACAGTTTTCTTATGCTGAAGTTTTAGAAGCACAGCTTTATTTACCAGGTCGTTAAAATAGAAGTCGTCATTCATGCAGGTAAGGATAGCCTGGTAGATCTCTTCAGGATCAGTGGTTTTAGTAAGATAGGCATTAGCCCCCATCTCCATCATTTTGGTGATCATTTCCTGGTCATCGTACATAGTAAGTACAATGATCTTGATCTCCTCGTACTCCTTGCGCAAAATACCAATGGCGTTTACCCCATCTATCTCCGGCATACGGATATCCATCAACAAGACATCTGGCTGCTTGAGCTTTAATTTGTGCATGAGGTCTTTACCATCCTCAGCTTCCCATAATATTTTTAGGTAATCGCGGTCTCTCAAGGCCATTTTAATACCATCCCGAAAGATCTTATGGTCATCGGCAATGGCCACTTTAATTTGCTGGGCAGTCATGGAAATTGGTTTAAGTAATTGACTTATAAGCAGTAGTCTACAAAACTAATTGTTTTTTACTCTGAAATACTATGATCACAAAAAGATATTTTTCAGTTTTCAGAAACGAGTAATTAGTAGAACCACGTTTGATACCTCGTAAATTTACGATTCCATACCAATTATAAAAGCTTTCGGGCAAATTCTTTTAAAATAGCTTGATTATGAAGTGCCAGGAGGATAATTTTCAATCTCAATATATAGAGCTTTGAAATACCTGCCTTATTGATAATCATCTATTGAAACCCTAGTTTAGACTTTTATCCGTAAAAATTGATCGGAATATTTCTTTTCATTGTTAGTAAAAATACTATTTTCATATCGTGAGAATACGCAATTTGCACAAGTAAGCTTACTAGCAAAATGGGCTGAAAGGCTTGTAATCTCTGCATTATTAGTGAAAAATGAAATTTAAAGGGTTTATAAACCCATTGAAATCGGATGTAGTCCTGGCAATATTTACATCCGTTAATAACAAAAACTTACTGTCATGACAAAGAAAGTATTTAGAGCAGTACCCCCAATTGAATGGCCAACTAGTCCAACTAGCCCATCTACTCCAACTTGGTGGGAATTTTAATTAAGAATTATTAAATCTTTAAAAGGTTTTCTATATTTGGCAAAAACCAAAACTATAGAAAACCTTTTTGTATTACTAGCCATCTTTTCTGATCTCTTACCTATCTTACTTTTTGCTATTTTTTTTAAATCTATAAAGAGCAAAAGGATCATTTGGGTATTGATTGCATTTACTGTATTTGATTTTATCACTAATCTTTCTCTTTACTATTTAATACCACCTAATTATCACAATTTTATTTATCCGGCCTTTACGCTTTTTGAATGTTTATTCTTTGCCGGTTTCTTTTATTATACCATATCAAAAGCTGCCACCAGGAAGCTGATCCTATATATAACCCTGGTATTCTCCATTTGCCTGATAGGCTATTATTTTTATTTATTCTTCATTGTAAGAAATATTCCTGTACTGGATTCCATTCCTATTGGAATAGAATCCATCCTGATATTTATATTCTCATTCCTATATTTCTATGAGCAGCTGAACAATACATCCAACTTTTTTATTTACAGCCAGGCTTCTTTTTGGGGGGTTTTAGGAATATTAATTTACTTATCCGGTTCTTTCTTCATTTATATTTTTGCAAACCAGTTATCTATCCAGGAATTGAATAAATACTGGGTTATTACCAATATATCTTCTATAGTCAAGAATATATTTTTCACTATAGCTATTTATATTCAGGCCAATGAATCTTTAAAAAAGCCACCCGGAAAATATAACTTGTACCCATCTAATTAAAATATAGCCACCAACCAATGTACTTGCTGCAAGCCAATCCACCCGGTATTTCCCTTGTTTTGTTCTTAGGAACACTTGGAATGCTTGCTTTGACCATAGGCCTGATCCTGTTTATCATATTTCACCAAAGGAAGGTAATACGCTACCAGTTGCGCCTTCAGTCAATGGAGCAGGAGCAACAAAAGATATTGCTCAACGCTTCTATAAGATTACAAGAAGAAGAACGTCAACGCCTGGCAGCTGACCTACACGACGATGCAGGCCCCTTACTGGCCACAGCACGCCTGTACCTTAATGAAAACCTGGTGAACCAGGACAAGGCTACTCAACTGCAGTCTATTTTCCAGGCACGCCAGATACTGGATGATACTATCCAGTTGATAAGGAACATCAGCCATAGCCTGATGCCTCCGACCCTAAAAAACTTTGGACTTGAATCTGCCACTAATGATCTATTTCAAAAGATCAGCGGATCTGGTACTATCAATGCCAGCAGCCGCTTTCATGATTACCGTGAGCGCTTAAAACCAGAAATAGAGCTTATTGTTTTCAGGGTGATCCAGGAACTGATCAATAATATCTTAAAACACAGTAATTCCAGCTTTATTCACCTGACACAAAATATGCATGATGGAATGTTCATACTGCGTATTCATCACGATGGAAGGGGAATAGTACAGGCAGATTTTGAAAAGCTGAATAAGAGCAATATAGGACTCGGCTTAAAGAATATAAACAGTCGTTTGAGAGTAGCCCAGGGAAAAATATTTTTTGAAAAAGACCCTTCCCAGACTTATTATAAGGTTACCATAGAGATCCCAAAAGAGGATGTAAATGAATCATTAACGCATAATTCCTAATTTTATCGCATCCCAACTGTGCTATGGAAATTATCAAAGTGGCAATTGCCGACGATCATAAAATATTCAGGAAAGGTGTGATTCTTTCTTTGCGGGCTTTTACGAACATCAAGTTTGTACTGGAGGCAGAGAATGGAGATGAGCTATTAAATGGCATTGCAGAAGCCGAACCTGATGTAGTGCTGATGGATCTGCGGATGCCAGGTAAGGATGGGATGGAGACCACAAAGCTATTGACCAAGCAATACCCCCAGATACATATTATAGTGCTTAGCATGTACGAAGACGAGCGCTTTGTATCTCATATGATGGAAAACGGCGCTAACGGATACCTTTTAAAAAATGCGGAGCCACAGGAAATCAGGCGGGCTATCATGGATGTTCATGAAAAAGGTTATTACCTGAACAATTTTGTTAACCGCATTCTTTTGAAAAAGTCTCATTCCAAGCAAAAGACTGTTCCTTCCCTTACCAACGAGATCACACTCAGCGATAAGGAAAGAGATGTGCTTAAGTTAATTTGTATGGAGTTTACAGCCCAGGAAATTGCTCAAAAGATGGAGATCAGCCCCAGGACAGTTGAGGCTATCAAAGACAGGCTAATGGAACGCTTTGGAAGCAAGAATACCGCCGGCTTAGTATTCTTTGCAGTAAAAAATAACCTGGTTGATTAGTTGACCACTATTTATAGGGATCAAAATTGCATTTCAGGGATCTCCCCTTCCACTATCAGTTTACCTGCCGTTTTAGAGACAATTTCTTCTACGCTTACACCAGGCGCCCTTTCTATTAATTTGAATCCCTGGGAGGTTACATCCATCACTGCCAGGTCGCTTACAATCTTCTTTACACAGCGTACTCCGGTTAATGGCAGGCTGCATTGCGGTAGTAGCTTTGATTCTCCTTTAGGATTGGTATGCATCATAGCCACAATGATATTCTGAGCACTGGCCACCAGGTCCATAGCTCCTCCCATTCCCTTGACCATTTTACCGGGAATTTTCCAGTTGGCAATATCTCCGTTTTCACTAACCTCCATAGCTCCCAGTACTGTAAGGTCTATTTTGCCTGCCCTGATCATACCAAAACTCTCAGCACTATCAAAAAAAGCACCACCAGGCATCAGCGTTACCGTTTCTTTACCGGCATTAATAAGGTCCGGATCAATTTCTTTTTCATCCGGGTAAGGGCCCATACCCAACATGCCATTTTCGCTTTGAAGCATGATAAACATGCCCTCAGGTATGTAGTTAGAAACCAGGGTGGGTATACCAATACCAAGATTTACATACATACCATCCTTTAATTCACGAGCTATTCTGCGTGCTATGCCGTATTTATCTAAAGCCATTTATATTAATTAGATTGTTGAGGAAGAAGAAATCAATTTCTCTCGAAACGAATAGTACGCCTTTCGATTCGTTTTTCATAATGTTGCCCCTGGAAAATTCGATGTACATAAACACTGGCCACATGTATATCATCAGGATCCAACATTCCGGGTTCAACCAACTCCTCTACTTCAGCAATGGTGATTGTTCCTGCTTTTGCCATGGAAGTGGAAAAGTTGCGGGTAGCTTTTCTAAAAACCAGATTTCCATATTTATCGCCTTTCCAGGCTTTTACCAATGCAAAGTCAGCATGCAAGGCATGTTCCATCAGGTAATCTTTACCATTAAAATTCCTTACCTCTTTGCCCTCTGCTACCTCGGTGCCATATCCGGCTGGTGTAAAAAAGGCTGGTATTCCCATGCCTGCCATCTGTATTCTTGTAGCCAGCGTACCTTGCGGAATGAGATCTACCTCCAGTTCTCCACTTAACAGCTGGCGTTCAAATTCAGCATTCTCACCTACATAGGAGCTCATCATCTTCTTTATTTGCCTGGTTTGTAACAACAATCCCAATCCAAAATCATCAACGCCCGCATTGTTAGATATACAGGTAAGATTTTTGACTCCCTTTTTTACAAGACCCTTAATTAAATTTTCAGGGATACCACAAAGGCCGAAACCGCCAAGCATGATAGTAGATCCATCTTTGAGATCATGTAAAGCCTCATCGGCGTTAGCAACAACTTTATTCATAGCAAGCAATTGTGACCAAAAATAACAATAGCACTGGAAAGAAGATTCAGTATTATACCGGTTTTGTTCTTAGGGTGTGCCTTTCCGATCTTTTTTGAAGAGAGTCAAAGACCGGTTTAAGTAAATCAGGTCGCTTTTCGTAGTAATGAAGGCTGTTCCTGAATTGTTCTTTGGTGATCTTATGGATGGCGAATAGTTTTTGATAAAGCTCCACATGTTTATCCAGGGCTTTTAAAGAAGAATCTTTCTGAACATAGTAGTCTGCTACTTCATCTGCAAGGATAACATCCCACAACACAGCTTCCATTTTTTTAGGAGCGATCACATTGTCCGGTACTGTATCAGAGGAACATGAAGAAAAACAAAGCACCAGGCAGAATAGTATAACCAGTCTATTCATTTCAACTCCTTGTAGGCATTAGAATTTGACAGATCGAGCCTGGTAAGAATTTCCCTGGCCTGTACTTTCACTTTTTGCTCTCCTTTTGTAAAGGCTTTTACCAGTTCATTACTCTTACCCTGGAAAAAGAATTGAATAACCATGGCTCCCGGGTTTTCTGTGTTCACGGTGTTTAAATAGCTTATGGCTTTCAATAGACCTGTTCTTCCCGTGGCTTCATTATCATAGAACTGGTCCATCCCGTTTCGGTAGTAAGAATATACCGCATCATGAACAAGGTTATACCTGTTATCTACAAAGCCTTCTATAAGCTTGAACCTGTTTCTCAAGCCATCGAATGCCTTCCACCCGGTGATCTGTGAAGATTCGGGAGCATTATTGACAATATATTGAGCCTTTTGGAAATAAGCATCGCCACCTTTGGGGGCAAAAGAATCATAATCCATTCCCAGTATTATATTTATATAATAGGCCACAATAGCAGTGAGGTTAGCAGAAAGTGGATCGCTACCCTGTACCCTGTTTTCATTGAATTCTACCGGTTGAAACTCGATGTACTTGAATATGATATCCGCGTCCTGGAAGTTAATAATGGGCGATTCGTAGGTGGTATTATACACTGGCCGGGCCGCCTGCACAGTGAGAGTAGCCTTAAAAATATTTTGCCCCATATCCTGGTCAATAGATAATAGAAAATTGCATTTGATCTTTTCCTGTTGCTGGAAGTTATCAGTTGTCCATTTACGGTTATTGATAAAATTGGTAAGGGCTGTTTGCAGTGTTTGGAAAGTTTTTTTATCCACCTGGGTGCTTACCCTATTGGCCAAAACAGAGAACCGGGCCTGCATTTCCTGGGCCCATAAAGCCTTAGAGCCTATTGCAAGGAATAAAACAAAGAATATCTTTCTCATTATATTAATTCAGTTATAGCATCAACAATATCTTTTGCCAACAGTTTCTTAGACTTCAGGCCGAGGTCCTTGCTATCACCATTCCGAAAGAAAAAACTGACCTTGTTCGTATCATAGCCAAACCCGGCTCCTTCATCATTCAAGGAATTCAGGATCAGCATGTCAGCATTTTTATCTTTTAATTTCTTGATGGCATTCTCCTTTTCATGGTCCGTTTCCAAAGCAAAACCAACCAGCACCTGTTTTTCCTTTTTATTATTACCCAGGGCCTTCAGGATATCTTTTGTTTTTTTCAATGCCAGCGTCAGGTCAGCATCCGACTTTTTGATCTTGATGTCTGATACAGTAACGGGTGTATAATCGGCTACTGCGGCTGCCATCACTGCAATATTATAGTCCTGTTCCAGCATACATGCTATATGCATTTCTTCAGCCGTTGTTACTTTAATAATATTTACACCTGGTAAGGGTTTGTCAAAAGGAACAGGTCCACTTATCAGGCTTACCACAGCTCCCCTTGAAGCCAATTCTTCTGCTATGGCATAACCCATTTTTCCCGAAGAATGGTTGCCAATAAAACGTACAGGATCAATGGGTTCGTATGTGGGGCCGGCTGTAACCAGGGCTTTTTTACCCGTAAGTTTACCTGAATTAACAAAAAACTGCTCCAGATAACCAACAATTTCTTCCGGTTCTGCCATCCGCCCTTCCCCTACCAGGCCACTGGCTAACTCACCATATCCCACAGGCATAACCCTGCAGCCATGCTCCTCTATTAGCCGTATATTATGCCTGGAGGCTGGGTGGTGCCACATATCTTCATCCATAGCAGGCGCTATCAGCACCGGGCAGGTGGCTGACAAATAAGTTGCCATCAATAAGTTGTCACATTGGGCATAGGCCATTTTACTTAAAGTGTTGCAGCTAAGGGGTGCTATCAACATCACATCAGCCCAACGTCCCAGCATCACATGGTTTGCCCAGGAAGCCTCATCGAAAAGATCTGTAAGAACAGGATTATGAGAAAGGGTGGACAAGGTGAGTGTTGAAACAAAATCCCTGGCTGCCGGTGTGGCGATCACTTTTACCTCTGCTCCAGCCTTGATCAATTGCCTGACCAAAATAGGCGTCTTATAGGCTGCAATACTTCCTGTTATACCCAAAAGAATCTTCTTACCAGATAACATACTGCCCGAAAATACTATTTATAAAAAACAAAAGCGATTTACCGGCAGTAAATCGCTTTTCAAACTTTATCATGCAAGGCTTATTGAAACAGGTCGTCCTCATTTTTACGATGGTACACCTTGCTTTCCATAAATTCCTGGGTAGCTAATAAGGCAGGGTTAGGCATACGCTCATAGGCGCGGGATATTTCAATTTGCTCCTTATTCTCATGAATTTCTTCCAAAGAGTCTGTATGGCTGGCGAATTCTTCCAACTTATTATGAAGCTCTTCTTTTAAAGAAATGTTGATCTGGTTGGCTCTTTTGCCAATAATGGAAATAGACTCGTACAAATTACCCGTTTTGTTCTTTAGCTCATTTACATCGCGGGTCTCGATATTGTTTGATGTACTTGTACTAAGTTGACGTCTTAGCAGGCTCATTTGTATATAATTTTAAGTTGTTTTGAGATTGGGTTAAATATTCCTGTACTTGCTTTGACAGGGGACTTTGAGGAAAACGGTCAATGAAATCGTTACATTCTTCTATCACCTTTTCAAATCGCTCTGCCCTTTTATCCTCTACACTTAATTCGGCAAAACGAAAATAAGACTTAATAGCCATCATCTTATATTCATCGGATCTTGCAGATTCCGGATAAGAGTTCAATATCGAATTAAAGGCAACTGCGGCTGCCCTGAACTGGCCCAGGTCATAATACAATTGGGCAGCATTATGGTCCTTGGTTTCCAGCTTCTTACGGCAAACATCGATTATATCCGAAGCTTCTTTGTTCCTGGCTGATCCGGGATGGGTATTGATAAAGGTTTGCATCATACCCATAGCCTTTATGGTATTTGTTTGGTCCAGGGCTGGCTTAGGCGATTGCTTGTAAAAGGTATAAGCCCTCATATAATCAACTTCCTCTGCCCTTGCACTATTTGGATATATCTCCAGGAATGTTTTAAACAGATTTTCAGCGTTTAAGTAATCACCCTGGTAATAGGCGGTATATGCATATTTGTAATAAATGTCCTCGAATTCGGGTCCACCTCTGAAATAAGGCATTATATCCTCGTAAACCTGCTGGGCGTAATTGTATTTCTTTTTAGCATAATACTGTTCGGCCATTCGAAGCTTATAATGGGGGTCCTTGTTTTTTAGAACCTTATTAAAACCTCCACAATTTACCAGTAAAACAGCCAAAGCTAAAACGCCAATGAATTTCATAAAAGGTGGCAAAGTTAATCAGTTTAAGCAAATATTCTCGAAAATTGGCAAACTGGCTAAACCCCATAGTTAAGATTTCACTAAAGCTAATGTATCTGAAAGCCATGTTTTATGCTTAAAGGAGGTTTAGCAGCCATGCCGGGCAATAAAAAAACCCTCCGTAGCGGAGGGTTTTAATATGAGATACAATTTATTATTTACTTCTTCTCAGGTTTGGATGAGGAGCAGGTACAGTTGTTTGTCCTTGCTCATCTGAAGCTGCAGCACGCAGGTCGATAGTATTGCAGTCTCCGCCTTCCTGGCCATAGTTCCAGAAGAAACGATCCTGGTTAATACCTTCTTTTTCAACCATGTAGCTAATTACTGCATTCACCCTATCCCAGCTTCTCTGCTGCTCAGATTTGCTTGAAGCGCAATATCCTGTAACTACGATCTTGCACTCTGGGCTATTACGTAAGCGGGAAGCAACACTTGCCAATAAAGCTTTAGCATCGTTGTTCAGGCTAACACTGTTTCCAGAGAAAGTTACACTTGGTAAAGTACCTAAGGCAGCTTCGCAAGCACCAGTCTTAGTATAACCAGCAAAGCAAGTTGAATCAGGGCATGGGCATTTACCTACACCATCAGCATCAACTGGCTGGCAATATGTTGGAGTGATCTTTTCTTTATCACGAGCATCAGGAACTCCGTCACCATCAGTATCAAGGCTAACGCCATGAGAGTCAACTGGAACACCCTGAGGAGTTTGCTCCTGGTCAAATTGGTCAGTGATTCCATCGCCATCAGCATCAGGCAGAACTGGCTTTGGTAAAATCATCAGGCGAGGCTTACGAATTTCCTGGTAAGCATAATCCAAAGGATTGATCCACCATAATGGCTCAACAGCTTTAGAACCAATATTGAAGTTCAGGCCAAGAGACAAGAAGTTATAAGTATCGAAGTCACGAGTGAAATCGCCACGCTCAGTCCACTGAACACCATCGTAAAGATCATCTTTAGTTATAGAAACACGATCTTCTAAAGCCAGATTAATGCGGTTACTTAATTTGAAAGCGATACCACCACCTAACTGACCAACTGGTCTTAAGGTCTTATTGAATAAGGTTGGACGACGGATTTCTGCATTTTCAGCATCAGTCTCATAAGAATCATCCAATAGGTTATTCAATGCATCTTTTACGTCTTTCCTGGTTTTGTAAGTTCCTGCAGGAATACCGGAAAAGTCATAAGGCGTGCTGCCATTCAAGGCATTTACCTTAACATCATATATAGATGCACCAATACCCACTAAAGCATAAACGTTCACTTTAGGTCTTGACTGGTGGAACATAATGTTATTCAAAGAAAATAAGCCTTCTAAAGACAGGTCCTGAACCTTTGATTTATAGTTATTATATACGGTACCAGTGTAGCCAAGTCTCTGCCAAGGATTACCTGTTCCGCCCTGGCCGTAGCTAGTAGCAGAAGAACCTTGCCAGCTTAAACCTTTAGCAATACCATAAACATACTCTAAACGCGCAGAGAAAAGATATCCGAACGCTTTCCTGATATGCACTCCAAATCCTGGAGAAAAAAACTTTCCATCTACATCTCCATTAACAGTAAAAGAACCGGCTTTTATACCAATCTCCCACATATTCTTTGGCTTTGCGGGATAGTTGTAAGTGCCATTCATGAACTCAGTGTGCTGAGGCATTCTTCGCGAAGGGATGACGGATGAGTCTGCGGGATCGTACGCTCCGATACTACCTGTGGTGGTAGTCGTTTGCGCGAAACCGTACGATGTGAACAGGCATAATAAACCTGCCAGAAAAGAGTACTTTTTGCTTGCCATAACTATTGATTAAATTTTAAAAACAATGTCCTAATCGTTGACAAAAATATAAATTGAGTTACAATTACCAAACTTTTAAATTTTATTTACTGCAATTGACCTCAATTATTTATATATTTTGTCTGCACCAATTCAGCAATTCTTGTACCACAAGAAGCTATTTATTGGTTTGCAGTTGTACCTTTCCCCCATTTACGAATGCAGCTACCCGTTAATCTCATAGAGAATGAATTAAGCATCTTCGAAGAAAAGTTTAAAGATGCCGCCAAAAGCAATGTTTCCATGCTCGACCGTATCATGCGCTACATTGTCAAAAGAAAAGGCAAGCAACTCAGGCCCATGTTCGTTTTTCTTTCGGCTAAGCTTTGCGGAAATGTCAACGAATCTACCTACCGAGCAGCCTCTTTAGTGGAACTTTTGCACACTGCTACACTGGTTCATGATGATGTAGTCGATGACTCCTTGGAACGTAGAGGATTTTTCTCAGTTTATGCCCTTTGGAAAAATAAGGTCTCAGTGTTGGTAGGAGATTATCTTCTAGCCAAAGGATTACTTCTTTCGTTGGATAACAATGACTTCCGCATCCTGCAGTTATTATCTGAGGCCGTTAGACAAATGAGCGAAGGAGAACTTTTACAGATTGAAAAATCTCGATCCCTGAACCTTGATGAGTCTATTTATTTTGAAATCATCAGGAATAAAACCGCATCCCTGCTAGCGTCTGCCTGTGCAGCTGGGGCCTATTCCACTTCACACGATGAAGATGTAACCTCCAGACTCAGGCAATTTGGAGAAAAGGTGGGAATTGCTTTCCAAATTAAGGATGACCTTTTTGACTATGCCGGGGAAGACATAGGTAAACCTACCGGGAATGATATAAAAGAAAAGAAGTTGACCCTTCCATTGATCTATACCCTAAATAATGTTGATAAGAAGACCAGGAAGGATCTTATATACATTATAAAAAATGAGAATACAAAGAGGGCAAAGATTGATTATCTTATTGATGTTGTTACTAAATCCGGTGGTATAGACTATACTATTAATAAAATGAATGAATATAAATCTGAAGCTCTTCAAATTCTTAGCACATTTCCGGATACTGAGATTAGAAAAGGTTTTGAAGACATGGTAAATTTTGTAACGGACAGAAAATATTGAGTTGTAATGACCCTGAAACGTTGGAGAATAAATAATGCGGACCAGGCTAAAGTGGATGCGTTGTTCGGGGAATTGAAAATACACAAGGTATTGTGTAATATATTGGTACAAAGAGGAATACAGAACTACCAGGACGCTAAACGATTTTTCAGGCCCCAACTTTCTGATCTTCATGATCCCTTTTTAATGAAGGACATGGAAAAGGCCGTTGCCAGGATCCTGGATGCTTTTAACAGCAATGAAAAGATCCTGGTATTTGGTGACTACGATGTGGATGGGACTACTGCTGTAGCCTCCATGTATCAATTCCTTAAACAGCAATATGACCTGACTGAATTTTATATTCCCCACCGATATAAGGAAGGCTATGGAATTAGTAAGGCAGGAATTGATTTTGCATTTGAAAATAATTACACTCTCATTATTTCATTGGATTGCGGCATAAAGTCCACTGACCATATTTTTTATGCAAAATCCCTGGGTATTGACTTTATTGTTTGTGACCACCACCTTCCGGATGAAATATTACCGTCTGCTGTTGCCATATTAAATCCTAAGCAAAAAGACTGCAAGTATCCATTTAAAGAATTATGTGGCTGTGGAGTGGGCTTTAAACTTATATCTGCCCTTTGCCAGGTAATGAAGTTGCCGGCTGAAAGCGCTTTCCAATTTCTTGACCTGGTAGCTACTGCTATTGCAGCGGATATAGTTTCCCTGACCGGAGAAAACAGGATATTGGCTTATTATGGATTAAAAAAAGCAAACACAGATCCCAACCTGGGCATAAAGGCTTTGAGCCATTTAAGCAAGTTTGAAAAAGAGTTATTTGTCAATAACCTGGTATTTATAATTGCACCCCGGGTTAATGCTGCCGGAAGGATGGATGATGCCCGGAAAGCTGTATTAATGTTCGTATCTGAAACTTATGAAGAAGCCCTTCACTGGGCGGAGCAACTCCATAGTGACAATTCTAACCGGAAGGAAGCAGATACCAGTATAACAGAGGAAGCATTATCAATAATACAAAGCAATGAGGTTTTGATAAACAGAAGCAGTACAGTACTTTTTCAGCCTCACTGGCACAAAGGTGTGGTGGGCATTGTGGCTTCACGTTTAATTGACCATTATTACCGTCCTACCATTATATTGACTGAAAGTGGAGAATATGTAGCTGGCTCGGCCAGAAGTGTAGCAGGCTTTAATGTTTATGAGGCCATTCACCAATGCAAAGATTTGCTATTGGGGTATGGTGGCCATTTTTATGCTGCCGGGATGACATTGGAAAAAACTAAAGTGGAGGCTTTTTGTGATCGTTTCGAAGAAGTAGTACAGGCAACCATCCATCCAGAGCTATTGATACCAGAGATTGTCATTGATGCAGAGTTAGAATTCTCTGATATCCGAAAGCCATTTTATGACATTTTATGCCAGATGGAACCTTTCGGCCCAGACAATCTCCGGCCCACATTTGTAGCTAAAAAGGTTTTTAATACAGGTTGGAGTAAGGTGGTCAAAGAGGCCCATTTGAAGTTTTCAGTTCAGCAAAATGGGATCAGAATGAACGGTATTGGGTTTAATATGGCCGAAAAAATGCCCTTATTGCTAAGTGGGAATCCATTAGATATAGTATTCAAAATCGATGAAAATGAATGGAATGGAGAAACCACGCTTCAATTAAAGGTTATAGATTGCAGGCTTAGTGAATGATGGAATCGTCTTATAATTCATTAATTATCAGATGCTTACATAATATTCCAAAGGACTGTATAATCAAAACTTACTCAATACTATCTTTTCAAAGCGCTTTATAGGTCAGCTTTTAACGGTCACTTACCAAAATAATAAAGGCTAAAACACAAGTTCTTAACGCTAACACTTACCTTTGCGCTCCCGTAAAAAAGAATCCTTATTAGGGTTTGTTAATAAGAGCGGGATATAATTTTAATTTTTAAACAAAAAACAGGGTAATGAACAATTACGAATTGATGGTGATTTTTACCCCGGTGCTTAGCGATGACGAATTCAAAGCTGCACAGCGGAAGTTCACTACATTGGTTACCGACAATGGCGGCCAGATAGTAGCTGAAAATCCTTGGGGACTGAAATCACTGGCGTATCCTATCCAGAAAAAAACCACTGGTTTATACTGGGTAATGGAATTTATTGCGCCATCCGACTTCAATGAGAAGCTGAAGATCCAGCTTCTTCGTGATGAGAGTGTTCTCCGTCACATGGCAACAAAACTCGACAAATATGCCGTCGAGTACAATCACAAAAAGAGAAGTGGCATACCTACAGGAACCGAAAAAGTACAGGAGGCTTAAACCATGGCAAAAGCTAATGAAATCAAATACCTGACCGCTATTAAAAGCGAGAAGCGTCCTAAGAAGTTCTGTCGTTTTAAGAAATATGGTATCCGCTATATTGATTATAAAGATGTAGAGTTCCTTAAAAAGTTTCTGAACGAACAAGGTAAAATGTTGCCACGCCGCATCACTGGTAACTCTTTGAAATACCAGCGTAAAGTGAGCGATGCTATCAAAAAAGCTCGCCAGATGGCATTGTTACCATTCGTAACAGACCTTTTAAAATAGAATTTTTAACCTAACCTCTTCATGATTATGAAGAGAGGACAGTCCCTTAACAGGGGTTGGCTAAAACAAACAATATGGAAATCATTTTAATTCAAGACGTAGACAACCTGGGTGGTAAGAATGAACTGGTAAAGGTAAAGAACGGGTATGCCCGTAACTTTCTGATTCCCCAGCGCCTGGCTGTTGAAGCAAATCCTTCTAACCGCAAACAATTAGAAGAAAGACTGAAAGTTGCCAAAAAGAAGGAAGATCAAATGCTGGCACAGATCAACAGTGTAATTGCAAAGCTCCAGGAAGCTCCTTTAAAAGTTGGCGCCAAGACTGGTACCAGCGGAAAGATCTTCGGAAGTGTTACCTCTTTGCAGATCAGCCGTGCTATACGTGATCAAAAGGGATATGACATCGATCGTAAGAAGATCCATATCACTGAGGAAGTTAAAGAATTAGGTACGCATAAAGCCTCTATCGATTTCGGGTCTGGGCATCATGCCGATGTGGAATTTGAAGTGGTAGCTGAATAAGATAATTGTTATTTATTATAATTCTTTTAGGTCCGCACTTTTTAGTGCGGACCTTTTTTATGCCCTAACCAGATAAAATGGTTACCTATCAAAGAGACTAACCTCCCTTTTCGGCCTTAATATTATCATTTACCTTTCCCTCCCATCATTTATTTGGAACTTTTTGGTATTAACATTATTTCATTATATTCGTTACGTTTTGTGTTCTTTCAGTTCACAGTTCCTTTGAACGTTACGTAAAATGTTCATGGTTTCTTGATGGCTGTAAACACTTTTTATTTTTAAACTTTTCTCAAATGAACATTTACGTAGGAAACCTTAGTTGGGGCCTGAAAGATCAGGATCTGGCCAACTTGTTTACACCATTCGGTGAAGTAGCATCTGCTAAGATCGTAATGGACAAATTCACTCAACGCAGCAAAGGCTTTGGCTTTGTTGAAATGCCAAATGATGAACAGGCACAGGCAGCCATCGCACAATTAAACGGCAGCGAAATTGAAGGAAGAAACCTTGTGGTGAATGAGTCTCGTCCTAAAGAAGGCGGCAGCGGTAACGGCGGCGGCGGCGGCTTCAAGAAAAGAAGCTTTGGCGGCGGCGGTGGCGGCGGCTTTAAGAAAGGCGGCGGCGGATTCGGCGGAGGTGGAAACCGTGGCGGAAGCGGCGGTGGTTACAAT
>JAEZLJ010000002.1 GCA_023415275.1 Bacteroidota bacterium
AGACCGCATATGAGCTGTGGCAATCTTACTCCTGATCAAGCACATCAATCCCAACTACCCCTTGTAAAAACCTGGAAAAAAAGAACTATTGTAAACCCAAATCTGTATCTATGTATCCTGCTGTAAAGCCACAACCGTATCTAAACCCCAAACTGTAAAGTTTTTTCAGTACAAGACAATCGATGCAAAGGAGGAGATATTCCACAGATATTCCATAGATGTCCCATAGATATTCCATAGATATTCCAACGATATAAGGGTTGGGATATCCTTGGTTTATCCCCGGAACATCCCTGGAATACCTATCCTATAACCCGGTGGTTCATACAGGGCTTTTATGGTGACGATTGCGAAATTCCTGGTGAATTATTGGCATAAAGAGCATATGTATAAGCTGTTGTCATTAAACCCACTCCCGTGGAAAAGGAAGCATTTGAAGCCACCGGTTAATAGGCTATTGGGGAAAATCAATGAATGCATGCAATTAAAATGGGGAAGGTGTTGTTTAAATTCAACAATAATGAGCTAAATCTTGTAGAAATGGATTGGTTTTTAAACTTAAAATGAATTGGTATATAGTTTGTACAGTAACCAACAGAAGTAATTGTTTCACCCTTAACCATTTTTTTACAGAAGTAATTATTTCACCCTTAACCATTTTTTACGATTGACTGACGCTTTAGCGTCTTTTCATAAATGACCTCTTAGGTGGAAGAGGATGGTGGCTTGTAAAAGGGGCCTTGGTTCGGGGCCCCTTTCTTTTTTACCGCATTGAGCGATTTTTTTATTTTATCCCATTCCTGTTCCTGTCAATTAGCTTCAAAACATTCCCCTTTTCCCTGTTTTGGCCCTCTTAACCCTTTCCTTTCTCGCCTGCTTTCAGGACATTTGCCCGGTATGATCATTAACCTGGAAGAACTAAAGTCCTCAGAGAAGCAATATTACCTGCAGCATGTGATAGGTCCCCGCCCCATTTGCTTTGCCTCCACCATAGATAAACAAGGGAATGTGAACCTGAGCCCATTTAGCTTTTTTAATATGTTCTCCTCCAATCCTCCCATTGTCATCTTTTCGCCGGCCAGGCGGGTGAGGGACAATACCACCAAGCATACCTTGCAAAATGTGCTGGAAGTGCCAGAGGTAGTGATCAACATTGTGACCTATGACATGGTGCAGCAAACATCCCTGGCCAGCTGCGAATACCCTAAAGGAACAGACGAATTTGTGAAGGCAGGATTTACCAAACAACCCGCTACCCTGGTGAAACCCCCTATGGTTAAGGAAAGCAAGGTGAAGCTGGAATGCAGGGTGCTGGAGGTAAAACCACTGGGCCAGGAAGGCGGGGCAGGCAACCTGGTGATCTGTGAAGTATTGGTGATGCACCTCGATGACAGCCTTTTAACAGCAGATAAGAAAATTGACCAAAGAAACCTGGAACTAGTGGCCCGCCTGGGTGGTGATTGGTATTGTCACGTATCAAAGGAAAACCTGTTTATAGTTCCCAAACCTAATGTGCTATTGGGGATAGGTATGGACGCCTTGCCCGAAAGCATCCGGAACAGCCAGATCCTTACCGGCAACCACCTGGGCCAATTGGCTAACGTGAATGAGATGCCGGTTATAGAACCTTCGTTTGATGATGAACACCTGAAAAACATCGTACAATATTTTTCCATGAACCCGGAAGAAATGGAGAAAGAAACACACCGCTATGCCGCCCGCCTGCTGGATGAAGGTAAAGTGTACGAAGCCTGGCAGGTGCTATTATTGTGAACCCTCCACTTATCGACCCAGTAGAAATATTAGTTTGAAATATTCCCCTTTGTTTGTAACTTTTATAAACAAACCAAAACATTAATTTTCCGGGAGCAGTGTAAACTCTTTACAAGTAGTTACACACACGATACAACAATAATTTTCCATATTCTATTGCCTGATAATTTCCAGATGGAAACAGGTGCTGTTATTGAATGCAGAAAGGACACGAAAGACCGACAATATCTACATGGATGACCCTCTTTTATAGTCCAACATTTTTGTAATTAAGCCAGCTAAGTATTTCTTCCTGCATTCCATCCCTTTGAATCTTTCTAACCGTGTCTTATTGTGAATACATCATTGTATTTAAAACTCCATATATGGCACAACTACCAAAACTCACCTCATTGCTTATTGCATTGATTCTGCTGTTTACCTGTGCAGGCTGTCATAACTACTACAAGGTTACGACCAGTAAAAAAGATCCGAATGTGATCGACTCACTTAATAATGTGAACAGGGATTTTATTCTTCGCAATGGTAACAAGGCTTACTATATGAAGATACAATCCATGAGTGATGACCAAAAAACGGTGCAGGTTACGCTGGATTCTCTTTCCTGGATTCACAGGCTGTATTATTATAATGGCCCTAAAAACAATTTGAAATATAAAATAACAAACCCTACGCAAAAGATAGTGCTGAACGAGGTTCATTTTTACATTCCTTACGACAGCTCCATAAAAGTGCCTTCGAGCTATACCCTTTCACTGGATAAAGTGCAGAAAATTGAAGTGATAGAAAAAGATAAACCGCGAACCACGAGCAGTTACATTCTTGGAGCTATCGGTTATACATTGGGTGCCATGGCGGTAGCGGCTATCATCATCGCAGCCACAAAAAGTTCCTGCCCCTTTGTGAGTGCCGATGACGGCAACAGCTTTTCAATACAGGGAGAAATATATGGTGGTGCTATCTATCCCCAACTGGCCAAACACGACTATCTTCCATTAAAGCTAGCCCCTACCGCTGATGGAGCCTACCACATCAAGATCAGCAATGAACTCAAGGAAATCCAATATACCGACCTGGCAGAACTATGGGTGATAGAACACCAACCTAAAACAAAAGTACTGGCAGGCACCAATGGAGAATTATATAGTATTTCTGACCCACAGGCCCCCATAGAAGCCAGTTTACGTTATCACAACGATGCATTGAAGAATATAGCTGAAGCCAATGATCTGCATATGCAGTATTTTGATGATTCGGCTTCAAAGAATGGTACGAATGATTTGATGGTTACGTTCCACAAACCCGAACAGGCCAAACAGGCCAAACTGTTACTAACCCTGAAGAATTCTTACTTTCTTGATTACCTCTATGGTGAATTGGCCAAGGGCTTTGGTAAGTATTATGCCAGTTACATTAAAAAGCAGCATAAAAAGACAGCAGCCGAATTATTGAAGTGGGTGAGCGAGCAAAAGATACCACTGGAGATATCCATAAAAACAGCTGAAGGTTGGAAAAAGGTCCAGGAGCTTAATACCATTGGACCATTGGCTACCCGGGAAGTGGTGATACCAATTGATCTATCAGGTATCACTTCAAAAGAATTGCAGTTGCGGTTAAGCAGCGGCTTTATGTTTTGGGAAATAGATGCCATGGCTATCGATTACAGCAGCAATACTGATTTCGCAGTAGAAAAGTTATCCCTGGCACAGGCAACAGATGAAAAAGGAAAAGATATCAGGAGTTTGATAAACTCAGAGGACGGCCAATACCTGGCACAACCCGAAATTGGCAATGTAGCCACGCTGGAATATAAAGCAGGCAAAAAGAAAGAAGGAATGGCATACTCTTATGTCTTTCATACCAAAGGTTACTACCAGCACATTCGCAATTTTACCGGCAAAGCAGACATTAAATTCCTGAAGCAGTTCACCAAGCCCAATGCATTCCCATTATATGGAATAGAAAGTTATAAGCAAAAGCTGCGGACCAACCCATTGCTTATTGCTTCTAAATAATTACGCTTAAACATACAGATATGCAAACTATAACCCTGAAAGATTATTTATACCAGGAAGAAAATATGATGGAAACAGTTAGCAGACCTTCAAGGCAGGTCACTGGCCTGTACAGGATGCTTACCTGGTGGATGATCAAGCTGAGAATATTTTACTTCACCTGCATCATCCTGCGTAACCCCCGAAAGATCCTGGATGTTTATAAAAGAATGCTTTCGCTGCGCAGTAATGTATGGGGCGGCGATCTCAAAAAGCTATACCGTGTGGGCAACAAATTTTATTTTAACCAATACACGCCGGGATGGCCTTCTAAGGCCTACGATGCGCTCATCAAAAGTGAGTTGCGGAGACAGGCCTCTCCACTGGATACAAAAGAGCGACTGTCCTTTGTGTTCCTGGCTATTACCCGTAAGTGTCCTATGCGTTGTGAACATTGCTTTGAATGGGACAATCTCAATCAGCGCGAATCTTTTACACTAGATGACTTGTATAAAGTGGTAGATCTCTATCAGAAGGAAGGGGTGTTGCAGATACATTTCAGTGGTGGTGAACCCATGGTGCGTTATAAAGACCTGGTGCAACTGGTGCGCTATACGGCCAGGAAAACAGAGTGCTGGGTACTGAGTTCGGGGTTCAATGTTACATCCCAAACCGCCCGCGAGCTAAAAGAAGCAGGTTGCAAAGGCATGGTGATCAGCATTGATCATTACCTGCCCAACAGGCATGACAGTTTCCGGGGCAGGAAAGATGCCTTCGTGCAGGCAGTGCAGGCAATAAGGTATGCACAAGAAGCAGGATTGGTCACTTCCGTTAGTGTATGTGCCACCAAAGAATTTCTTTATGGCAATCACCTTATGCCTTATATGGAATTTGCCAGGGAACTGGGTGTTCAGTTTGTGCAGGTGCTTGAGCCACGTCAGGTAGGCCATTATGCAGGCAAAGATGTGCACCTGGATGAAACACATATTGAGCTGCTGGAAAAGACCTTTACCACTATCAACCATCATCCATCGTTTAGCTCCTATCCTACCATGTTGTACCATGGATATCACCAGCGCAGGGTAGGCTGCTTTTCCGGCAGCCGCAGTGTATATGTGGATTCAGCGGGTGATGTGCATGCCTGCCCTTTCTGTCATACCAAATCGTATAACATCATTGACCTGGTGCGAGGCGAGGCACAAGGTTTACCACAGAAAGAAAATGCATGTCCGCGGTTTGGAAAGATTGCCTGAGAGCGGGCAGCAGGATGGAAAGAGAGTGGAATACCGAATGTGGAACAAGGAATTTCGAATGATGAAGGTTTGGTTAGATCGGGTGTATTGATTGCGGAGTTTTCTTAGATGTATGGATTGATAAATTTTCAACTATTTATTTTGAATGGAGAGAACGAGCACCAGGATTGATAGGAATAAGCGGTTGCAATACGCAAAGAAATAATAAAGGGAGGCAATGCCTCCCTTCAGTTGTATTCATTGAATACCCTTTAACTACGGGCTGCCCAGCCAAATACTTTTTTCAATATATCGGTGGTCCTTGCTACAGGATTGGCTCTAATATTAGCCTCCTCCTGTGCCACCTGGTCAAACAGGGCGCTTACTGCCTTATCTACAACATAAGATGGAAGGTCCGGGTTCAGCTTGTTAAGAGTAGTAGGGAATTTGTTGTAGGTGTTGATCATGTCGCCATAATATTTTGTGGCACTGAATTTATCGAGCGAGGACTTCACCACAGGTGTGAAGGCTGCTACCAGTTTACTAGTGGTCTTATCCTTAAAGTATTGCGTGGCTGCATCTTTAGGGCCTTTGATGATATTGATAGCATCTGCAATGGTCATCTCCTTAATGGCATCAAGGAAAATGGGCCTTGCATAACCAACAGCATCTTCAGCAGAACGGTTGATCTGGAGGATGGCTTTATCTACAAGAGAACCCATACCAATCTGACGTAAGGTATTTTCTATTTTCACGGCTTCCTGCGGCAAAAAGAGCTTATAGGCCTGGTTGCCAAAAAAACCATCTTCTTTATTCAACAGGCTGATACCACGGCCTACGCCCTGGTCCAGCGCTTCACGTATTCCCTGGGCTGCTTCAGCCTGGGTAATGTTGGTGGACATGGGAAGGTTATTCAGTGTTTCACAGGATAGAAGCCCCAGTGCAAGGCAAAAGGCAATAAGATAGCGTTTCAACATAAAATGATTTATTGGATGGATTCAAATTTACTGCCAGAATTTGGTAATGATGGTAAAGCTTAGGCCTTCAGGCTTTGCTTGCGGTTGGCCACCTTCTGACGAAGGTATTTAAAAAACCGGGTACGCTCCCTTTCACTAACGGTGCTAATCAGGGTAGATTTCTTCAGCAGGTTTTGTATATAGCTATACATATTATCACAGAATGCCACATCCCTGGTAATAAGTACGTTGATCACATTATGAACCAGGAAAGCTGTTTTGGTACCATTTAAAATGGCCAGTAAAGAGTTCTCAAGAATTACAATCTCGTTGAAGTACATCTCATATTTACCAAGTAGCTGTTCCTGGTTGCCATCCAGTGCAAATTTATATCCATTGGTTGCCTGCCGCTCCAGGTGATCTATCAACTTACCCAAGGCTTCATACACCTGGTAAATCTCTTCTTCGCTGGTAAAGACATTGGTATCATGATAATATTCTACCTGGCGAATGGTACTGTTGATGGTCTCTATATTCCACACCTCGATGGTGTGTAAATTATTGTAGCATTCCAAAGCCTTTACTCCTATCTCGAAAAAGTCGTCGGGGAAATCATTGACCCTGAATTTTTTGGTGGCAAAGTCCGGGTGATGCAGGATGTTGCGCATCCAGAAATAATGTTTGAAAGCAGCCAGCTCGCGGGAGTGGAAGTGATGAAATAAAGGAATGTCTTTAGCCAGGTATATCAGTTGCCGCTCAGTAAATCCATTCATATACTTTACCTGCTGGTAGATATTGGTCAGGTATTCCTTGTAGTTGAAAGATTCGGACTTAACAAAATTACCAGTAAAGACATAGGAGTTGGCCAGGGGATTCATCAGCGCATCCATAGAGAATCCATAGCGCTGGCACAAAAGATATCCTTCTTCAAGACTCAAGACTTTTTCTCCCCTGATCCTTCGATAAGCGCTGTCGGTGCTGACATTTAATGCTGTAGCCATCTCGTCTACCAGGGACACCTGTGCTGGCAGGCGGCTCCTGATCTCATTGAACAGTCGTTCCTGGATATGAAGGATGCTCATTTCATTTGCATTTTATGGGAGTGAGGTATCCTGTTTAACAGGGAGTTGAAAAACAGGTGTCGTTGCTTTTCACTTACACCACTCAATATGGTGGAGGTGCGCAGCAACTGTTGTAACCTGGTATGGACCGAATCGCAAAGCTTTTCATTCTGCGTGTACATATAATTTAATCCTTCATAATTCAGGTACAATGTTTTGCGGCCATTAGTAATGGCCATAATAGTATTATCGGCAAGGCCCTGGCGGTTATAAAAAAACTGGAAGTTGTTCTTCTTCATTTGTGGGTTTTCGCCGGGCAGGAATTTGCAGCTTTTCTCACACTGCAACTGTAAATGTCCAAGCATTTCCCTTAAGGCAGCGTAGAGGATATCGGCATCCTGGCGGGTACGGAATAAACCAGCCTCTTTGTAATATTCTATTTGTGAAACTGTGCTATTGATGCATTCAAGGTTCCAAATTTCGATAGAAGGGATGGAGTTATAAACAGACAATATTTCTTTACCCAGGGCTTCTATATCTGGCTTTAACAGGTCAAATGAAAACTGCAGTGGCAGGCTTTCTGACCGCAAGGCCGATTTCATCCAGAAAAAATACTGGAAGGCAAATAAAGCCGGGTGCATAAAAAAATGAAATACCACTGTTTCCTTGCTCAGGTAAATGAGCTGTTTCTCTCCGGCACTGGCTACCATCTGTAGCCGGTGAAGCATTTCCTGCAGGTACATTTTAAAGCTTCCATTGGCATCCTCTACGCGTACTACCGAAAATAAGACTGAATCATCTTTGGATTGTAATAGCTGGTCAATGGATATGCTATGCGTGTCGCAAAGCAGCTTTACTTCTTCCAGCACCAATGGAGTTTCTGCCCTGATGCGCCTGTAAGCACTGTCTGGGCTAAGGCACAACAGCTCTGATATATGTTCTGCCAACGAAACTCCAGGCAAAAGCTTCTCCCTGATCCTCTGAAACAGCAATCCCTGGATCGAACTGTTACCCATAAACCTTGTTTTGGTAATAATTGATTGAACCAATCTCCTTTTAAGTTAGCATAAATCGGCCAACCTGCAATGAGTATTACCATGGTTTCTTTATCATTTACAAAATGGGATCCCAGGAAATTTAAAAACTGCCATTACTGCCAGTTGCAAAAAATGCCACCAACCCATATTCACAAGCATAATTCAATTAGAAACCGCCTCCCCGGAAGGGTAGCTTCATTAGCTAAAACTTACAGTTATGAAAAAGAATTTACTTATGGCTGCAGCCACCATTCTTCCCATTCTTTTTATTTCCTGTGCCACCGTGGCGCCAGTAAACACCAGTTATGAACGTGCCGCCACGCTTGGTAAAGGAGGCCTGGAACTGGCTGGGAGCTATACGCATTACTCTTTTAGCGGCGATGGCGAATCAGCTGCGACCAATAACAATTATGGTGGCAAAATAGGGTATGGTATCGATGATAAATTGGATATCAAGGTCCGGTACGAAAAACTGGTACCCGTAGGCATGGGAACGGATAGTAAGTTCAAGGCCAACTACATCAGTGTGATTCCCAAGTTTAGCATCAAGGACAAAAAATTTGCCTTCCTGGTTCCCTTCAGCCGCTACAATTTCAAGGATGAATCAGAAGCCGGGGAAACTATTAAAGACCATTCCTATTCCATTGCACCCCAGTTTATAGGCACCTGGACCAACAAAACCAACCAGGTGGACCTCTCCCTGTCCATGAAAGGGGACCTGATCATCAATTCAGAAGGAGATAATCAGATCTTAATGGGCTTTTCCGGTGGCACTGGTTTTAGCAGCAATCTCGATAAATGGGCCATTCGTCCCGAAGTGGGTTACCTTTTCAAACCAGGGGAACCAGGTGGTTATTGGAATGTAGGGGTGGGCTTGCAGGTGATTCTGCCTACGGCTAAGAAACACTGAAAGCTCCCTTTCAAATACGTGTAAGAAAAAGCTTGCTTTTCATTGTTTTCCCGGTAACCATATTATAATAATTAAATCTAAAAGGATCATGAAAAAGATATTCATTGTTTCGATACTGATAGGCACCGCCTGTAGTTTAAGTGCACAAAAACTAAAAGCTATTCCGCAAAAGCTTACTGGTAAAGATCTGTCGCAGTATTACCTGCAAAAGAGCCGCGATCAAAGAGCAGGCGCCATTGTTTTAATGGCTGGGGGAGTAGCACTGGGAATATTTGGCGGATTAGGTACCATTCACTTAATGGAAAAAAATGATAATTCCGGAGCCTACACCATGATAGGTTTTGGCGCAGTGTCTTTCCTTTCCAGCATACCGTTGTTTATTAGTGCTTCAAAAAATAAAATGAGGGCCATGATGGTGGTAAGAACACAGCAAATCGATGTTCCCTCTTCCACAAGCCTGCGGCAAACAAGTGTTGGCCTGCTCATTCCGCTGGGGCGATAACGGTGTTATTGCCTTCGTATCTGTACATTTGCACCACTTTAGAACCCGTGGTGTACATGCAAACTCAACATTTATCAGAACAGGAAATTGTTCGCAGAGAAAAACTGGCAGAATTAGAAAAACTGGGTATCGACCCCTATCCTGCTGCTTTATATCCCGTTAATAATTATTCAGCCACCATCAAGTCTTCCTTCACCGATGAAAATAAGGAAGCCCTCGCAGATGTGTGCCTGGCTGGCCGCATCATGAGCGTACGTGATATGGGAAAGGCTTCCTTCGCTGTGCTGCAGGACTCGCATGGACGCATCCAGATCTATGTGCGGAAGGACGACCTGGCTAAGGATGATGGTGATACTTCACTGTATGATATCGTTTGGAAAAAGCTGGTTGACATTGGTGATTTTATAGGTGTAAAGGGCTTTGTATTTCGTACTAAGACAGGTGAGATCTCTGTGCATGTGAAAGAGCTCACCTTCCTCGGGAAATCCCTGCGTCCTCTTCCTATTGTGAAGGAAGCCGAAGGGCAAACCTTTGACGCGGTGACCGATCCTGAATTCAAATACCGTCAGCGCTATGCCGACCTGGTGATCAATCCTTCCATCAAGGAAACCTTTTTGAAAAGGACAAAACTGATCAACTCTATCCGTGAATTCCTGAATGACCATGGTGCACTGGAAGTAGATACTCCAGTTCTCCAAAGCATTCCCGGAGGTGCAGCTGCCAGGCCATTTATCACGCACCATAATGCGTTGGATGTGCCTTTCTACCTGCGTGTGGCCAATGAATTATACCTTAAGCGCCTGATCGTGGGTGGCTTTGACTGGGTGTATGAGTTCAGCCGCAACTTCCGCAACGAAGGCATGGACCGTACCCACAACCCGGAGTTCACCATCCTGGAGTTTTACACGGCTTATAAGGATTACCTCTGGATGATGAACGTAACCGAGCGCCTGCTGGAAAAAGCGGCTATTGATGTTTGCGGGCAAACAGACGTGCCTGTGGGAGATAAGACCATTTCTTTCGAGGCACCTTTCAAACGTATCAGCATCTATGATGCTATAAAAGAGCATACAGGTTTTGATGTAAGTGAAATGGATGAAGCAGGTTTGCGCGATGTATGTCGCCAGCTTCATATTGAAGTAGAGCCAAGTAGTGGAAAGGGTAAGCTGATTGATGAGATCTTTGGTGGCAAATGCGAAGAGCACTATGTGCAGCCCACTTTCATTATAGACTACCCTGTGGAGATGAGCCCATTGACCAAAAAACACCGCAGCAAGCCGGGATTGGTGGAACGCTTTGAACTTATTATCAATGGCAAGGAGATAGCCAATGCCTATAGTGAGTTAAATGATCCTATTGACCAGCGGGAGCGCTTTGAAGACCAGGTGAAACTAATGGAAAGGGGTGATGAAGAAGCCATGTATATCGATTATGACTTCCTGCGTGCCCTTGAATACGGGATGCCTCCTACATCCGGTATCGGCTTTGGAATTGACAGGTTGTGCATGCTGTTGACCAACCAGCCATCCATACAGGATGTATTGCTGTTCCCCCAAATGCGCCCCGAAAAATGGGTAGTAGACGCCAACGAAGAAAATAGCGAGCAACAATAAATAGCTAATTGTCAAAGGAGGAGAGGAAGGTTGATACCTGCTCCTTTCCTCCTTTGCTGTTTACAGCATATGAAAGTATCCGGCTTTTCATTCATCAAGAATGCCATTCAGTACCAGTACCCCATCGTGGAGGCGCTGCAATCCATATTGCCCCTGTGTGATGAGGTGGTAGTGGCTGTGGGTGACTCTACTGATGGCACCCGCGACCTGGTAGCCGGCATAGATCCTCAAAAAATCAGGATCATTGATACGGTATGGGATGATAGCGTTCGGGAAGGTGGAAGAGTGCTGGCAGTAGAAACAGAAAAAGCCCTGCGTGCCATTTCAGCAGATTCTGATTGGTGCTTATATATCCAGGGCGATGAAGTGTTGCACGAAGATGGCTATGAAGAGATCCGCAAAGCCATGCATACCTGGAAAGACAAAAAAGAAGTGGATGGTTTGCTCTTCAAGTACCGTCATTTTTATGGCTCTTTTGATTATGTGGGTATTTCTTCCAAATGGTACAAGCGCGAGATACGCATTATCCGCAATGATCCTAATATCTATTCTTATCGTGATGCGCAGGGCTTCCGGAAGGGAGATAATGAAAAGCTATGGGTAAAGCCACTCAATGCCTGGATACATCATTATGGCTGGGTGCGGCCGCCCGAGACCATGTATGAGAAACAATACAATTTTAGTAAGCACTGGAGCGGCGACAACTGGCAACCAACCAAAGTATATGAAGCATATGATTACCAGTCACATATAGATGCGTTAGAAAAGTTTAAGGGAAGTCACCCTAAAGTAATGCAACAACGCATAGAGGCCATGAACTGGAAGTTTGATTACGACCTCACTTACAACCGTTTACCCGTCAAAGAAAAGTTCAAGAACCTGGTGGAAAAGATCACGGGCCAAAGGCCGTTTGATCACAATAACTACAGGATTGTGTAGAGGTAATGGATTTGAAAAATAGTTCACTAGTTAACAAGTGATGAGTTAACAGGGAATCTGTCTAATTAGCCAATTCATTTTTAAGACTTTATGATACTTGTGTTATTGTGAATTTCTTCCCTTCCCTTGAGAATTGAGCATTGAGCGTTGATTATTGAACATCATTTTCATCATCCCAAGAATGACTGCTATCAAAAAAGCTTCTTCAACCTAAACACTTCGACATTCGAGGTTCCTTGTTCGATATTCTGAGGTTCCATTCTTTTCCATTCCAAATATTATTAAATTTATAGTCTCTTACCCCGTGCATCACTGTTATCTGCCCCTTCCTATTCTTCATCAATAAATAAACTACAAATGAAACACAAAGCTCAATTTCTGTCGTTGGCAGGCCTCCTTGGGCTGATCCTGATTTCCTGCGGTGGCAAGGAAGAAAAAACAGTTACTGATTCTACCAGTATGACTACCGACACTACTATGCAAACAACAACCACCACTACGCCGGCAGCACCTGCTACCACTACTGCTACTGTAATGGTAGTGAAACACAAAGTAGCCAATTTTAATAAATGGCTTGCTTCTTATGATGAACATGACTCTATGCGGCTTGCATCAGGACTTCACAATTTTGTCATTGGGCGTGGTATTCCCGACTCCAATATGATCATGGTGGCTGTGAAAGTAGATGATACCACCAAAGCCAAAGCATTTACCAAAGACCCTTCATTAAAAAAGGCAATGCAGAAAGGTGGTGTGGTAGGAACGCCCAGCTTCATGATTTATAATACCACTTTTTTGGATAATGGACAGGCTCCAAACCTTAGGGTGATGAGTACCGAAACAGTCAAAGACTGGGAAGCCTGGAAAACAGCCTTTGAAGCAGGCAAGCAAATACGTTCAGACAATGGATTAATGGACAGGGCCTATGGTTACGACATAAATGACAACCATAAGATTTCAGTAGTTCTTGCTTTGACAGACAGTGCCAAGGGCAGCAGCTTCCTGAAATCAGATACTATCAAAAAAAGAATGGCGGCTGCAGGTGTAATAGGGCAACCTAACCGTTATTATTACCATGTGGTGAAAACCTATTAGTGAGGTAATATTTAATATTTAATATTTGGTGGTCGGTTATAGTGCAAGCTTCTTTTCGATGCTTAACAATATTACTGTGTATGTTTTACATTAGTGTATTGTTTTGAGCTTGTAATTAATTGCAGTTAAATCTTAAATATTACCTATCAAATAACCGCCTCTTTGACCTTTAGTTCTCTGATCAATATTAAATCTTACATCTTAAATATAAAATAACTCTATGCTCGTCAAATCTCTTCTGGGTGAGTTTGAATACGAAGTTCAGAACACCCGCAAACTCTTACAATCAATACCTGACAGCGCTCTTGATTTCAAGCCATCAGATAAATCCTGGACCACAGGCCAGCTGGCCTCGCATATTGCCGAAGTGTACAATTGGTACCAACCAACTTTACACCAGGATGTTTTTGACATGGCCACCTATAAGTATGACAAGGGAGATATCAGCAAAGCCAGCAACATAGTGGCCAGGTTTGAGGAGAATGTGCAGGCAGCCCGCAAGGCATTGGAGACTGCAACCGATGAAAGCATGATGCAGAACTGGAAAATGGTCATGGGAAGTGAAGAACCCGTATTCCCGGTAATGCCAAGGGCGCAGGTAGTTCGTGGATTCCTGTTCAACCATTTGTATCATCACCGGGGAGAAATGGTCATCTACCTGCGTAGTACGGGCAATAAACCTCCAGGTTTGTACGGGCCTACTTTTGAAGAATCACAGTTCTAAAACCATTACATAATACCTGGTGCAGCCGGAACTACCGGCTGCATTTTTATTATAACCAATCTGGTATAGTCCATTCCAAAACATGGCGGACCGTTCATATAATAAATGCAACGGATGGCATTGCCCTCCTTACTTTTGTATCACTTCAACACACTTTTTCCAAAACAATTACATGATTCAATTATTATTTGACCTTTAACGAGGTTCAGTAATGATTAAAACTTAAAGCCATTCAATGAAAAAGCTATTGATCGTACTTGTTACTTTATACACCGGCATGTTGGGTTGCCGGAACGATAACAATACCAGTATTACAGTCAAAGATTCTCACCGGTATTACTTCATGGAAGCCAGCTATAATGAAGGTCTTACCCATAATGTGGAGCGATACATGAATGATAGCCTGGGAACAATAGACTCAACTTTTCAATTGGATGGAGTTGCAGACCGCAACTTCACACTCGGCGACCATACTTCCTTTCACCTGACAAATGAACCAGGCTATATTTCATTAAAACTTGATAAGGGTGCTAACTCAAAAGCATCCTATCATCGAATAAAATCTATATGCAACGGCATCAAGCAAATTGTTACCCTCCCCATCAAAATTGATCATTAGATATTATTGCTAGTAAATAAAGACCCAAACCTATTTTCACCTAAATCTTAAATATTACCTCTTATATCTAATTAATGACTGCAATACCAATGCATCATACACTCCAGTCCACCAAATATTAAATCTTAAATATTAAATATTAAACATTACATCCCCTACGGTTTTCCTCCGCCTCCCATAGCTCCATACACCTGTCCTGTGGCATAGCCCGCAGCGTTATCAGCTAACTGCACATAGATAGACGCTAGTTCTACCGGTTGGCCGGGTCTTCCCAAAGGTGTTTGTCCTCCAAACTGTTTCAGCTTTTCCTGTGTGGCACCACCACTCACCTGCAAGGGTGTCCATATTGGCCCTGGAGCCACACCGTTGACGCGGATGCCTTTGCTGGCCAACTGTTTGGCTAGGGAACGTATATAATTGGTCGTTGCTGCTTTCGTTTGCGCATAATCGTAAAGATCTGCAGATGGATCTTCTGCCTGTTCAGATGTAGTGCCAATGATCACAGATCCAGGTGGCAGGTGAGGCAAGGCAGCCTTGATGATCCAGAAGGGAGCGTAAATGTTGGTCTTCATGGTACGGTCAAATTGCTCCGTGGTAATATCAAGTATAGATGGCTGTGTTTGCTGAAGTGCAGCATTACATACCACAATGTCAAGCCCTCCTAATTCTTTTACAGCTTCTTCCACCAGGCGCTTGCAAAAGGCTTCGTCTGTAAGATCTCCTGGTATGGCAATGCCTTTACGGCCTTCTGCACGTATCAGTTCAATCACTTCTTTAGCATCCGGCTCTTCTGTAGGAAAGTAATTGATAGCCACGTCTGCGCCTTCACGGGCATAGGCAATGGCTGCCGCCCTTCCCATGCCCGAATCACCGCCTGTAATCAAAGCCTTTCTTCCCTGTAGTCTTCCTGAACCTTTATAACTAGACTCCCCATGATCGGGTTTTGGATCCATTTTACTTGCCAGCCCTGGCCATGGTTGAGACTGTCCTTTAAATGGAGGTTTTGGATGCTTATGGCGGGGATCTTCGAGGCTGGGTTGTTTTTTACTTTCCATTCCAGTGTTTTAATTGTTTTGAAAGCTGAAATGATCACAATTAAAATGCCACAAGAAAACTGTCCATTTTAACGTGATAATACCCATATCCTTTTTGCAGATTTTACTAAATGTTCCAATCTGCCTGCAATATTCAGTTAGTGCCAGCTTCTTTGACAATCTACATTGCACTTGGTTTACCATACATTAATAACCAAAACTTTTTACAATGAAAACATCGCTTTCACTCCTCGGCTGTTGCTGCTTTTTATGGTTGATCTTCATTGATGGTTGTTCTAAGGATGATTTAGCCCCAAATGAACATATACCAAGGCCACACTTGCCACCCCCGGTAGTAAAAAATACTTATACTGAGGAGTTTGCCCAACATACCAATGTTATGGAAATAAAAGGCTGGGTATTTAAGAATCATTCTTCAGATCCAAATATCGAAGGATGGCATAAAGACTATACCCCCGATGCCAAAAGTCCGAATGTGTCGGTGCTCTCACCGGCCTATTCCGATAATAATGATCCCCACGCGTTTGCTTATGTACAGGGTGCCTGGACTCAAACCATTGATATCTGGATGCTGACGCCGCCCGTAGAATTGAAAAATGGGGATAAAATTTCTTTTTACACAAAAACGGCCCAGCAATCTCCGGATAGTATCAACCTGTTGGAGATACGGCTCAATCCTTCAGATACAAGTTCCGATATAGGCAACCAGCCAAAAGAAATTGGCAAATTCTCCGTATTGCTTGGGAAAGTTTTTGAAGATTATCCTAAAATCTGGACAAAAAAAGAGTTCATAGTCTCAGGATTAAATGGAACCATTCGCTCCAGGATCGCTTTGCGCTATTACATTCCCCATGTTAGCACACCAGGTGCAATAGGGATAGATGTATTGAAGTTTGAAAAAATGTAACGATGGCCAGGATTATTATCTTACTACTGTTCCTAACCATACTTGCCGGTTCCATCAAAAGAGTGCAGGTAGTTGGAAATACTTCGCTCACGAAGCAGTATGCGGAAGCTGCTGCAATGATCAGCAGAGGAGAAAGACTCGCAAGGGGTGGTGATATTATTGTGAGAGACTATGTAGATCACTTAAGCCAGGCCATTAAGAAATTTAACCGCATAGATCCTTCCTACTCGCATGCCGGTATCGTAATGATAGAAAATGGTTATCCTTTTGTGTACCATGTGCTACCCGGCAGGCAATATAATAAGGGCAACATTTGCCGTGATTCACTTAAACGCTTTTGTGAACCTGCTGAAATAAATGGCTATGGCATCTTCCGATATCCTATATCACCGCAGGGCATTCACCTGGTAAAGCTCCAACTCAATGCCTGGCTATCTAAGGGCATCCGTTTTGACCCTTGGTTCAGTTACAAAACAGATGATCTGTTGTACTGCTCCGAAATGGTAGCGAAACTTATAATAAAAGCAAACCATGGTGCCATTAGATTTGATTTTACAAAGCCCACGATCATGGAAAAGCAAATCTACCTTTCCCGATTTCCCAAAGCAAAACAACATCACCTCGAAGATTCCATCCTGGCCATTGACAATCTTTATATGAATCCACAATGTGAACCCATAGCCCGGTTCCGCTACCTTACAAATTAACCTGGTAATGTTTTACCTGCTTAACAGGGCTTTATGCGCCGGATCACTTTGACAAAAGCCAGCCAATTGCATAACACGCAAAGGATTTTAATTATCCCCCCATGTAACCATATTTAAGATAACTTGCTATAAGTTCACCTCTCAAATATTAAATCTTAAATATTACCTAGCACATCCTTCATGATCACTTTCCTCCAGATCTTCTTTGCCTTGCTAATCATCATACTGATCATTCTCTTTGTTTTCCGTCCCAGGCGCAAGGACATGATTGCATGGCCGGAAGATTACAAGGATATCCTGAATGATTACGTGGGCTTTTATGCCAACCTGGATGAAGAAGGCAAGAAGCGCTTTGAGGACAAGTTTGAAAAGTTCCTGTTGAGTACAAAGATCACGGGAGCCAATGCCAATATTGAAGACCTGGATACAGTATTGATTGGTGCTGCCGCAGTCATCCCTGTTTACTACATCCCGGACTGGGAGTATGTAAATTTGAAAGAAGTGTTGGTGTACCCCGGCAACTTCAATACAGAATTTGAACAGGAAGGCCATGAGCGCATGATCTCCGGAATGGTCGGAACAGGCAACCTTCAAAATGTCATGATCCTCAGCAAGTGGGAATTACGCCAGGGCTTTATCAACAGCCAAAGCAACCGCAACACTGCATTGCACGAATTCATTCACCTGGTAGATAAAATGGATGGCACCTTGGATGGAGTTCCGGAACTGTTGCTGGAAAGAAAATACTTGTCCCAATGGAAGCAACTGATAGAACAAACGATGATGGAGGTAAGGAATGGATCTTCCGATATTGATCCTTATGCGGCAACAAGTCCAGTCGAATGCTTTGCCGTCATCTCCGAATACTTCTTCGAACAACCCCAAGCCTTCCAGGTCAACCATCCTGAGTTGAATGAATTATTGCAGAGAATCTTCAGGCGGGTGTGAATTGATTTTAGATCTATGTTGGTTGCATTGATGGACGAAGGTCGACCATTATGATACAATCAATGTCCGCCTATGCTTTTTACCACAGATCCTTCGTTCCTCAGGATGACAAGGTCAAACTATGATCGATTACTGGCCTCATTATAATGTTAACATTAAATTTATCACAGTTCTTCTTGAAGTTAAGACTGACTGCATTAACTAAAGAATGTTTTCTGTCATCCTGAGGCACGAAGGATCTTTGAACTTCATTAATAGACAGCTTGATATTGTAGTACAGCTTTACTCACTCACTTTTAATAGGTGGAAACATCATTATAAACTTTGATTCTATAAAAACCATTATTACTTTAATTCCATGTACACAAAACCTTTCTTCGTTTACATACTTACCAATGAATTAAGGACTGTCCTTTATACTGGTGTTACCAATGACCTTGACCAAAGGATTACGGAACATTATAGGCAGAGAGGGCAGAATAAAAGTTTTACAGGCCGGTACAATGTGTATTATCTTTTATTCTATGAACCGTATAAGTACATTAATGATGCAATAGCAAGAGAAAAAGAGATTAAAGGAATGACAAGAGAAAAGAAGATGAAGTTGATCAATGAAATGAACCCAAAGCTTGAGTTTATGAATAAAGAAATATGTGGCTGCCGGCCACCGAAGGAATTGCCATTCAGGTTTTAGATTTAAGTAATGTACCCAATAGAGAAGGTTTTACATTATTATTATTCAATGGCTCTCTAAGTGGTTAACACAGATTCCGCCTGGGCGGAATGACAGGGTTAGAGAATGGTCATATGGAAGTGTCACTATAATGGAAGATCTAATTCAATCATAGTTGCTTTGAGTTTAAGAGTGACCGCATTCTATAAAGATGTCACTCCCCTAATTTTTACTTTTTACTTGTGCCATTTGACTTCGCCTTATTCACTATAATCACATTCGCCACTTTCCTCTCCCCTCCATGATCCCATTTACTTGTATCTGCGGACAGGTTGTCCAGGTCCATGCCAGGCTTGTAATCAGGCGACTTCATCATTTTCTTATTATCTGAAGGATGGTTTACTACCCCATTATCTTCCAGTCCATTCACCCACATCGTTGTAGAGCCTCCACCATCCAGGTTAATCCCATCATCCGCTTTCAACCATTTCAATACGCTGGCCAGTTCATACAAACTCATACCTGCTGCTTTTTCATTCCGTCCATCCACGGTGATCAACAAAACCTTATTGCCTTTTATGGCTAACGCCGTACGCGGATGCCTTGCCGTATTGAATGTAATCGAATCCAGCTGAACCCTCTTCTCATCATCCAGTAATAACGGTCCGGTTACCATTACATCTTCCCCTTTCAGCGTTGCTTCCCAGTCTTTCGATCCATCCCATGCCTGTATAAAAACTTTATGACCATCAATAATGATAGCAGACCGCTGGTGAAAGCTGCGCCCTTTCTGGCCTACATGTGTTTCATTCAATGCCTGCCCATCTATCCGGATATAATCTTCAGACCCTCCATTCTTCATGTTGAAGAAAGTTCCATTGATGGCAGCAGTAGCCTTTTCTGCTGTACCAAATGCACTGGCAGGTTTTAAGATCGTTGGCTCAGCTGCCACATCCAGCTTGTTGCGCCTATTCATTTTTATCTCCAATATGCTGATGTTCTGATTGCTGCCAAACAGCGAGTGTTCAAACCAGTGCTGTTTCAATGTAATGCCTTTGGCAATCTTTTTTGTTTCCCATTTGGCATTCACTACTGCCAGGGAATCACTCTGCGCATTAAGGTGCGATGCAAAACAAAGTATAATGAAAAAGGCAATAAACCTGGTACTATTGAAAGATATAGATTTCATAGAAACGCTGTTAATTGATCATCAAATATAACTGTTACACAATGAGTCTGTTGACGCTAATTTCCCTTTGACCTATTGTATGTAAATATTGAATAAATCAGTAAATATTAAATATTGCCTCTTCAATATTAAATCCTGAATTCCTTGACCTGCATCACCTGTTCTCTTGTCCGGCGTCATTGCTTTTGCTGGGAACCTAACATAGATTAGAAAGAAATTGTAGCCATGGAATCTAAAGCACGCAACAGCTCCCATCACTCTGGCTCAGCGCTCTATGGCATGGGCTTTATTGGTGCGCTGGTTTATTATATTCAATCAGCCGCCACATTCTGGATTGGCGTACTCGGCTTTTTTAAAGCACTCTTCTGGCCTGCTTTCCTGGTGTATTACCTGCTGGAGTTTTTGAAGAAATAAACACCCCACACAAACCCCTTTATTGTAAAAAACAGATGAAATGCTATGATATCTATAAGGCGTGGGTTTTGTTGATAAGAAGTGGGTTGGAACATTAACTACACTTTAATACCGATAGAATTATTGGCACATAAAAATTATACCTGCATAATATTATCTTTCTTTCCCAAAACTATCTAAATGAAATTATTGTACTTCTGCCTGCTTTTATCTGCCGGAATTTGTCATGCTCAAAGCCATACCAATACAGATGTAACCAATATAACCACACTTACTTTCCTGAACCCTGGAATCAGTTATGAGGCCAGAGTGGGAAAATGGCAAACTATCTATGCGCAAGGATTTTTAAATACCTCTGCCTATTTCAGTTGGTCCAGCAGCCTGGGAACTAACTCAGGTGTTTATTTTGATCCTGCAGCCACTGCTCAATACCGTTACTATTACAATGCGGCAAACAGGGAGGCAAAAGGAAAACGTACAGAGATGAACAGCATGAATTACGTGGCCGGAATTGTAGAAACTATTTTTACCCAGGCCGCAGCGGATAAATATCATTTAAAGGAAGTGGATCGCCGTCCTGTTACTACCATTGGATGCGCCTGGGGTATTCAACGAAATGGTCTGAAACGTTTCAGCCTGGACCTGAATCTTGGTATTGGATACCTCTTTACCAAAGGTACAATGTACAATGGCGATTATTCGACTGACACCCATACCGTCAATGTTTCAAAAATTACTGGCATTGGACAGCTCAACCTGGGCTTTTGGTTGAATAAAAAGTAATTACTTGCTATCCCTATTGAATCGCAATAGCCCATTCCAACGGCCAGGTATGAAACTTACACATTTGAACATCCCTGAATATTCTTTCTTACCTATTAAATAAACAGGCCCCGGATATCCAGGGCCAGTAATTATTAGGAGGACGGAATTCGCAATAGTTGGCTTCCTCTTACACTTTAAACTGAAAGTCACATTTTCACGCTCTCCACAAATATCAAATATCACATCTTACATATTCAATTCTTATTGTCCCACCACCTTGAAGGTGATGAAGTCATCATAACCCGCAACTGCATGTGTCTTGATATTCGTACCCGTTACAGTGATCTTACCTCCGCTAACTGTTACATTCACATCCTTATCATACTCGCCGTCGTAAGAAGACAACCAAGTAATGCCCACTTTATCCGAACTCATAGGTAACATCGTACTGGTAGAGCCGCTGGTGGATTTGTAAACCTTATTAACAGAAGGCTTTTCACTAAAGGTCAGGGTCAAAAGCCAGTTTCCGTTTACATAAGCATCCATATTGTAATTATACCTGCCTGGAGAAGAACTCAGGGGACGATAGCGCCCATATACAGGGAAGTTGCTAAAGTTGGAAACCGTGCCTGTAGAATGCACCGATGAGAAGGTGCTTCCCGGATCTTTCAACAGTGTGCTGGTAGTATCTCTTGGTACAGGAGGCGTGCTAGGATCAGTGGTACCCATATTCGAATCACCTGTCCATGTTCCGGCATTAGCATCAGCGTTGGAGATATGTATCACCAGCTTGCCATTTTCTTCTGAAATATCGAGTGTAGTATTCTGGTAGGTGGCGGAAGTGATTTTTCCACTGGTAGAAGTTGTCTTCACTATATCACCTGTATAAGAATACTGTCCTGTCTGGATAATGTTTTTGATGTAAGGCATGGAATAGATGTCAAACACGGCAGGATTTGATTCCAGGTTGGAATTACCCGCATCGATCACGTAGGCTTCCTTGTCTCCAAACTCCAGCACCACGCCATCTACATTCTTCCAGTATTGATCTACCAACTGGTTCTTGAGTTCAACTGCCTTTTTACAACTTTGGGCTGCCACAACCAGCAGCAATGCATAACAGATTAGTCTTAGTTTCATAGAGTGTATTTTAATTTGCCAGTAACCCCGTATAATAACAAGGGTTTCTGAATCGGGGTGCAAAATGGTAAGAAAAGTACTTCAGGTCAATACCTATTTGTAGGTAAATAAGTTCAAAAAGGTCCTTTTGCGTGTAGGTAATCAGATTACCATAATTATGTTTTACCCATATTGTTGTAACTTATTAGTATGATAAAGGCTTATTTCTTTTTTTGGGCAGTAGTACTGTATCAGGTTATAGCCGCCCAGGTGCCCGTCAGACAGGAGCCTTTGCACCACAACGTATTTGAAAACGCCTGGGTGCGTGTTTTGGATGTACGTATACAGCCGGGAGACACCACTCAATTCCACAAGCACGAAACGCCTTCGGTCTTCATCGTGCTCAACGAGGTAAAAACAGGCTCACAGGTGATCCAGGAAGAACAAGCCTCCACAGCCCTCCGAGGTGACAGTGTTATATCGTATGAAAGCTTCGCCACCACACCTCGCATTCACAGGGTATGGAACGAGGACAGTACTGAATTCCATGTCATGGATATTGAATTGCTTTCCAAAGGCCAACCTGCTACGCGAAGCCCTTTTTCAAATGTTCCAGGTAGCCAACTGCTGATTGATGCGGAGCCGGCACGGGTTTTCAGGCTCAGTATGGAAGGAGGAAAGAAACTGCAGGTAAATAACAAACGGCCACTGCTCATTGTGGGATTAACAGATAATACCGGGAAGGTCACAGTGAACAACAAAAGCTTCTCCCGCAAAGGAGATTTGCTTTTTATAGAACCTGTCAAGAGCATTCATATCATTAACCAATCCAACGAGCAGTATTCTTTTGCAGTGCTGGAAATAAAATAGCCACCCCTTGTCTGAATCAGGATGAGAGGATTTTGGGATTTACAGGATTATTTATTAATGATCTTATTATCCTGCAAATCTAACAATCCTGAAATCCTGATCCCTCCCTGGTCAATCCTTTAATCCTGTAAATCCTGATTCAGACAGCTTCCTTGAACGAAACACTTTTTTATACTGTAAGCTGGCGGCTCCAAAGTTGATAAGCAATCCCACAGGAAGATCATAAGCCACTACATAATTTTTTGCTTGTGCCAGATGAACATCTTCAAGGTTAATCAACGCCTTGATTTCTACCATAATATTTTCTTGCACGATGAAATCAGCACGACGTGTTCCTACATTCATTCCATTATAATAAATAACCTGGTCCTTTTCTCTTTCAAAATGTAAACCTGCAAGGCCCAGTTCAATGGCCAGGCAGCGCTGGTAAATTATTTCCTGGAAACCATTACCAAGCGTATTATGCACCTTCATGGCACAACCAATGATCTTGTAAGTTATCTCGTCAAGCTGCTCCATGTAATTGATTATTGTAAGTATGAAAATTGAATTTTAAATTACTCATTTAATCTTTATTGATCGAATCCTGCAAATCTTATAATCCTGAAATCCTGATCCATCCTGGCCAATCCTTTTATTCCTCCAATCCTGA
Organism: Bacteroidota bacterium; assembly: GCA_023415275.1. GTDB lineage: Bacteria > Bacteroidota > Bacteroidia > Chitinophagales > Chitinophagaceae > Flavisolibacter. Next base: position 23,755 of record JAEZLJ010000002.1, read on the forward strand.
TGTATATTAGTCCCGTGATCAGCCGCTTTGTTACCCTACTGCTTTTAACATCCATAGTTTTCTCTGCCCGGGCCCAGGTAAGCGTTAGGGCTATTACATTGAACCCCGAAAACAACTGGCTTTCCTATCGTTTCCCTTTTATACAGTCCAAACAGTCATTGGTAGCCAGGAAGATCAATCAATACCTACAAAAGAATGTACTGGATAACAAAAAGATCATCACCGATTCCAATAAGATCTTCGCAGCATCTAGGTATATCAACGAAGACAGCATCTTGCAATCGGGGTATTCAGCTATTGATTATACCGTGGTTGTGAACAATGCCAGGCTTTTATCGCTGCAGTTTGAACTGGAAAGTACAGGTGCCTATTCTACCAACTTCCCTTCTTATTACAATTTCGATAACCGTACCGGGAAGATGATAACCGCTGCAGCCATTTTTACATCGCGAGGGCTACAAATATTAAAAAACAGGTTGCTCAAAGAACGAAAAATAAGGGTGGCCCAGCGCATCCAGGAATTGAAAGGAGAAATGGAAATCGGAGAAGACTCGGTTTACATATCCGATACCTTTAAGGAATGCCTGGAAGATGCCAATCGAGATGTTCAACAGATATCTCTGAGATCCCGCTCTATTCTTTTTTACAAGGAATATTGTTTTCCATATGTGGCCTTGCCCCACGAAGCCGACCTTGATATAGAGATCAGCCTTATGGAAATTGTTCCTTACCTCTCCGCCTATGGTAAAGAACTTTTGGGCAAATAACCGATACGCATCCTGACGTATTCCAACCTCTCTTTAAAATGCCCGGAACTTATTTTCCATAAACTTTCTCCCGGCCTCCTTCCTATCAACGCCCTACTTACCCCCTACCTGCGGTATAGATACTGCGTGATGATCACGCACTAAGTATAGCGTAGATAGGGAGAAGGATAGGCTTTGGTGGGAAGGAGACTGGAATGAACCGCAGAATATCGAACAAGGAATATCGAATGTCGAAGGAAGAGATCTAAGATTAATTAGATTCCATAGGATTTTTGAGGAGATGGGGTACTCCCTGTC
>JAEZLJ010000095.1 GCA_023415275.1 Bacteroidota bacterium
GTTAAGAGCTGCTCTATGGTGATTGCAGCCACTGCCTTATTTTTTAATCCAGGCAAAAATTCGCCTACTGTATCTGTCAGCTCAAGCCTGCCTTTATCCTTGAGTTGGAGGATGCTGATAGACGTAAAAATCTTACCCATGGAGGCCAGTCCAAATTGCTGGTCAATGGTATTGGGCGCTCCCTGGTTATTATTACCGTAAGACCTGGAGAAAAGTACTTTGCCCTGGTGACTGATGAATACATTTCCTGAAAACTGGTTGCCCAGCTTTTGATTGATATAGTTGTTGACCTGTTCGCCCAGGTGCAGGTAATCCTGTTTCCCGGTTTGGACAAACTCACCTGGAAAGCGATCAGGCCTTACCAATCTTTGCTGAAACTGCTGGTTGGAATCAGTCATGATGGAAAACCTCCACCATGAATCAAATTGTTCGTCTTTAGCCCAGGCATCTGCCTGTGTGGGTGACAATACATTCACCTTTTTGACTGTCACTTTTCCAATAATGGAATAGGTGAATTTATACCTGTCCATCAGGTGGTTCAGTTCAGCAGTGTCTTTGACCACTGGTTGCAATAAATGATAGTATTGAGCGCTATCGCCTGAATTATAGACCCGGAAGAACTGATCTACAGTTTCTACCAGCTTACCTTTCTGTATATCAGACTGGCCCCATGCAGCAGAGCTGAGACAGGTAAGCAAGAGGGCAGCACAAAGAAGTTTGATTGATTGTAACATACAGCATAAGACCTCTACGGTCTTCGGTAGGTTACAGCCAGGTATAAAATTGTAAGAAACTCCCTGGGAAACAGCCTTTAATGCCTTCCCTGGCCTTCCGGTGGTGCTTCAATGGCCTCCCTTTTATTGCGCTCCCGGGGTTCAGTGTTCTTGCCATCCAGGTTGGGAGATCCATCTTTGTTGACCTTGACAAAGGCCTTATCTGTATTTTTCAGGGGAGCATGCTGCTCTTCAAAATGTTGTAAATCCTTATTCATAAAAATGATGTTTAAATTAGTTCAGGAAGCCTTGCCTGGCATGTCTTCATCTTGGGATTCCTGGTTAAAGTTGCCACCCATTTCGCCGTTGTTCATCTGACCCTCTTTTTGATCCATATCACTAATATCGCGGCTGATATTGGTGGTATTGCCTTCAGAATCCTTTATGAAATTATTGCGGCCGATGCCGCCCAGGTTGGTTTTTGATGGAAAGGTATCCTTATCGTTCATGTTGCATGGTTTAAGTGAACTTTGAAAGAATTATGCCATTGAGGGTGTGTATTATTACTAACTGGCCCTCGCGGACTTTATACATCCAGTAGAGGGAATAGCCAGAATTAATGGTGCCTGGTGGAATCTGTTCCGGCTTTTTCCTGTCTTAGCCTGGTTCCATACGGACCGGTACCTGTGTAGGGGCTTTTACCATTGACACCAATAAATGGACTTACAGAGCCAATTCCGCCGGGACTGCTACCCGTTCCTACTGCCCCGCTGCCTGTGCTGGTACCTGTGGAGGTGGCACCTACCTGGTAAAAACTGATCTTGCCATTTGCAAATCCATAGGTACCCGCAGGCACACCAATTAATGAGCTGCGGTCAATAGTGTATGGAGTTTCATTGGCTTTTGCATTCAACAAATTAATAACGGGATCATTGATCTGCATGGGAGTCTGGGGTTCAGCATATGCGTTGTGAGCTGAAGTACTAGACAAGGTGTATTTCCTACTTTCTTTGGTGGCTCCCAGGTTCAATGGCTTCACCGGTTGAGATGGCAGGACCGCCTTTCCGGAAGCTATAGAATTTTTCTTTTGCTGGGCCATTGATTGATGCATAACCAGTATGAGAGCAGCCATACATAAAAGAATAGATTTCATGACAGCAGGTTTTAATAAAATGCAGCAAATGCACTGCCACAATACCTGATAGGCTACATAAAGCTCCCTGGTTTTAAAGCATCATGGTTGAGGTAAACTGAAAGCAAAAGCCCCTGTAGAAACAGGGGCTTGCTTTCAAAACGTAATATTTACCAGTTAAGGAAATATGGTACAAAATCGTTCATTTAATTAGCACCTGCAATAGTATAATTACCACGGCCATGCACAAACTAAAATAGTAGTATAACTAATTAATAGGTCCTCCAGGCGTTACCTACTGGTATTCTTATCCTCATTTTTATCGGCTGATTGATTACCCTTGCCCGCATCTATTGCACGGTCTTCCTGCTGGTTTTCCATATTACCCTGGCTCGCCCTTCCATAATCAACAACAGCAGCACCGGGATCATTTAAAGTTTCATTTTTATTTTCAGTGTTGCTGCTTGAACCCTTTCCTTGTTCTCTTCGCTCATCTCTATTTTCTGCCATGATGTTGATTTTAATATATATCCTCTGAATGATTTCCTCTTTGACCTTCTTGTAAATCATTTTGCCAACGCTCTTGTCTTTCACGGGTGGTTTGATCATTCGCCACTTCATGCTTCCTGTCATCATCAAGGTAATTGATGTGTTTATCACGGTTAGCCTCCGATGGAGTGCTCAGGCTGCGGTCAGATTCCTGGCCTGTAGCCGGTCTTCTATCGTTTTTCATATGCTTCGTTTTTTACATTGCCGCTAATATGATGCCACTAACTGCCTTGATCAGTATACTGCAGTAATGAATTAGGATGATAAGATGTGAGTATCAACTATGGAGTGGGCATCGAAATACTGCTACAGTCAACAGGATCCAGTTTTTGTCCAGCCTGGTAATCTATAGATTGGTGATCCTTATATAATACGGTATCGCCCTTGTTCGTGAGAGGTCCTACACCTCTTATCAGGCTATTACCAGATTTTAGTAATGCGATCTCCATGACCGAACGCATACCTTCCGACATGAAATCATACATTACATAAAGGGTATCACCATTCACATAGCCGGTAATATCACCATGGCTGGAATCTTTCTGGTAATTGTCAAAGGACATGACGCCAGTAATCCTTTTGCCTTTTTGTTGAAGTTGAAGCAATACTGTATCCCTTTTAAGCACATACATGTAGCAGTTGGTTACACTGCTTCCAGGCTGCACTGTCACTGTATCAACATGTGCGGATTGGAATGTAGAATCAGCATCTGTCTTTGACCCGGAAGAATGATCATTGCAGGCCACTAACATGACCAGGAAAACTCCGGGAAGGAATGCCTTTGTTATCACGACCGGTAAACCATTGAGGCGGGTAAATATTGTTCTCATAGAATTAAAATTCCGCTTACTCTTCATCAGCAATGCCCCAATAACCAATAGATCAAAATGAAAACTATAATGGTACCAAAACAACCACCTCCTAACTTTTTTGCGCCGTATCCTGCTATTATTGCCCTTAACCAGTTTTGCATAAACTAATAAATTATAGGTGATCAGGATAAAAAATTATGCCATATAGATCCCAAAGAGGCGGAAGAATGGGATTATGGTATGGCCAGCATAATAAAACAAAATCGGGTGGTTAGAAATAATCATCATTGATTCGCCGTACCAGGTTTACAGTATGTATGTAAGAAAACGCAAAGCCAAAAAGTAAAGCAGTGGATCTTTTTTCCTATTCCAGGCATCCAGACATTATACTTATGCTGCACAAAAAAAGCCATTTCGGGTGAAATGGCTTTACTATAACACATGAGAGAAACTGGCTGCTGTGCGTGCATTTATCTGGAGGCAAAGTTGGTTATATATTGAAGGATTCACAACCGTATAATCACCTAATTCTTACCGTTTTTATACGGTATTTTGAAGAAATGAGTCCTTCTCAGAAGTGAATAACGTTATAATTAGGCAGTTAGGAAGGAAATACTATGCAACTCAATGATCCTAAGATGCTCAAAAAACCTATGTGGATCTATTAAACCAATCTCCTGATAACCTTTTCCTGGGATAGATTTGTTTAAAAAGGGGATGTGGATAATTTTTATGGATGAGCTGTATTTCATTATCAGCAGCCTGAAAACAGGGATGTGAATAAATACTTCCAGGCTAAGTATGTGTACTTTGCACACAGATTTTATTAGATTTACTTTCGTCTAAAGTCTAAACCACCATGGAAAAGCGAACCCTTAAATTTAACTGCCTGATTAATATGGCCAGGTTTTCTAAGATGGTTGCTGTGGGATACCTTATGAATACGAATAACTTCACCCTGACGGGCCGTTTTACGGACACGGATGTTTCCTTAGCATCAGAAGAGTATGATGCCATTGAGATAGACACTACGGAAAAGGTATTCTCCTATGAATCAATGTGAGCCAGTATATTGCTTATTAACAAAAAAGCCCGGGAAGTTCCCGGGCTTTATATTGTAATATCGGTTCCATTATACTGTGTGGGGTTGTTCTACATCATTTCTGAACACCACTACCCCATCAAAAACATCTACCAGCACAGGATGTGTTTTGTCTATATCTCCTGAAAGGATCTTTTTACTTAACTGGTTAACGATCTCTTTCTGGATAAGACGCTTCAGCGGGCGGGCTCCGAATTGTGGATCAAAGCCATTTTCAGCCAGGTAATCAAGCAGGTAATCAGAAAACTGCAATTGAATACCATTTTGTCCCACCAATTTTTTCAAACCTTCCAATTGTATCCGGATAATACCCCTGATCTCGCTTTTCATCAATGGCTGGAAGAGTATGATCTCATCTACCCTGTTTAAAAACTCGGGACGGATGGTCTCTCTCAGGCGGGCCATTACCTCTACCTTGGTGCGCTCTACTACCTGCTCCTTATTTTTTTCAGTAACATCCGCAAAGTTTTCCTGGATGATATCACTACCCATGTTGGAGGTCATGATGATGATGGTATTTTTAAAGTTGACCACCCTGCCCTTGTTATCGGTAAGCCGGCCATCGTCCAACACCTGTAGTAATATATTCCACACATCAGGGTGCGCTTTTTCAATTTCATCCAGCAGCACTACCTGGTAAGGTTTACGACGTACGGCCTCACTTAACTGTCCTCCCTCATCGTATCCAACATATCCAGGAGGAGCACCTACCAGCCTGCTGACCGTATGTTTTTCCTGGTACTCACTCATATCAATGCGGGTCATCATATGCTCGTCATCAAAAAGATATTCTGCAAGTCCTTTAGCCAACTCAGTTTTACCGACCCCCGTGGTACCAAGGAATATGAAAGATCCAATGGGTCTTCGGGGATCCTGTAACCCGGCACGGCTTCTTCGCACCGCATCGGCGACAGCAGTGATAGCCTCGTCCTGTCCCACAACTCTTTTATGCAGTTCATCCTCCAGGTTAAGCAATTTCTCTCTTTCGCTTTGAAGCATTTTGCTTACAGGGATGCCAGTTGATTTGGCCACACTTTCCGCAATATCTTCAGCGTCCACCTCTTCCTTCATCAGCCTGCGGCTATTAGCGCTTAATTCATTCAATCCAGCCTGCAATTCAGTTATCTTTTCCTCCTGTTCCTTCACCCTGCCATACCTGATCTCTGCTACCTTTCCATAATCTCCTTCCCTTTCTGCCTGTTCCGCCTGTTGCTTCAATCGCTCTATTTCCGCCTTGGCATTCTGTATCTTCTCTACCAAGTCCTTTTCTTCCTGCCATTTGGCTTTTAGGGTGTCCCTTTCCACCGCCAGGTTGGCCAGGGTAGTATTCAGGTCTTTCAGCTTCTCATCATCGTTCTCCCTTTTGATAGCTTCTCTTTCAATCTCCAATTGGCGGATCTGGCGCTCCAATTTATCCAACTCTTCAGGCATGGAGTTCATTTCCAGGCGCAGCTTGGCTGCACTTTCATCAATGAGGTCAATGGCCTTATCGGGCAGGAAACGATCGGTTATATACCTTACAGAGAGTTCTACGGCCGCTATGATTGCTTCGTCCTTAATGCGGACATGGTGGTGGGTCTCATAACGGTCTTTCAGTCCTCTCAAGATAGAAATGGCATCTTCCACTGATGGTTCATCGATCATCACCTTTTGAAAACGTCTTTCCAGCGCCTTATCCTTTTCAAAGAATTTCTGGTATTCATTAAGCGTAGTGGCACCGATAGCTCTCAGCTCACCACGGGCCAGCGCAGGCTTCAATATATTGGCTGCATCCATAGCACCTTCTCCACCACCTGCTCCTACCAGGGTATGGATCTCGTCGATAAACAGAATGATCTCTCCTTCACTGGTAGAAACTTCTTTCACCACCCCTTTCAGACGCTCTTCAAATTCGCCTTTGTATTTGGCACCGGCTATCAATTGCCCCATGTCAAGGGCATAAATGATCTTAGACTTTAGATTTTCCGGCACATCTCCATTTACGATCCTCATGGCCAGGCCTTCAGCAATAGCTGTCTTTCCCACCCCGGGCTCACCCACCAGTATAGGGTTATTCTTGCTTCTCCGTGAAAGAATATGCAGTGTGCGCCTGATCTCCTCGTCCCTTCCAATTACAGGGTCTAACTTACCCTGACGGGCCAGCTCATTTAAATTCTTAGCATACTTGTTTAATGCATTAAACTGGGTTTCCTGTGTTTGTGAGGTCACAGTGGATCCTTTCCGCAATTCATTGATAGCCGCAGTAAGTCCCTTTTCCGTAAGGCCAAAATCTTTTAATAGTTTGGCTGTATTGTCATTTCCTTGTACCAATGCCAATAATAGGTGCTCGGGGGTAATGAATTCATCGCCAAATTGCTTAATTAAAGCCCCTGCTCTCAGTATCACATTATTGGCTTCCCTGGAAATAGACTGGGCTGGTTCGCCACTCACCTTAGGTAGTTTATCAACCAAACTATCCAGGCGGGTTTCCAGTTGTTGTGTATTAACTGCATTCTTTTTCAACAGGTAATCTACGGGCGAATCCTGCTGGTCAAGCAACGCCTTTAGAAAATGTTCCGTTTCTATATTGGCATTGCCATTATTAAAAGCCAGCTGCTGCGATTGTTGAATCACTTCTGCGGCTTTAATGGTAAAGTTCGATAAGTTCATATGTGAATATTATAATTTGATTAGTAATTTTTCGTTCTATATTGTCTGCAGAAGATGGACCTATCCGGTCTGCTGCCAGACATCTATAGCCACAAACAACAATCCAACCATAAACTCACCGAAAGAATGTCATACAATTTACGAATTAACTGCCTGAAATTCAGTTTCATGCCTCTCCTACTGTTATTTCTTCAGCCTTGCTTTGCGCAAAAGAATAAAAAGAATGATAAGGAGTGGGGAGTTGACAAATTTCAACAGCTTGATGCTATCCTGATGCAAAACCAAAAGACCTTGGATAAGGATGTTGTTGCGCTGGTCTGGACTGATACCATTGTTTTTAAAAAAGAGATGGGTGAATTGTCAATCAAGTCTGAGCTGCCAATGGCTGAGGCCAGTCAATGGTTAACAGCTGCACTCATTATGAAACTTGTTGATGAAGGGCGTCTATCCCTTGACGATAAAATAAGCACATACCTGCCCATATTTGAAAAGTATGGCAAAAATTATATCACCCTTCGTCACTGTCTTTCCCATTTCACAGGCATCCAGGCAGAGGCGGGCATGATGGGTTTTTTCCAGAAAAAGAAGTTCGCTTCCTTACAGGAAGAAGTGGAATCTTTTGCTAAAAAGGAGATCCAAACCAACCCCGGTACAGAATTCAGGTACAATATCATGGGACCTCAAATTGCTGGCAGGGTAGCCGAAGTGGTGATGAAGAAAAGCTTTGACCAGTTGATCAAGCAAAAGGTGCTCAATCCAATTGGCATGTCCAAAACTTCTTTTACTACACTTGATGGGTCAGCGGTTGACCCGGCTGCAGGCGCCCGCTCTACCCCAAATGATTACATTAAATTCCTGGCGATGCTGCTACATAATGGAAGCTTCAATGGCAAACAAGTGTTGAGTGAGGCAGCAGTAAAAGAATTACGGTCGATACAGGCCAACTCACAAGCAATCAAATTAGCTCCAAGGTCAGCCAACGGATTCAATTATACACTGGGGAGCTGGGCCCAGGAAACAGAAGAAGGAAAAACCAGCGAAGCTAACCTGGCTACAGCTCTTACATGCCCGGGTATCATTGCTCAATGGCCTGTGGTGGACTGGTGCCGCGGCTATGCCTTCCTGGTGTTTACCAAGCCAATGCGGGAAGAACAAAAGCCTGAATTGTACCAGCAGATGAAAGCAGCCATTGATGAAACCAGGAGTTCAAAATGCAATGGGGTAAATTAAAATTCCATGATCTAAAACAAGAGTGCCCATTCAATGAATGGGCACTCTTATGTAAAGCATGTATGTATTACGGTGTGCCTGCTTTTTTCACAAACACCATCTTACTTCTGTCTGACCTGTAAACCGATTCAAAATAACCGGCAAGTGCTACACCTTCCTTTGCAGGATACCTTCCGGCAAAATGCTCCCTGGTTCGGGTGTAAATGATCTTATGACCAACAAGCTTTGCGCTGCTGGTGTAGGTACCAAATTTTGATTGCAAATTGACATCTGCAGGGGTAGCTTCCAATTCGTAACCTTCAGGTATATCTATTTCGTATTTGTCTTCCTGGCGATAGGCATTATTATATACATAATCAAAAGCCCTGTCTTTCTGGTCATTCAAAACCACTCCACCACGATTTAAAATATTAGGCATAATGAATAAACGTTTGCCACTAATGGTGGCATAATTGCTTACTGAAATATCCAGTTGCTCATCCACTTTTGGCAATACATCTTTTGTTTCCTCATATTTGAAGTTATTAATGTTATAGGTTGAAAGCTCCAATTCTTTTTGCAATACTTTTTCCACCTTTTCTTTAGACAACCCATTGATCAGGGAACTGACATCGTCCTGTTCTGTACCACCGTAGCTTGCCTTTACATTCAGGCTCAGGTCACCATTTTCGTCGAGCCTTGCTTTAATAACTCTTTGCTCGGTATTTTCCCGGAGGCCATACTGTGGTGTTCTTACTACTACACCTCCCTCTTCAGTGATCATCAACGCCTTCCTGTTGCCAGTGAAATCTGACATATACCCTGCAGGTAGGGTTTGGCTTGTACATTCCAGCCATACACTATCTTTTGCCATAGGCACACAGAGTATCACATGGTTGAACCTGTTGCTTGGGAAATCCTCTATCAGTACATCTTTATTTCCCCCTGCGTACACCAATGTATAATTAGACTTTATACCTGCAGCTTTTAAAAGGCTATACATATAATTGGTAAGGGCTTTACAATCACCATAACCCTTGGTGGCTACTTCACTGGCCGGGAAAGGCTGCCACCCACCTATACCTAATTGTATGCTTATATACCTCGTATTCTTTTGCAGGAAATTGTAAAGTACCCGGATCTTTTCCCTTGTATCATTTATACCCGCAGTAAGACGATTAACAGTTTCTACGATCTGGGCAGGTAATACATCTCTGCCTGCATTTAAACTAGCCTGGAACTTTCCGAAATCTTTCCAGGAACTCATATTGCCTTTATAGCCCTGTATCTCAAACTCTGAAGGCGCAAAATAAATCACAGTGGTCATTTCCTTCCAGGAGGGTGACGCAAATGGCAACTTGATAGCCGGAATAGCATTAACGCTCCAACGCATCTTCTTCTTTCCCTTTTCAGTAGTTACCTCAGGTGCACCCTTATAATTGAACGCCCTATATCTTATCTCATACTGTTCCGGGCATATCACAGTATAACTGCTTTGCTCCACAGAATACTTTTCATCTTCCTGGGGATACCAGTTAGGAAAGAATAAAGTATTACTGAACTTCTGTACAACTTCATATTCAACCGTATATGGATATTCCCTGTAATAAAAATGATGGGTTTTCATCCTGCTGTCATCGATAAGATTATTACCACTAACAGCACTAACATCAGAGATATCTTTATTCTTCGTTCTCTTCAAAACTTTCCCTGCAGCATCATACAATGTGCCTTCCATTGAAGTAATGGAGATAAGCTTGTCGTAATATTCAGCGATCCCTGCATTCTCTGCACCATTCTCATTTAAAATGGTAAGTGCATATTTTTTATGCAGAATAGTTTCGCCGGTACTTATCACCTGGAAGGTGATCTCTTCCATGCGCTTCACCACATCGGCATCTTTTTTCAGACTTTCAGGTATGCTGCTTACAGGGTACTTAGGATCTGCAGCTTTTAATCCTGATACAAAAAGCAAAAGGCTTAAGAATATACAAAAACGCATACTAGATTTTCTTTTTTAAAACAATTTGTTCATTCTGCTTACTCACTACCATATTAAAGAATTCACGGAGGTTTGGATATTCCTCAGGCATGAATAAAGTACGGGTAAACTTCAACCGGCAACGGAAAGATATCCGCCCCATGGAATGAGATATCCTATATTCAAAATAACCAGAGCCTTCTTCATCTACTTTGGCGATCATCTGCTTTGGCAGTTCATCAACTTCATAGCCTTTGGGAACTTCCATGCTCAATACAAATGTTTCGTCCATGGCATACGGCATTTCTACAGGATAATATCTTTCTGCTGCTGTGAATAGATTCTTTTTATATCCTTCTCCAAATAAAGGGTTGACATATATGGTACTCTCCCCGTTGTTCATAAATTCTACATCATAATGAAGCGCCACAGGGGTTTCATAATTCTTTAAAGAATCAATTGAAGGAGATATGATCTTCAAATCGAGGCCGAAAGCCTTTTCTACATCTTTAAAAAACTCCTCTTTCCCTTTGGCCTGCACTTTCTCCCTGATATCCAAAGAGCCATAATACCCCGGAGTTTGAGACATCCTGCCCCTCCATTTTCCTTTTTCATCATTATTAATGATCAGCAATGAGGTTTTAGTCTCGGAAAGCGAATCAGGCGAAAACACTAATGGATCTGCACTCTCGTTGACCAAACGGGCATGACCGTTATAACAATCTAGTGGAAGCCTGTTGAATCCCAACTGATTATCGCTGGCATCAAGGTAATAGGTTTTACCATCATCCTGCAATTGTACAATTACATAATCAAAGCTGCTGGTCATGGGTGAATACTCAATGGCATATCCATGCTTGGTAGTACTTAAAATAACAGGAGTAGCATCCAGGCCGGAATAACGAAGCATCACAGTGAGCAAGAGGTTGATTTCTGCAACCGATCCCTTTTTGGTTTTCAGCACGTTTTTAAGGGTTTGATCCATATAGATATACCCTGCATTTCCTGTACATGAAAAATTATCCCTTACATAGTTATAAATCCTTTTTGCTTTTTCTTCACCTGAGTTTACACTTGCATAAACAGGCTTTATATCATCAGACAACCAGTTATTGCTGTTATTTAAAATACTGCCAAAGCTTTCATTTGACAGTAAACTTTTTGTCAGCTCTGTCCAAGAAGTCCTGTAGTTATGAACTTCCAGTGGATACTGGGTAGAGGCCAGTTGGAACTCCATCCTTGACATATGATTCCGTATGGAAGAAGTAAATGATTCTTCTTTTAGTTCAGGAACATTTTTCATGACCCAGCGGAAATCTGTGACACCAGCAGAAAAATTATACGTTTCTGTACTGCTGGTATTCTGGGTCTGCCTTATTGTAAAATTGGAAGTCCTGTCCTTCCTTTCATTGACATCAATGCTATGAAAACCACGGCTTAGAAAATTGTACATGAAGAATTCAGGCACTGTAAATTGAAATTCACTCCATAAAGTAGGAGCTGTGCTGCTCTGGAACAACCAGGGATCAAGGTTGGAGATATAATCTGATGTAACCTGGTAATCAAATTCAATTATAGAGCCTTCTTTTACATTAGGCATCGTAAACTTCTTTATCAAACGGTTCTTATTGATCTTTTCTTTAAATATGGCAGATTTGTCCAGGCTGGTCTCTACCAGTTTACCATTCTCCAGATTATAAGTAACAGCTTTTACCTTATCTAATTTTTCTTCATCACTGCCATTGGTATATAAATGCACTTCCACATTGGCTTCATCATATCCATTTTTATTGAGGATGTGCACTACTTTGTGCCTGCGGGAAACCAGAGAGAACCAACCTTTGGAATTTCCCTCTAATGTCGCTGAACCAATATCACTCAACACAACAGCATTGGCACCGCTGTCAATGGCATATACTTTAGTTTCGAGGTTTGATGGTGATATCTTACCAAATTTTGTAAATGGGCTTTCCTTTTGACAAAAAGCGGGTAGCGCAAGCGTACAAGAGATCACAAGGGGGATCAGTCTCATGAGGAGTTAGTTTAGTATTGGCGCCAATATCTTATAATTTTTCTGTATTCAAAAGTTATTTCAATTAATCCTGAATTATCTAAGAGTTTTTATGTAGTAAAACAGGTGTTATATTATTTGTAGTTTCATATCCACATGTACGAACACAGGTCGCAAAAATTATTGCCTATACACCAGTTCTATAGGCGTGTACTCAAAAATATACTGGTAGCCTCAGTCATTTTGAGTGTCAGCCTTGTAATTGGTATTGCCGGTTTTTGTTTATCTGCAAAATCCAGTGTCATTGACTCTTTTCACAATTCATGTATGTTGCTAAGCGGCATGGGGCCGGTTCTCAATATTACCAATGTATCAGGGAAGATCTTCTCTTCTTTCTACGCCTTATTCAGCGGTGTGGTATTCATCACTAATATCGGGGTAATATTGGCACCTGTCATGCACCGGTTGTTTCACAGGCTGCATTTAGAAGACAATGATGCAACTTCGCCGCCCAAATAACATCTAATAAAGGTGACAGCAATAACGGAACATTCAATCCTGGTAAAGCAATTGGCCGCCCGATATGGCTTTGATTATTGTGGCATTGCCAGGGCTGTGCCGCTGGATGAAGATGCGCGAAGGCTGGAACAATGGCTCAACCAGGGCATGCATGGAAACATGCAGTATATGGAGAATTATTTTGACCTCCGCATCGACCCTTCCAGGCTGGTACCTGATGCCCGGTCTGTGATAACCCTATTAAAAAACTATTACCCTGCTGAAACTTCTTCGCAGGAATTGAAGATCTCCAAATATGCTTATGGCAAGGATTATCATGAGGTCATAAGACCCCGCTTAAGATCTATGATATCAGAGCTGCAGGATAAGATCGGGCAATTCAACGGTCGTGGCTTTGTCGATTCTGCCCCGGTACTGGAAAGAGCCTGGGCACGTAAAACAGGCCTTGGGTGGATCGGGAAAAATGGAAATCTTATCAATAAACAAAGTGGCTCCTTCTTTTTCATTGCCACTTTGATCACTGACCTGGAACTGGAATATGACGATCCACTTGTTAAAGACTATTGTGGAAGCTGTACAAAATGCATTGATTCATGCCCTACTGAGGCCATCATGCCCGGAAAGGTCATTAATGGCAGTAAATGCATATCCTATTTTACTATTGAATTGAAAGATGAGATCATTCCTGCTGAAATGAAAGGGAAGTTTGACAATTGGATGTTTGGCTGTGATATCTGCCAGGATGTTTGTCCCTGGAACAGGTTTAGCCAGCCTCACCACGAAGAAGCCTTCACACCTTTACCTGAAATATTGAACTTATCCACCAAAGAATGGGAAGAACTGAGCGAAGAAATGTTTCGGAAGTTCTTTAAACTTTCTCCTCTCAGCAGAAGTAAACATAAGGGCATACAGCGCAACATTCGATTTCTAAAATCCTAGCCCAACTCTGACAGAGATCCTCCTGAATGTGTAATCATAATACTCAGGGTTCGACCATGATTCCATGTCATAGGGAGGGAAGTCCCTATACATCCGCCAATACCTTGTTTCATGCAGCTCTTTCATAGAATAGCCCATGCTAAAGATCATAAACAATCGTTTTTTAAATGGCACTTTATACCCTATACCAGCTTCAAAATATGACCCCTTACTGTACTCACTTTTTTGCCAACTATCGGCAGCAGGGTCCTTGATCCATGGTAATGAACTTCCCAGGGAAGCAAAAATGAATGGAGTTTCTTTTTTATTAAGCACTTCCTTCTTCAATTCCACAAACAAAGGAACAGTTCTGAAGTAATAATAATCAACGCCTGCCCCTATGCCTAATGAAAATCCTTTGTACCGGGCACCATTTACCGACTGGTATTGCAAAGCATCAGCACCATGTCCTTTTAAAAAGCCCACCTGGTTCAGCGATTGAAACTGCACTTTGTTCTGAGCGCAAAGCTGAAAGCACAGTAGCAGCATAATTATTGATAATAGGCTTCTCATATACTATTTTAATATGCTGATCTTGCTTATCAACCGGATATCTGACAGATTTGAATAATCATATTGATACAGCCCATCACTCGCCACTACCAGGGCAATTGAATTATGAGCAATCACATCATAGGTCTCTATACCGCTTATTTGGTTGACAAGCTTCAGGTTCACCACATCAGCTGCATTGAATACTTTGAGTCCATCAGCGCAATCACATATGAACAGTGTATTTCCGTCTTTAGAAAGACCATGAGGATTTTTAAGTGGATACACCTTCAGCAAGGAAGGATTGACAATGTTATTTAACTGCAGTATTTCAAGCTGGTTATTGAATCCCTGGCAAGCAGTGCCCGACCTTAGAGTTACATAAGCATATTTACTATCCGCAATTACAGGATCACAACTCTGCACATGACTAAACTGGCCTGTCTGCAAAGGATTATCAGCGTTCATGATATTATAAATGAACATGCCCGCCTGTGACCCTATAAACAGGTTGTCCATGAATGGATAGATGGTCTCAATATTCCACCCAATATCCTTGTGAGCTGTTTGCACAGGGTTTTGCGAATTGGCAATATTAAATACGTTAAGGTCGGTAATACCAACTGTGTACAATC
Source organism: Bacteroidota bacterium (assembly GCA_023415275.1). GTDB lineage: Bacteria > Bacteroidota > Bacteroidia > Chitinophagales > Chitinophagaceae > Flavisolibacter. The sequence continues at coordinate 14,783 of JAEZLJ010000095.1, forward strand.
TTTCTTTGGCAATTGTAAACCGGGCCATTGACCCTCCCACTCCATATGGTGCCACCGCGGCCGAGCCAGAACTCTGTGCTCCACCCACGCTTGAATTTTGCGAGTAGGCGGCGTAATTCATAAATACACCACCCCTGTTGTCCTTTAGCCAGTTATTTGCTTCACCCTCATCCCTTATAGTTGTATCTCTTTTCTCCCAGGCCGCTATCACCAAATTAGAATCCGGCCTGAAATATCCATTGTAATAACGGTGTGGAAAGACATTCTCCACAGTCTTTTTCAATAGCACATTTTTAGGATCAGTAATATCAATGGCCACCAGGTCTGTATATAGG
>JAEZLJ010000097.1 GCA_023415275.1 Bacteroidota bacterium
ATATTTCAAAGGACCATCAGAAGAAAAAAAGAACTGGAAACAGATGATAAGACCACAGGAGGAAATATTATTCTGCTGCATGATGCTGGTGGAGAAAGCAGGAAGGCAACCCTGGAGGCGCTACCAAAGATCATAGATTATTTTAAAGAGAGGGGGTACACGTTTACTACTATTGCAGACCTGTTAGGCAAGAAAAAAGAAGAATTAATGCCACCCGTGCCCAAGGGCAGTGGCTATTATTTACTGGAAGCCAATTATGTGTTCCTTGAGGCTACCTATTGGATAGGAACCGTATTATTTTCTTTGTTCATACTATTTATTTTACTGTCTATTGCCCGGACCTTATTAATGGCATTTTTGACCTTGAAGGAAAGAAGAGCTGAAAAGAACTCTTTAGCGACTGCACCTGCCATTCTTTCCAACCCTCCCCTTGTATCTGTGATTGTACCCGCTTATAACGAGGAAGTGAACATAGTAAGTTCGCTTAACAATCTATTGAAATGTAACTATGCCAATTATGAAATCATTTTTGTTGATGACGGAAGTACTGATGATACTTATGCCAGGGTAATTGATGTATTTAGAAACCATGAAAAGATAAAGGCATATACAAAGCCCAATGGGGGCAAGGCTTCAGCCCTCAATCACGGAATAAACATGTCCGATGCAGAATTTGTGGTTTGTATTGATGCTGACACCAAGCTTAAACCAGATGCGATCTCTCAATTGATGAAACACTTCCTGAGTGCCCAAAGCCTTCCTGAGCAGGGAGAAATTGGAGCAGTGGCAGGGAATGTAAAAGTGGGTAATGAAGTGAACCTGTTAACCAAATGGCAGGCTATTGAGTATATCAGCAGCCAGAATTTTGACAGACGGGCATTTGCCTTTGTCAATGCCATCACGGTAGTACCCGGAGCTATTGGGGCTTTTAGGAAAAAAGCTATTGAAGAAGCCGGTGGCTTTACTACGGATACGCTGGCAGAAGATTGTGATCTTACCATTCGCATCCTGCGTGCTGGCTACATCATTAAGAATGAGAATAAAGCTATAGCACTTACAGAAGCACCGGAAAAGACCAGGCAGTTCCTGAAGCAACGCTTCAGGTGGAGCTTTGGAATATTGCAAACTTTCTGGAAGCATAAGGATATTCTTTTCAACCCCAAGTTTAAATGGCTGGGTTGCCTGGCAATGACTAATATTCTATTGTTCCAGTATATAATTCCCGCATTTATACCTTTTGCCGATTTGTTTATGGTGGTTGGGCTGATCTCTGGCAATGCGGCCAAGATAGTTCCCTATTACTTTGCATTTATGTTATTTGATGCCTGTATTGCCGTTATAGCCTTCAGAATGGAAAAGGAGCGGTTAAGCAGGCTGGTATGGTTGTTCCCTCAAAGATTGATCTACCGCTGGTTAATGTGGTGGGTACTTTTCAAATCCTGCAGGCGTGCCATAAAAGGTGAATTGCAAAGCTGGGGAGTACTCAAAAGAACGGGAAATGTGGCTGACATTGTGAGTCAGGCAGAAGCATAATACCTCATATTTGTGATTTCTTCAGCTCTATCCACGGGGTTTAAAAGCTTATATTTCTTCCACATAGGGGTTGGAGCCTTCTATTTGCCTGTTTTGCTTTAATTTCGGCACTCAAAATAAACAGAACAAGAATCATGGCCGAAGTGATATTAATGCCTCGCCTGAGCGATACGATGACGGAAGGAGTTATTGCAGCCTGGCATAAAAAAATTGGTGATCCGGTAAAAAAAGGGGACCTGTTAGCAGAAATAGAAACGGACAAAGCCACCATGGAGCTGGAAAGCTATAAGGATGGAACTTTATTACATATTGGCGGGGATAAAGGAGCCAAAATACAGGTAGATGATCTGCTTGCTATTGTAGGCGCTCCGGGAGAAGATATATCAGCCTTAGTTTCGGGAAAGGGCCAGTCAAAAGAAGCACCTCCCGCAAGCCAACAGGCACCAGCTCAACCCGCACCACAGGCGGAGAGCAGCAAAAGCAACGGGATAGATTTGAGTAAAATGGAAGAAGTGGTATTGATGCCTCGCCTGAGCGATACCATGACAGAGGGTGTGATTGCAGCCTGGCATAAAAAGGTGGGTGATACTGTAAAGAAAGGTGACGTACTAGCAGATATTGAGACCGACAAAGCCACTATGGAGCTGGAAAGCTACAAGAATGGCAAATTATTATACCAGGGTGCTCAACCTGGCGAAAAGATAGCTGTGAATGACCTGTTGTGTATTATTGGTGAGGAAGGAAAGGTGGATGTGAATGCCATTGTTTCTGCCTCCAAATCCGGAGCACCAGGCCAGCCTGCGGAACCACAACCAGCACAAACTAGTGCCCCAGCAGCTCAACAAGCAGCCCAGCCGCAACCCCAGGCTACGCAGCAAACAAGTCAATCCACCACACCTGAAGGACGGATAAAGGCATCTCCACTTGCCAGGCAACTGGCCCGGGAAAAGGGAATAGACCTTTCCCAGGTGCAGGGTACAGGTGATAATGGAAGAATTACCAAAAACGATATAGACAACTTTAAGCCCACTGAGCAACCTGCAGCACAGAAGACGGCCGCACCAACGGTTACCCCAGTGGTTTCAGGCCAGGAAGGTTATTCAGATATTACCGTTTCCCAGATGCGTAAAGTGATAGCTAAACGCCTGGGTGAAAGCAAGTTCAGTGCTCCTCATTTCTACCTGACCATGGAGATCAATATGGATAATGCCATGATAGCCAGGACACAGATGAACGAGGTAAGCGATGTAAAAATATCATTCAACGATATGGTGGTGAAGGCAGCAGCTATGGCCCTTCGTAAGCACCCTGCTGTGAACAGTTCATGGATGGGTGATTTTATACGCCAATACCAGCATATTCACATAGGCGTGGCGGTGGCCATTGAAGATGGATTGATCGTTCCTGTGGTACGTTATGCAGACCAGAAAACGTTGAGCCAGATTGCAGCAGAAAGCAAAGAGCTGGCAGGTAAGGCAAGGAACAAGAAATTGCAGCCAAACGAGTTCACAGGAAATACGTTTACCATATCCAATCTGGGAATGATGGACATTGAAGAATTTACAGCCATTATCAACCCACCGGACAGCGCTATTATGGCGGTAGGACGCATCAAGGAAGTAGTGGTGCGCAAGGGAGAAGGATTTGGGGTTAGCAATATTATGAAGATCACATTGAGCTGCGATCACAGAAGCGTGGACGGCGCCGTGGGAGCTTCCTTCCTGCAGACCTTTAAAAAATACCTGGAGAACCCGGTAACTATGTTGGTATAAGTGATTAGAAATAAATTCTTATAAAATAATAAAGCTTCCCGTAAGGAAGCTTTATTATTATGGAGCTAATTCAATTCCTTATAAAGTAATTTCTTTTCAGGGTCTATCACTATCCTGAATGGTCCTGTGACTTTTAATTTAAATGTTTTGACCTGGCTGTCTATATAAAACCGTTCATGGGTAGTGCCTGATTTAGCACCGATGATGGACACATCTAATGGAAATTTATATAACTGTTTTCCTTGAGTGATCTCCAGTTTAAAGTCCTCCCCTTCAGTTTTCATTTCGATCTTCAGCTCGGGAACTCCGGGCCGATAAAGCCACTGATCAAAGAACCATGTAAGATCTTTTCCAGATACCTCTTCTGCTATTTTTTCAAGGTCCCTGGTATCAGCATTTTTAAACTTATAGGTATTGTAATAAGTTCGGATGATCTTTTTAAAAGTACTGTCTCCCACTTCATTTCTTAACATATGAAGTACCCATGCACCCTTTTGATAACTATTTGGATTCAAAAGCTCCATGTAATTAGTAAGGGTATCTACCACCGGTTGGTTAAACCTGCTTACAAAATCTATAACCGTTTCACGCTCATCCTGTAGCCGTTTTTGAAAACTGTCAATACCATATTTCTGCTCGATATACATATCCGTGAGGTACGTGGCAAAACCCTCACTCAACCACAGATGAGAAAAATTCTTTTCCGTAGCCACATTCCCAAACCACTGGTGTGCAATTTCGTGTGCCATTAATGACTCTGAACTCCGGTCACCGGTCACTGTGCTTTCCGCATAGAAAATGGCTCCGGCATTTTCCATGCCTCCAAAAATTGTTTTAGATTCTACGTTAGCCAATTTACGAAAAGGGTAAGGTCCGATATACCTTTCAAAGAAATGAAGTATATCATCACCTAATGAATAATCATACGCTCCTTTGGTGCTGTCCATTTTATAGGTCCAGGCAGTAACAGGTATATGGTAGGAATTATCAACGCGTGTCACTGCAAAATCTGCAGCCCCTATTACCATAACTTTTGTAGGTATGACAATATCTTCTTTCCAATAGGTTCGTTTTTTATTGCCACCTAAATCTATTTCCTCCTTTAATAAGCCATTGGAAATGATCTTATAGTGAGAAGGAGCAGTGACAATAAATTCTACAGTGGCTTTATCCGATGGCACATCGTGACAAGGTATCCAGTTATGAGCCCTGTCTGGCCAGTTGTCTGCAAAAAAGGTACGCTCTCCGAATTTATTTTTTGATATGATCAATCCATCATTTGGAGTTCCCATGTAATTGATCTCCAGGGAACGAACTTCGTCCTTAATGGACGACCTGGTAAGAGTTATGATCAATTTATCACTGGCCTGCCTGAAGGTCAAAAGATTGCCACCTTCCTTTACCTGGAATACATGCATACCAGCATCATCTTTGCCGGAGGCAAGATCCAGTTCTAGTGTTGATGATGCTTTTAAGAATTTTACAGTAACATAGGCCTTGCCAACAATAGCATTGCTGGCGTCAGATAATTCAATTTCATACTTATAATGTTGAACATCTATATCCTGGGCTTTGACCAAAGCACTTAAGCCAATAAGAAAAGATAAAAACAGGATGCGCATTATAATGGTTTTTAATAATGAAAATCATGGCCTGGATGCATTAAGGGGTAGGTTGAATCTATAACTTTTCCAGCATCTCTACCACTTTCTCCCTTTTTAAGATGACATAACCAATACGATCGTTGCTAATTCCTTCCCGAAGTTGGTAAGTAAAATCTAATTGGTCGTCCATAACCCTGGTTTCGAAATATTTAAATGATATATTGGGATATGCCTTCAACTCCTCCGCAATTTCATAAAGGTGGGTGGAAAGGATAAACAATGAGTTTTTAATCTTGATCAATCCTTTTATAACGGCCAGGGAACATTTCATGGCATCCTGCACATTGGTACCCTTGAACAATTCATCTATCAAAACGAGCCATTTTTTACCATCGTTGATCTTATAAATGGTGTTCTTGATCCTTTGCACTTCGTTGAAAAAATAACTTTCACCTTTAGCAATATTGTCAGAGACATTGATATTGGTAAGAAGGCCGTCAAACAAGGATAACTTCATATGCCGGGCTGACACTCCCATACCTATATGCGCCAGGAAAACAGAAGACCCAACGGCTTTGATAAGTGTGCTTTTGCCCGCCATATTGGCCCCGGTTAAAAACAAGAAGTTTTGGTCTGGCTGAAGAACCAGGTCATACGCCGTAGGTGTCTGTAACATCACATGGTAAAGGCCCTCAGCCTGGAAATAGGGATCGTCGGATACAATAAACTCCGGAAACTTTAGATTATAGGTATGAACGGCCATAGCCATGGAATACCAGGCTTCTAACCGACTGAAAACGTCAATGAGTTCAAGGATATCTGACTTATAATCCCTGCGGAGAAAGTATGCAAAATAAAGTACCTGGGCATGAGTGAAATCTTCAGAGACACTTCTTTCAGCCAGTTCCTTCAATGGTTTTTCCTGCAATATCTTTTTAATACGGTCAATATAAAAACTAAGATTAGCCGGCAATTCTGTTTCTGATAATAATTGTAATATCTTCTTTAATCCACGGAAAAAATCGCAGAAATGCTTCACAGAGAACCTGGCCATGGAAAAGTCTTGCGGGTGGAGGACCTTATAAATTAAGCTATTGATAGCAGTGGGATGTTCCGGAACCGGATCAAGATTATAGTCCAGGAATTTATCCATCATGATCACCGTACCATTGGTGATCTCCTTTGGCCACTCGTCGATGCGCCCAAGAAAGGTCTTAATGATATTCTGTACGCCGATGATACGTTTCAGGTCATGATGCGGCTCCAGGAAAAAGCGTCGCAACCATTCCTTACCTCCTACTGTTTGCGTAAAGTTAAGGCGGTGAAAAATAGAGAACTCTTCCTCTGTATGAAAAATAGAAATATCATTAAAAGTGACCTTGTCTATCTGCATTGGCAATGAATATAGAAAAAATAGCTATTGGTTTAATTCCAGGCGTTTTCCCAGGTATCAATCCCTGGCAAACTGTAACCGCTGACCTTTTATAGATTCATTCCAGGCTCCATTTCCATAAACTAAATTTCCATTGACAAACGTATGGGTGATCTTTGACTTAAAGATTTTTCCTTCAAAAGGGCTCCAGCCACATTTTGAAAGTATGTTTTCCTTGTTTACAGTAGTATTTCCATCCATATCAACTATCACCAGGTCGGCAAAGTATCCTTCCCTGATATAGCCCCTGTCTTTTACCTGGAAACAATCCGCCACTGCATGGCTCATTTTCTCAACGATCTTCTCAAGAGATATTTTACCCTCTTTATAATAATCCAGCATCAGCAACAGGGAATGCTGAACTAATGGAATGCCCGCATGTGCCTTTTCATAAGGTTCATTCTTTTCCGCCCAGGTATGTGGTGCATGGTCTGTAGCTATTACATCCAGCCTGTTATCCAATAAAGCTTCCCATAAAGCTTTACGGTTGTTTGGAGATTTTATGGCAGGATTACATTTAATCAGGTTACCAAAAGAAGCATAGTCGTCACTGGTAAAAGTTAAATGATGAACACATACTTCTGCAGTTATCCGTTTATCTTTTAAGGGAAGCATGTTGGTAAAAAGCACCAGCTCCTTGTCAGTACTTATATGCAGGATGTGCAATCGCGTGCCATATTTTTTGGCTAGTTGAACAGCCTTAAAGGATGATTCAAAACATTCCTCATCATTACGGATCACGGGGTGATCAGCTGGTTCCAGGATATGCTTTTGCGCTTTTAATCTTTGCAGGTTTTCTTTTATCATGCTCTCTTCCTCGCAATGCGTGGCTATGAGCACTTCACTTTCCCTGAATATCCTGTCAATGGTGAGGTAATTATCTACAAGCAAATTGCCTGTAGAAGAGCCCATGAATATCTTGATTCCACAAACAGAAGCCTTTTTATCATTGGTTTTCAAAACTTCTTCGGCATTATCATTGGAGGTGCCCATGAAAAAGGAATAATTGGCCAGGGATGTTTGAGCCGCGATTTGGTATTTATCTTCCAGCAACTCCTGTGTCAATACTGCTGGAACAGTATTGGGCATTTCCATAAAGGAGGTTGTCCCGCCAGCCACTGCTGCCTTACTTTCAGTATAAATATTGGCTTTATGGGTTAAGCCTGGCTCCCTGAAATGAACCTGGTCGTCGATAACACCAGGCAAGAGGTATTTTCCCTTTCCATCTATTTCTATAACTGCACCCTGCGTGGCTGAAATTTGGGAATCAATTCTTTCTATTCTTCCGTTGGAAAGCAAAATGTCCCCAACGCGAATGATTCCTTCATTCACTATATGGATATCTTTAATCAGGTATTTTTGCATAATTTGAAAATCGATAAACTGCCTGCATGCAATTTAAACAAACCCTTGTAAGACTGTCTTTTTTATTGATATCCATTCCAGTTTTTTCCCAAACCACCTATTTACCACAGGGAGCCAAAGAAAATATTTTAATAGAGCGGCTGGAAATAAAAGCACAGACAGATTCTATTTTGAATTTCTCCAAAACAAGACCATATAGCCGCAGGCAAGTAATTCCAGAGATCAACAGACTGGATTCCATTGCTGCACTTTCTGATGTTGACAAGTACAATTTATACACGGGCAATTTAAGCAATCTTGAATGGGCCATTGGAGACAGGGAACAATATGCAAGTAAAAAGCCGGTTTGGAAGCATTTCTACAAGACACCGGCTACATTTTACGAGGTCAATACAAAGGATTTCTTTTTAGCAGTAAATCCTGTTTTTCAATATTATGTGGGCAAAGAGAAAAACAATAACGAGCATATATTTTTAAATACCAGGGGCGTGAGTTTGCGTGGCCGTATTGCAGACAAGATAGGGTTTGCTGCCTATGTTACAGACAACCAGGAAAGAACTCCACACTACGTGCAACAATGGGTAAACGAACGCAAAGCAGTTCCAGGTGAAGGGTTTTATAAGGATTTTAAGGGAACGGGATATGACTATTTTGATGCGAGAGGCTATATAACGCTAAACATTGCCAGGTACATTGATGTAGCCTTTGGATATGATAAAAACTTCATTGGGAATGGCTATAGGTCTTTGTTTCTAAGCGATTTTTCAAACAGTGCTTTATTCTTTAAGATAAATACCCGAATCTGGAAATTCAATTACCAAAACCTTTTCATGGAATTACAGAATGCCGAACGGTTGGGTGCCGACATATTGATTCCTAAAAAATATGCAGCCATGCACCACCTGGATATGGGCATTACCAAATGGTTGAACATAGGCATTTTTGAGGGTGTTGTTTTTGGCCGGAAGGATCACTTTGAATTTGGATACCTTAACCCTGTAATCTTTTACAGATCTATAGAACAACAAAACGGAAGCTTTGACAATTCAGTGGCAGGCATTGACTTTAAAGCTAATGCAGCCCACCATTTCCAGTTCTATGGACAATTATTACTGGATGAATTTAAATTATCAGAGATCAAGGCACACCGCGGTTGGTGGGCCAATAAATTTGCTTACCAGTTAGGTGCTAAATATATTGATGCCTTTAATGTCAAGAACCTTGATCTGCAGTTAGAGGCTAACAGGATACGCCCTTTTACTTATTCACATAGGGATTCAGTAGCTAATTATACGCACTATAATCAACCTTTGGCACATCCCCAGGGTGCCAATTTACAGGAAGTAATAGGAATTGCACGCTATCAGCCTGCCGCTAAATGGTTAGTAGAGGCTAAAGCAATTTACTATACACAGGGAAAGGATTCAGGCAATGTGAGCTATGGAGGTAATATCTTTTTACCAAATGTGGACCCTTATAGAAAATCAGATTATGGATTCAATGTAGGCTCTGGAGTAAATACAAAAACGGCTTATGGCTCTCTATTACTTTCCTATGAACTCAAACCCAATCTTTTCATAGAAGCTAATGGAGTGTATCGTAAAGAATCTGCACTGGGAATTTCAGCTAATACATTCGTTATTTATGCAGGCATCAGGTGGAATATGCATAGAAGAGAATTTGATTTTTGATCTGGGGATTTTCCATAAAAAATAAAAGGAAGAGGTTATCTCTTCCCTTTGTTTTATTATAATTCACCAGTTTTAATACAACAGATTTTTAAGCTTCTCTACATTATTCACAATGATCTTCCCGCTTTTAATATCTATCAACTTTTCCGCTTTAAAGTCACTTAACGTCCTGATCAGGGATTCTGTGGCTGTTCCTACATACTGCGCAATATCTTCCCTTGATATCTCTATGGGATTAGTTTGCTCTTTCAGATTGAATTTGCCAACAATATCTACCAGCGCTTTGGCTACCCTCTTTCGCAAAGAACTGTAAGCCAGGTTGAGCAGGCGTTCTTCCTTTTCCTTTACATTTTGAGTAATGATATGTATGAATTTAGAAGCTATGCTGATGTCGCTATACACCATTTGCAAAAAATCTTCCTTGGGTATCTGCATAATTTCAGCATCTTCAAGTATAGAGGTGCTGTCATCGTAATTGGCATCCTCTATCAGCGCTGTATATCCAATAAAATCACCTTCACTGTATAAATTGGTGATGTATTCCTTACCATCTTCATGAGATTTAAAACCCTTGACCTTGCCCTTCATAAGGTAATACAAAAACCTTGGACGCTTGCCCTCCTGGTAAAGCATCTGCTTTTTCTCATAATTTTCAATATCATACTGTTCTGAGAGCTTTTGTATTAAACCAGTGCTTTTTACATCCTTTAAAAATTGGGTCAGCCCTTGTGGAGTAGCGTTATAGGTCTGGCTTAGTATCTCAGACTTTTTAAGGCGCATTTCTACAGCGTTCAACAACTCTATATCTTCAAAAGGCTTGGTGATATAGTCATCTGCACCCATTTCCATACCTTTTCTGAAATCGCTTCTTTCAGTTTTTGCTGTCAGGAAAATAAAAGGAATGTTTTGGGTATCCGGGTTTTTTCGTAATAAATGCAATACTCCATATCCATCCAACTCTGGCATCATAATATCACATACTATCACTGAAGGGTTTTCTTTGATGGCGACCTCCACGCCTCTTTTACCATTTTCTGCAGTAAATGTTTTATACCCAGCCAGTTCCAGAATTTCGGCGGTATTTTCTCTAATATCATTGTTATCATCTATAACAAGAACTCTTTTTTCCATGCTTAAGAATATTTTACAGGAATTGTAAATGTAATAATTGTCCCCTTGCCCAGTTCACTTTGCAAATCTACATCTCCCCCCAAAAGGTCAAGATAACGTTTAACTATATGTAATCCAAGGCCTGTTCCCTGGATATTCATGGCATTTTTACCCCTGAAAAAAGAAGAAAATAGATGCTCCTGGTCTTCTTCCGAGATACCAATACCTTCATCTTTGACCGAAATGATTGCCTGACTGCCATTCACTTTGCTGGCAACATATACATTTTTATTATTATCAGAAAATTTAATGGCATTGCTTATCAAATTGATTAGGATGTTCTTAATAAGTTTCTTATCACTTTCTATAAGTTCTTCGCCATGATGTTCATATTGGACGTTTTGGCCAGGCTTAATAAGACCTTTCAATTCTTCGATAGTATCATGAATCACTTCATGCAGATTCAACTCCCCGAATATGGCCCCGATCTTGCCCTCATCCAATTTGCCCAGTGAAAGGAAATCTTCCAGTAGATCGTTCAGATGCTTAACAGAACCTTTGATCTTTTCGATATGCCTGTTACGCTTGTCTTGCTCCTCCGTGGTGGTATATTTTGCTAATAAGGAAGCAGAAGAAAGGACTGTACTTAAAGGTGTTCTAAATTCATGTGAGGCCATGGAGACAAACCGGCTTTTGATCTCATTCAGCTGGCGTTCTTTATCCAGTGCTTCACTCAATTCTTCCTGTGACTGTTCAAGACGCTGAAGGGCTTCTTTTAATATGACGGTGCGCTCTTCCACCTTAGCTTCCAGATCCGCATTCAACTTTCTCATTTCATCTGTTACCTTTTCCAATTGCTTTTGTTGCTGAACCATGCTTTTTTCAATTTCCTTCCGGTGAGTAATGTCAACAACAAAAGCAATTACAAAACGCTGCTCACTTTGGGTATAGGTGCTAAGACTAACTTCAACAGGAAATGTTTGACCATTACTTCTTTGACCATGCAGATCCCTGCCATGCCCCATTACCCTGTTTTGCGGTTGTTCATAAAAACCTTCTCTCAATTTGATGTGGGCTTTGCGGTAATGAGCAGGTATAAGCAACTCTATTTTTTTCCCTAACAACCCCTCGGGTTCATATTCAAACATTCGGCAGGCAGATGGGTTAACCAGCACTATCTCACCTTCACTATTGGTGACCACAAGACCTTCGGTAGCATTTTCAAACAATGAGGTCATATGCGATTTATCCAGCTGCATCTTCAAAATTAATTTTTTGACATATAAAACGACCAGGGTAGTTAGAACAATAAGGAATACAATTATCAGGTACTTATTCCATTCCTCATGAGGAATGGATGAAAACCGCCTGAAAAGAATATGAAAACCCACTGAAACAAGACTGATGAGGGCTGCAATAATGGTGGACCATGTGGTATGCACAAATACGGAAAGAAAAATAACTACTAATAATCCATTTAATATGACCAGGTAATTAGGCAAAAAATAACTGCATACAATAGTTGCCGAAAAAGCCAGGCAAGCAAAAGCAGTAGCCTTTCCACGGGAAAGTTGAGGCATCATTCCGATCACGAATTCCTTTTTAAAGACTTTTAAGATTGAATTTGCAATAGTTCCTTTTCCATTTTCATGACCTTAGGAAATAGAACTTCATCCTCAAGATACTTATGCTGGGTCATATCATCATCAAACTCTTCGAGTTTATGAAAGATTACCTGGTGATTGATACATGCTTTGGTTGGGGAACTATAATTATTAGTAAGCTCTTTCAATTTAGAAAACAAAGAATTTAGTTTGAGATGTTCATCTTCATGATTGATCAAAGGTTTGCGTAAGGTTCGCACCAACAGATTGCCATAAGACTCTTTCCGCTTATAAGCGTTATCTATCTGTTTCATATAGGGAAAGGTGATCTCCTCTTCATGACGGATGTGAATGGTAAGGTAGTTGATCAACTGATCAAAGGTTTTTAAAACATCCTGCAAATAAGCATATTCCTTTTTATGTTTATTGACAAATGTGGTGACTTGCTGCAGGAGCAAAGGCATGGTATTTTCCAGGTAAGCATGGTGCACATTTATGATGTAATCTATAAGGAAATCTACCTTCCATTTATTAAAATCCAATGGGTGTAAGACAATGATCTTTTGTTGGGCCTTTACAAGATTAGCCATTACTTCGTCCAAATTAAGGTTCCTGGAATTACAGGCATCCTGCAGGGTGATCTCTCCTTCACAGCAATAATTAATACCAAGCTTCACAAAAATATCGGCTGTGCGATAATCTCCCTGGACAATAGTTGCAATACTATTAGCTGGATCAATACTAAAACTTTTCATGGTTGGAAACACTTTTCTGGTTAACTCGGGTTAATCTAGTATTGAAATACTCGTGGATATACTTTCTACAAAATCCACCTTGCTTTCTTTTAACAGATCTCTAATGGTTGTTTCTGACAAAACTGACCTGAGGTTATTTTTTACTGCCTCAAAACGGGTGTGAAAAGGACAAGGATTATTGGAATTACATTCCTTCAATCTTAATGCGCAGTTATGAAAACTTAACAGACCTTCTGTTATTTCCATAATTTCCAGTAATGATATATCGAGCGAATAACTGTTTGTAGTAAATCCTCCTGTTGGACCTTTCACTGAGTTCAATACTCCATTCTTAGCAAGGTTTTTCAGGATCTTTCCCATAAAATGCTTCGGCGCCGATAAATTGGCCGCTATTTCACCTGCCTGCACATAGCTTTTCTCATCCTGTTTCCAGGCTATATACAATAAACCCCTTACTGCATAACCAAAAGATTTGGAAAAAATCATAATTACACTTTACACAAAATCAAAAATATTTTTAATTGGACTGTAGAAAGATGATAAAAGTCAATTTGGGACTTGATGATACTCAATTGAGCATGTGTCTGCTTTAAAAATGCAACCTTATGGCACATTTTTTTTGCATACTGCTGGTATGAAACAATTACTATTTTATACCCTTTTGATCAGCTCGATCCTTTCTTGTAAGAATAATGAAAGCCACAATGACTCCTCAGATAAAGTCTTAGGCTCTCCTAAGGCAGTCGTAACAAAAGAACCCAATTATGAAACTCAGAAAGGTCCTCTGGCTTATGCCCCGGAAGTTCCTAAACTGATTGATGGTGATACTGTGGAAGTAAAAATAGATGTGACGCACAAGCTTTTCCAGGTAGCAAAGGGTGTCTCCTTTACAGGCTGGCTGTTCGGTGATTCGCTACCTGGCCCTGTCTTAAGGGTAAGAGTAGGACAAACAATAAAATTTTCAATGACCGACAGGACTCAGGATACTATGCAGAACATGTCCATGAACATGAATATGAAGCCTATGCCCCATTCTATTGACTTTCATGCAGCCATGGTGAACCCTGAGGATAAATACAGGACCATATTTCCTGGCGAAACCATTCATTTCACCTGGACTGCCAATTATCCCGGGGTGTTCATGTACCATTGTGGAACTCCTATGGTTTTATTACACATGATATCCGGGATGGTAGGAATGGTCATTGTGGAACCAAAGGAAGGTTTTCCTGGAAAGGTTGACAAGGAAGTTGCCATAATACAAAATGAATATTATTTAAAAAACTCGGGGAACTACTATATACCTGATACTACCCTGGCCATGAAGAAACAACCTACACAAATGGCTTTTAATGGAAAAGTAGGTCAATACGTGATCAGGCCTATTAAAGCTAAAGCAGGAGAAAGGATCAGGGTTTATTTTATGAATGTGGGTCCAAATAACATTTCAAGTTTTCATGTTATCGGAACCATATTAGACAAGGTTTGGCAGGATGGTAATCCAGCCAATGAATTGATAGGCATGCAGGCCGCCCTTGTTGGTCCTGCACAAGGAGCCATAATGGAATTTGTACTTCCTGAAAAAGGAAGATATACATTTGTGGACCATTCTTTTGCAAATGCAGAGATGGGTGCCGCTGGTGCTTTTGTTGCGGAATAAAATTTCATAAACTGCATGATGAGTAAAAAATCTTTCTGGATCGGGCTCTGCCTGGTTAACCTCTTTATTGTGGCCATACTGGGCGTTACACTTAGAAGTAAGATTATTTTTTCAATTCCTGCAATCGATTACCGACAGGTATTGAGCGCTCATTCACATTTTGCATTTGGCGGATGGGTAGGGTTAAGCCTAATCACACTACTTATATTTGATGTACTGCCTGTATTCCATAAAAAATATATTTGGATATTGGCAGGAATAGAGATCAGTTCCCTGGGCATGGGCTTGCTTTTTCCTTTTTTAGGGTACTCCCCGATCACTGTTACTTTTTCATCCTTGTATATAGTCGTTTCGTTTGTCTTTGCCTGGATGTTCCTGCAAGACCTGGTAAGATCCTCTCACCCCAACTCCCTTAAGTTGCTAGGGGTATCAGCTATAATATCAATGATCTTATCAACACTTGGACCGCTGGGACTTTCTTATATTTTATTATCAAAATCCGGGAACTCTCTGCTTTACAGGGATTCCATCTATACTTTTCTGCATTTTCAATACAACGGGTTCTTTACACTTTCAATTTTTACATTGGTATTAAACCACCTTTATAAAAAGGGATATGAAATCAATGAAAATGCCAAACGATTTGCACTTTTTCTTTGCCTATCCATTATACCGTCCCTTTTTCTTTCTATGCTTTGGCACAACAGTTCAGTATTATACATCGTTGCCGGGTTGGGTTGCCTTTTAATCCTGATCAGTTTGTTTTACTTTTTGAAATTCATTTCTGAATTTCCCTGGAATAGCTTTTTCGAAAAGAGATTAGCATTGAATCTATGGAAGCTTTCTGCCTTTTCATTTGGTTTGAAAATGGCGCTGAATGTTGGGACTATATTTCCAAAACTGGGAAATGCTATTTATGGAAACCGCCCTGTAATAATTGGTTTCCTGCACCTGGTTTTTCTGGGCTTTGTTAGCTTTTACATATTGAGCACACTTATAGAAACTAATTTTTTTAAACGCAGGGGGAACCAAATCCGGATACCCTTTTTCTTATTCGGGGCGGGGATAGTAGCTAATGAAAGTATATTGATGTTGCAGGGTTTGGAAATTCTTTTTAAAACAAACAGTACTTTATACAGTTGGTTGTTGTGGGGGGTAAGTATCATTTTATTAGCAGGCGCTGCTACCATTCTGGCTTCCTATTTAATTGCCGATCGGTTTACACCACAAAAAGAAAAGGCTGTCCTTTTATAGACAGCCTCCTCCAATATAAATATTTAATTATTTCTTACCATCATTACTCCTCATAAACTCCAACACGCTCCTGGCATCAGCTTCAGTCAATCCCTGGTTGGGCATTTTCACCAAACACACCTCAAGCATATTCTGCGCAGCAGTATCTTTTTCTATCATTTCTTCTGTGTTGGTTACAAAGTTCATGATCCATTCCGGAGTTCTCCTATCTGTTACGCCCTTCCAGCCTGGACCAACTAACTTCTCGTCAGTCGTCTTATGGCATGATGAACATTTTACATCATAAATGCTTCTGCCACTAGCTATCATTTTTTCATCAAGTGGATGAGTTAGCTCTACATTCTTATGAGGACCAATACCTTTTGGATCAGAACCTTCTGAAGCTATACTTCCGCCGCCAGAAGTAGCGGCAGACTCATTAGTAGCAGTACCGGCAGTCTCATCTTTCTTTTCACCACCGGAATTACAAGAAGTGAACAGTGCCAGGCTAACACACAGGATAAATCCTAAAAAATTCTTCTGAGTCATGTTAATTGATTTTGGTTTTTATAAAGTTATAAAAGTTACACTATTGTGACATAAAAAATGTGCCAGTAAATCTAACGGATATAATTATCCTAAGTAGATATAGTTTAAGCCAACCTGCTTCAATTCATTGATCCTACAACATTAAGATGCTTATTTATTTTCCCAAACATTGCCATCATATCTTTATATAATTCTATTTCACTTAAATTCTTAATTCAGACAGCAAGTTCTTCCAATGAACTGAGCTCAAATCTTTCACTCAGGTTATGCAATCTTTTTTGAGCATCCATAAGTAACAGTTCAAAAGAATCATCTAATGAATAGACCTTGTTTAACTCATGATAATAGCTTATTCCTCCTATTAAATTATTACTGAAAGTTTTATAAAACTTGATACTCTTTGCATCCAAAAGACACTCGTTTACTAATTTTTCCTCTAAATAATCAATATAAAGATTTAATTCATTAATGAACATATGCGGACGATGCACATCCTTAAGAAGGTTTACTCTTCCATATATATGATCCACCATTTCCTGCAAAGATGCTTTCCTTGAAAAGTAGATAATATTAGGTCCCGGACATATAGTTACGGCATTAAGATTTTTAATCAGGGGCTTATTATATTTAATAGCTGCAGCATTGCTTAATCCTACACATAAACATTCTTTATCCAGAACTGAACTCATCTCTTTCTGGTACTCCTTATCAGGCAATCCTTTTTC
This sequence comes from Bacteroidota bacterium, assembly GCA_023415275.1. Lineage (GTDB taxonomy): Bacteria > Bacteroidota > Bacteroidia > Chitinophagales > Chitinophagaceae > Flavisolibacter. The sequence continues at coordinate 17,034 of JAEZLJ010000097.1, forward strand.
CTTTAACTGCGCTATTTTTAATTTCTGGTATTTAAATGACGCTGTGCATATAGGCTTCTCAGTAAACTCGGTATTAAATTCAAGATGCTTTTCTGTACAAGGGCTCCCCGGCTTTCCCTCATTTATACGATTCAATTTTTCCTCATGGGAAGTAGTCCCTTTCAGATAGTGGAACCTAACTCCTAGCGGAGAATTGTTACTCAGTAAAACATCATCCTTCTTTGCATGGCATAATAGGTTTAAGGTGTTTTCATCTACTGTAGTAACTTCTGGAACTAATAAGAAAGGTGTACCCCATCCTGTACTATCCACATTATAATAGTCAAGCAATAACCTATTTTCACCCGCAGTGCCAATACCCCCCTGAACTGATATGGAAATATATGGGGGCTGCTCTGGAACATAAGATTGCTTTTTTTCCAAGGCATTCTTATAAATCTCAAATACTGAATTTGACAATTCGTCCTTCCTGGATTTAAATTCTTCCAAAATGGGACCCATCAGGAAACCATCGGTTGCAAAAGCATGACCCCCACAATTAAGACCTGATTCGATTCTAAACTCACTCACCCAAATGCCTTTTTTGGCCAGGTATTTACTTTGTATCAACGCTGAGCGGTAATCACTGACTTTTACAATAACCTTCTTTTTAAAACCACCATTTTTATCGGGAAGAAAACCAGGACACTTTTCAAGGTAATTATATAGCCTTGGATTCATTCCGGCAGAAAAAATTACAGAAGAATTAGAAAGGTCGCTCAAGGCATATCCTCTCAATGCTGCAATAGCGTCAGACCCATCTTCTATAACCTCCCCAGATTTGGAGTAATTATTTTTATCAATTTTGGTCATGATATTCACATCAATGCTACCTGCAATAACATTTGATCTTAGGAAGAACTCAAGCCCGATCCTTTCCTGTAAATCAGACGTTACTTTATATCTCTCATAACCCTTTTTTGATGGATTTGTCAAAGGTAACATTTCAAAATACCTGGTGATATCTGAGCCATACTCAAATGGGGCATTTCTAATTTCTTCCACCCGCTTTAGAACAATTTTGTTCACCAGGTTCAAATAATCTGTTATCCTCCTAGCTCTATAATCTGGTTCACTTGTTAGTATAGGCACATAGGGTTCGCCAATGGCTGGGTAATAGTGGCTTCTCATTAATTCTATTAACCTGTCTTCCACAATAGATATAGTGGAACCGATACCAAATCCTGCCACTTTGATGGGTGAATCTATTGTATACGCAAGTCCCATTACGGGTATATGGAATTGGTGCGGTGAATTATAACTCATCTGGTAATTGATAAACTATGTGCAAGGCTTATATTAACTACTTCTAAAATATCCTCCAGGCAACTTTGTGAATGAAACCGGTGCAAATATAAGTGCATGAAATTTAAAGATATTTTTATCTTCTATTATTACTGTTAAGATTTAAAATCATTACCCAAATAAATAAGCCAATCCTTTATTGACAGGTGTACAAAGATCTAATATCCTGTTACTGCGGAATATCTTTTCTAGTATATCCCTGGCTTGCTTATAGTCGTTATGAATAGGGCAAGGATGAATAGCTGAACAACGGCTCAATCCTAATCCACACATCCTAAAGGTCTCCTCTCCATCTATTGCCTCTACTATCTTCATTATAGGCATACGTAACTGCTCATCGTTTATATAAAAACCACCTGAGGGCCCTTTAAGGCTATTGATCACTTGTTGCTTCACCAGTATCTGCAACAATTTTCCAACGGTATGTTCGCTGGCATCAATATTCTCAGCAATTTCTTTAATGCCGCATTTTAATCCCTTATCGTATTTTGTAGCCAGGAATATGACTGCCTTAATCGCCGTTTTACATGTGTAACTCAACATCTATTCGCCATTTAAATATTTCAATCCTTCTTCAGAAACATTTTCCGTACTCCATGGTGGATCAAATACCAGGTCAACATTTATTTGATATTCAGGAAAAGCTTGTTGCATAGCCCTTACCGCTCCTTCCCTGATACTATCACCCATAGGACAGAACTGGGTGGTTAAAGTCATGGAAACAAAACAGGATTTTTCATCAGCATCAAAATCAACCTGGTACACAAGGCCCAGGTCAACAATGTTCAAACCAATTTCTGGATCAATTACATGATGCAAAGCGTTTAACGCTTCATTGCACATTTCCTGGTTATTGGTAATTACAGTTTTCATTTGACCATAGGTTTATGCATCAACATTTTAATAATATTCCAGTTATATAAGCAAGCTGTAATGATCAAAAGAAAAGTTGTGACTTGCAATATGATATAGTTAACCATTAAAATGCCCACAATAAATAAAAGAAACCCAAACAAATAGCTAACAGCCATGCTATTAAAGATCCGGCCGCTGAACAGTTCCTTTGGATTGGGTGTTTTTCCCAATCCAGCTTTATCATGATATACCTTATTCCAGACTATAAAGGGTAAGGTTTTAAAAGTCATTCCAAAAATGATAGCAGTAAGCCAACCGAAGAATATGGAAAATCCATAAGCCAATACATCCTTTGCAGATGGGTTTCCAGATCTGATAACTACAATAATCAGTATACAAAGGAAAACAATGGGCAACCCCATCATGGCAATTGATAAAACAGATACTTGCATCTGCTCATCTACCTGCTTCCGGATTCGTTGTTCATATGCCATAAAGCAAAAACAGCCAAATAAAATAAGCGCAATTGCTATCAATGCTATAGGCACTAAAAACCAACTGTTACCTGCATTCAACAAAAAGAAGGTGATAAAGATGATGAGCCCTCCATTTATCAACCCATAAATGGTCCATAAAGATTTAATATCATGATATTTTGATATAAGGAACATAGGTATTAACCTTGATCCTACACCTATCACCAGCAATAAAAACCATCCAATAATGCCAATATGTGCATGCAGAGATAGGTAGTGCAGGGAGCCAGATGACAATATGGAATGTGAAAAATTACATACTAATAGCAATCCAATTAAAGTGGTTACCAGCAACCATAGTATAGCTGTTATCACAAATACAGCATGAACGTTTCTCACGGGAGCATACCACATGGATAATGCTATATTTATTAAAAAGCTCATTACAGCCGCATTGATCAATATTGCACCTGTAATGGCCATCCAGTCAAATTGAAAACTAAAAAAAGACACAACCAGCATAGGAATTCCTATAGCTGCCAATATAAAGGAGCTGTAAGCAAGCAGTGTACTGTATAATCTTGACTCAATTAAAACAGGAACCAATTGATGGCTGGCTCCTAAAATCATCATGGTTCCCCAGCCAAGTGCCATAGTATGCGTTACAGCCAGGGTACCAGGCTGAAAGTAGTGGCCTGTAAATGAATGAGCAGAAAGGAATAGAAGCACTGTTGCTACTAAAAAAGAAATACCTGCATATACATAAAATGGTATCACCACCTTATGAGTAGTATTTTTAACCTGGTTGGCTTTAGTAGTTTGGACAATCATTTCAATTCCTGAAAATTATTAAGTGTGTCTCACTATCACTGATCTCTTTTACCCTATAGTCAAAACCCCGCTGGCTGAGTTCAGGAAAAAGGAATACGGGTATTCGTTTATGGTAAACAAATAATGCCTTATCCTCTGGCAAGTGGTCCAGGGTTTCTAAAATATTCATCATAGGCTGGGGCATTTCCAGGTGATGTACATCTATCTCCTGGATATTACTGCCAAATTTGTTTAGGACCTCATCAAAACCTTTTGAATCATTTGTAAAGGGTGTAAGTGTCGAAACTTCAGATGTGCCCTTTTTAAAGAAATAAGTATCAACATGGTCGCTGCCTATGTTTTCAATATAAGTTTCAAAACCCTTTTTTTCTAATAAATGAATCAATGGAGTAGGTTCAAAGCTATTAATTACTCTTAAAACCTCACCCGGCTGGATGGTTTTCACATGGGCCATAATAATATTCAAAGGATCTTTACCCGACTGCAAAACTGGTCTGACATCCAGTTCCACTACCTTCCTGGAAGAAAGATCTTTCATGAAACCCGGCCTTTTTTTATTCTTTCCTTCAATAACTGGTTCTACCCGGTCAATTATAAAACCCAGGGGTTCTAATTTTTCATAGAAATCCTCCAATTCACAGCCTCCAAATTTACTGGCAGTGGCCAGTGAGGTACGCGTGGCTATTAGCTTTCTTAACAAAGGATTGCGAAGTTTTTCAAACTTGTCACTAATGGCAATGATGGCATCCAGTGCAGCAGGTTGCTCCTTTAAAATAGCTCCTATCCTGGTATTGGCGTTAATGATCATTATTATTCGAAATAATTAGAATAGCTATTCACATGATTATAAATCTCCTCTATCAACCGGGAAGCTTCTTGTACATTGCTAGCCTTTTTTAATAATGATACATTACTAAATAAGGGTGTTAACCATTTATGAAGTGCTTCATGGTCAGCTCCCTTCATACGGCATTCACTTACCAATTTATCCAATTGCTTCTGCATGCCTTCGCCTGCCTGATTGTAGGCACTAATTTCTTTTGTTTCTATGTGCCTTGCCTGTTCTGCCTTTTGACTGATTAAAGTAATATTAGTATTAGTGACTGGATCACTTTTCCATTTTTTCCCATTGTTCAATTCAACTTGAGGGCTACCTGCTTCCTGTGCATGCTCCTGATGCACTGGTTCAGATGTCACATCTGTTTTTCCCTTGTTATTATTACAGGAAAATAAGAAGAGAATAAATCCTAAATAAACGAAAACTGCTTTCATATGAACACTATTTGATAGTCACCTTATGAAAAGAAGAAATATACCTGGCAATTGGTTTTTCATATACCAACTGCCAGGATAGCAATAGTCATTATTGTTTTTCTAATTTCAATGCTTTTGGAAACAGAATGTTATTTTCCAGATGAATGTGAATGAACAGATCAGATTCAAATTCTTCCAACATTTTGAATAGTAGCCTATAGCTGGCACAGGCATCCTCCGGTATTGCATAATTATTAGTCAGCACCCTTATCTTCTCAAGGTTCCTTCCTACCTCTTCATGCTCATGCTCCATCATGTTTATTGGGTTCTGCACTGTACCAAAACCTGCTGGCTCCATGTTTTTGCCATTAGTTTTTGCTTCCACCAACTGTTTGATAAATGGAAATAAAATTTGTTCCTCCTTCACCATGTGCGAAGTGAGCTCTGCATTAATTTCCTCTACCAATTCACGCACTGCTACCAATTCCGCATGGCCGCGACCGTGAACTTTTGCCACTTTTGTAGCATATGCTCTTAGTTCAGGCAAAGCCTTCGTTACATAACTATGGTGTGTATTGACAATATAGTCAGCCAGGAAGCCCAGGCTCCAGTCGTTATATGGCAATGGCCTGGTAACAGCAGCCACTTCAGCGTTTCGCAATTCCTCTTCTACCCTGGTAGCATCAATTCCTTTATCTGCACAGGCCTGCTGCACTGTTTTCTTACCACCACAGCAAAAGTCCAGGCCATATTTCTTAAATATCTCGGCCTTCCTTAGATCTTTAGTAGCTATCTCACCCAAGGTTTCTACATCCCCATCATTCTTCCTGATCTGCACTCTCCACCATGGACCTTTTTCCAGGTATTCCCAGGTAAATACATTGCCTCGCTCACCCAGCATTTGATAATACAATGGCTTTGGATCATGATCATTCAATATCTGGAAAGCCTGTCCTGCCTTCAATTGATCAAAATGTTGAAAGATGGTGGGGTGCTTTAACCGTGGCTCTATAAGAGTAACATTCAAAACAAATATATCCTCTGCACCAGCCGTCGTTTGTTCACTTACCTTTTGAGCTGCCTTTACTGTTTCTCCAGTTTTAGATATTTCCACTTTCCATACCTCAGGTCCATTCTCCACCTTTTTCCAGGTAAACACATCACCTTTTTCTGCCTTCATTTCATAATATAAAGGAATAGGATCATGGTCATTGATTAACAGAAATGTCTCCCCCACCTCCAGGTCATCAAATTTCTTTAGAATCGTAGGGTGTTTTTGAGCAGGCGCCAACTCCGGCACAAATAAGCTATCCATTGTTTGCATATTGATAATTGATTAATTTAGGGAATAAAAGTATTCCAATACTTCTATTGCAAAACATGACTTTCATCATGCCATGCCAAAATGAGAATAAGTGACTAAACTCATTTTCTTTTATGATTGGCATCAGAAGGCATGGTCATGTGGCAAAATACTTTTGCCTAATTAGACATGGATGTCTCTTTTGAGAAAAACAAAATTTGCAACATGAAGAAATTAACACTTTGGACCCTTTTCTTGTTATTTACCTCCACTTCAATCCTGGTTGCCTGTATTGACAAAACCCCAAGTCATAAAGAGCGATTAGATACGCAGGCGCTTACCAGCAATCAAACAGAGGAACATGGTAGTGAAATCAAACCAGGAGATATTGAAATCACCCACCCTCTTAACAGTCAATGGGTAGCAGATGGGAAATCCATTTATGATGTAAAATGTTCCAGTTGCCATAAGCTTACAGATGAAAAACTGGTGGGACCGGGATGGTTAGGAGTAACCAAAAAGAGGCAGCCCGAATGGATCATGAATATGATCACTAATGTGGACATGATGCTCGAAAAAGATCCGGAGGCTCAAAAGCTTTTGGAAGAATGCCTGGTTCGCATGCCCAATCAAAATCTTACGAAGGATGAGGCCAGGAAGGTACTGGAATTCCAACGTAGCAATGACGGAGAAAAATAATTGATCTTTTTATATTAATCTTTCAACAATGAATACCACTTCAAACAGGTTATTATCAACGCTGGCCATAACGGCTATAGCGGCGGCTTCCTTAAATAGCTGCAAGCCCAAGGGCGCAGAAGCAGCCATAAGCGGAGACGCAGCTTCAAAGGTTTATGTAGCTCCGGGAAAGTATGACGAGTTCTACGACTTTGTCTCTGGAGGTTTTAACGGTCAAATGAGCGTATATGGCATCCCTTCGGGAAGACTGTTACGCATCATTCCTGTTTATTCAGCTTTTGCTGAAAACGGCTATGGCTTCAGTGAAGAAACCAAGCCCATGTTAAACACTTCTCATGGATTTGTTCCCTGGGATGACCTGCACCATATCGCTTTATCCACCACCAATGGTGAGCACGATGGTCGCTGGGCTTTTGCCAATGGTAACAATACCCCTCGTATTGCACGTGTAGATCTGAAAACCTTCCGTACTGCGGAGATTATCGAAATTCCAAACAGTGCAGGAAACCACTCCTCTCCATTTATTACTGAGAACACCGAGTACACTATTGCTGGTACCCGTTTCAGCGTACCTATCCAGGGTAACCTTGATGTTCCTATTAATACTTATAAGCAAAACTTTAAAGGAACTATCAGCTTTATTAAAGTGGATTCTTCCTCTGGACGTATGAACATTGCCTTCCAGATCCTGACACCAGGGGTCAACTTCGACCTTTCCCGTGCAGGTAAAGGCAAATCACACGACTGGTTCTTCTTTAGCTGCTACAACTCAGAAAAAGCCAATACGCTTTTAGAGGTAAATGCTTCAGCAAAAGATAAGGACTTTATCATGGCGGTGAACTGGAAAAAAGCTGAAGAATATGCCAAAGCAGGAAAAGGAAAAATGGTTCCTGCAGAATATGCCCACAACGTCTATGATGAAAGCAAGCACCAGGCTACTTCTACTATTGAAAAGCAGGTGTTGATGCTGGATCCTAAGGATTGCCCTGACATGATCTATTTCATACCATGTCCTAAATCTCCTCACGGAACTGATGTGGATCCTACCGGTGAATACATTGTAGGTTCTGGCAAGCTGGCTGCATTGATCCCTGTATTCTCTTTTACAAAGATCCAGCAGGCCATTGCCAACAAAACTTTCGATGGAACATTTGATGGCTTCCCCATTCTTAAGTATGATGCTGTATTACATGGTGAAGTTCAAAAACCAGGCTTAGGCCCTTTACATACCGAGTTTGACAATAATGGTAATGCTTATACTTCCATGTTCGTGTCTTCAGAGATCGTGAAATGGAATATCAAGGATGTGAAAGTGCTGGACAGGGTGCCTACTTATTACTCTATCGGTCACTTAAGTGTGATGGGCGGACCAACAAGGAAGCCTTATGGCAAATACATGATCGCATATAACAAGATCACCAAAGACCGTTACCTGCCTACAGGTCCTGAATTAGCTCAAAGTGCCCAGCTATATGATATCAGCGGCGACAAAATGAAAATGATCCTTGACTTCCCTACAGTGGGTGAACCACACTATGCTGAAGCCATTCCAGCAGAAAAGATCAGGAACAACAGTGTGAAGATCTATAAGATCGAAGAGAATCAAAACCCTTATGTAGCCAAAGGTGAGGCTCAAACAAAGGTTACACGTAATGGAAATGAGGTTCATGTGTACATGACTGCAATCAGAAGCCACTTGACACCTGATAACATTGAAGGTATCAAGCAGGGAGATGTTGTTTACTTCCACGTAACCAACCTAGAGCAGGATTGGGATGTACCTCACGGTTTTGCCATCAAGAATGCAAACAATGCAGAGATATTGATTATGCCTGGCGAAACACAAACCTTGAAATACAATGCTGACAGGGTAGGAATCTTTCCTTTCTATTGCACCGACTTCTGTTCTGCACTGCACCAGGAAATGCAGGGTTATTTGAGAGTATCACCAAAAGGAAGCAATGTGGCTTTGATGTATAGCACCGGAAAGAATTACCCGGCGGCTGATACTACCACTAAAACAGTTAAACCATAATTATCCAGGGAGCCTGGCAACAACCAGGCTCCCTCACCAAAACTATTTATATGAAAAAGATCTTCAACCTTTCTATACTTGCAGCAGTACTAGTAATAAGCTCCTGCAACAGTTCGGAAACAACCCCGGCTCAAACTGAAACTACGGAAGCTGCACCAGCTGCCGGGCAGTCAGGCGTTCAGGATAATGAATCAGCCAAAGATGTAGTAAAGGTGGCTGCTTCTTCAAAAGACCATTCTACTCTTGCGGCCGCCGTTAAGCAGGCCGAACTGGTAGATGCCTTATCCAATGCCGGACCATTCACTGTTTTTGCACCTACAAATGCCGCTTTTGAAAAACTGCCCAAAGGAACAGTTGAAGATCTGATGAAACCAGAAAATAAAGAAAAGTTGCAGGACATCCTGCAATATCATGTATATGTTGGCAGCCTGAATACAGACCTGATGCAGGATGGTCAAACCTTGAACGAGGTTAATGGTGGCAATATTTCCATCAGTAAAAGAGATGGGAAGATAATGATCAATAATTCCGCCACTATTATAGCATCCATTCCAGCCTCCAATGGCATCATTCATGTCATTGATGCAGTGCTGTTGCCGCCTGCTAAATAGTTTTTCATTGTACAATCCCACTTCCGGAATCCCCGCCAGGCGGCGGGGAACTCCAGGAGGTACCAAATAAGCGTAGTATGTCTAAGATGAGCCTTCCTTCCAGAATAATTATTGCCATAGGATCCCTGGGTTTAATTGCCACCTTCTTTCTTCCTGTGTGGTTTATATTCCTGATAGCACCTCAATACCCTGAAGGCTTAACCATGAACATCTGGTTAAACAAGATAACAGGACAGGTGGATATCATCAATGGATTGAACCACTACATTGGAATGAAACATATAAAGGCGGAGATGTTTCCTGAATTTGGATACCTGGTTTACATAGTAGGGTTCTTCATAGCCTTAGGCCTTGTTGTTGCCATTGTTGGTAAACGCAGGTTTCTGTTTTACTACCTTATTCTTACCGTACTCGGTGGCATTGCAGCCATGGTGGACTTTTATAAATGGGGATATGATTATGGACACAACCTGGATCCCAAAGCGGCCATACAGGTGCCGGGTCTTTATTACCAACCGCCACTCCTTGGACATAAAACCCTGCTGAACTTTGATGCCTATTCTTACCCTGACCTGGGTGGATGGGTAGTAATTGGCGTGGGCGTCCTTTTCTTCCTGGTTTACTTCTTTGAATTGTACCGTGCTAAAAAGCTTAAACCTTTACCTGTACAGGCAAAGAAAACAATCCCTGTAGTTGGTATGCTCATTGTACTACTCTCTTCTTGCAGTTCAAAGCCTGCAGCTTTTAATATAGGCAAAGACAACTGTGATGATTGCAAAATGACCATCATGGATGCAAAATTCGGAGGCGAGATCATTACAAAAAAAGGGCGCGTGTATAAGTTTGATGATGTTCACTGCCTGGCCAACTTTATGAAATCCAATACGGTCAAGCAGGAAGATATAGCACAGACTGTATTTATAAACTATGCCCAACCCAATACATTCCTGCCATCAGCATCTTCCTTCTTCGCGGTGAGCCCCCAGTTAAAAAGCCCTATGAATAGCAATGCAGCAGCGTTTGCTAATGAGGAAGCTGCACAAAAGACCGCAAAAGAAACTAACGGAACAGTTGTGAACTGGACCAAACTATCTGCCTCGCTTTAGGAGGCCAACAAACCAACGAAATGAAACGAATTCTGACCATACTTACATTATTCCTGTTCTATACCTCTTCAGCAAAAACTATCCTGGTAGGAAAAAACCATGTGATCACTTCTTTACGCAAAGCGGTATCCCTGGCCGCCAACAATGACACCATTCTCCTTGAAAAAGGATTGTATAAAGAAGGTAACCTTGTCATCAACAAATCCATTTTCCTAATCGGCGAAGGCGGGCCTGTGCTGGATGGAGACAATAGGTACGAGATCCTCACGGTCAGTGCCAATGGGTGTGTTATTAAAGGAATTAACTTCCGGAATGCCGGTTACTCCAGCACCAATGATTTTGCTGCTATCGGTGTGATAGATTCTCAAAACATAATAATAGAGAACAATACATTTTCTCACGCTTACTTCGCCATCCATTTTGCCAACTCTTCCGAGGGGTTCATCAGCGGCAACACCATAGTAGGCACCTTTAAGTCTGAGCAAACATCCGGAAATGGCATCCACCTCTGGAAGTGTAACAATATGGTGGTGGAGAACAACGATATCCAGGGCCACAGGGATGGCATCTATTTCGAATTTGTTACCAATTCCATTATACAACAGAATAACAGCCACAATAACATCCGTTATGGCTTACACTTCATGTTTTCCAATAACGATGCATACCTGGAAAATACATTCAATAAAAACGGCGCAGGTGTAGCAGTCATGTATTCACACCATGTGTTAATGCAAAGGAATGTATTTGAGAACAACTGGGGTGGCAGTGCCTATGGCCTTCTTTTAAAAGAGATCTCAGATGGCACCATCATTCAAAACCATTTTGAACAGAATACTGCAGGCATCGTAATGGAAAGCACGAACCGGATTGATGTACAATTGAATACCTACAAAAGCAATGGCTGGGCCCTACGCATCCAGGCCAGTTGCAACGATAATATAGTACACCACAACAATTTTGTTGGAAACACCTTCGACGTAGCTACCAATGGCACTTTGATGCTGAATGAGTTTTACAATAACTATTGGGATAAATACGAGGGCTACGACATGAATAAGGATGTGGTTGGGGATGTTCCCTATCATCCTGTAAGCATGTATTCAATGGTTATTGAACAAAATCCAAACGCTGTGATCTTACTACGCAGTTTTATGGTATCTCTTTTGGACAAGGCAGAAAAGGCCATCCCAAGCCTTACCCCCGAAAATATGACAGACAGTAAACCTTTAATGAAACCTTTAGAATTATGATCTCTATTCAAAATATCAATAAAAGATTTAAAAAGCTCCAGGCGTTAGATAACATCAACGCCGAGTTCAATAAGGGTCAGGTCATTTCTTTGATAGGTCCTAATGGTTCCGGTAAAACCACGCTGATCAAATCCATCCTTGGGCTGGTAAGACCAGACAATGGATTGATTACTTTCAACGGTGTTCCTGTTTCCGAAGATGTGGCTTATAGAAGCAATATCGGTTATATGCCCCAGATAGGCAGGTATCCCGACAATATGAAGATCGGCCAATTGTTCAGCATGTTGAAAAACCTGCGCAATACCTCTAAAACATTAGATGAGGATCTTTACTATAAATTTAAACTGGACACCATACTTGATAAATCCATGAGGGCTTTATCTGGAGGTACCAGGCAAAAAGTAAGTGCAGCACTAGCTTTCATGTTCGATCCTGAAGTTTTGATATTGGATGAGCCTACAGCTGGCCTCGATCCTCTATCATCAGAAATATTAAAGGAAAAGATCCTGGAGGAAAAAGGAAAAAACAAGCTGATCCTGATCACTTCACATGTGCTTACAGACCTGGAGGAGATCACTACTGATGTTATGTACCTGCAGGATGGAAAAGAGATCTTCTTTAAGTCAATGATTGAATTACAAAAACAGACGGGTGAAGAAAAATTAACCAAGATCATCGCACATATGATGAAACATGGCTTGCACAAAAAAGAAGTGAGCTATTTAAAGATCGCCACCTAATTCTGTTTTTACAACGTTAATCAGCAACTACAATTAGCTGCACCTTAAATTTAAGTTATGCTCAAGATATCCAAATATGTTCTCTACGATATACTAAGAAACAGGGTGATGCTGGGATACACTGCATTCCTGTTCATTGTTTCCATTTCATTATTTCAAATGGAAGAGAACAGTTCCAAGGCCATGTTAAGCCTGCTCAATATTGTATTGATTGTAGTGCCCCTGATCAGCATGATCTTTTCTACCATTCACTGGTACAATTCCTATGAATTCATAGAGCTGATGCTGACTCAACCCATCAGCCGCAAAAAGGTATTACTGAGCGAATACACAGGTATCAGTTCATCGCTTGTAGTCGCGTTCCTGCTGGGGGTCGGTGTGCCGGTTTGCATTTATAATTTCAATGACACAGGGCTATCCCTGTTGCTCATAGGCACCTTGTTAACGCTCATCTTCACCTCCCTTGCTTTCCTGGCATCAGTCAGGTCAAAGGATAAGGCCCGGGGAATAGGTGTGGCGCTGCTGCTGTGGTTTTATTTTGCATTGATCTATGATGGCCTGGTGCTTCTTATTTTATTTGCCTTCAGTGATTACCCGCTTGAAAAGATCACACTGGTACTGTCTTCACTCAACCCGGTAGACCTTGGCCGCATTTTTATCATGCTTAATATGGATATCAGTGCATTGATGGGATATACCGGTGCTATGTATAAAGACTTTTTGGGCAGCAGTTCCGGAATGATCTATACACTGGGTATTCTGCTCATCTGGATGCTGGTGCCATTGACCATTGCTATCCGCTCCTTTAAGAAAAAGGACCTCTAGCAAATGGGAGAACAAACATTGATATAACAGTTAGTAATGACAAAGATTATTATTGCATGCCTCTTGTTTGTAGCCTTCGTTGTTTATTCAGGCTTTGTCTATACTAGTGGTACAGCCAATGATATCAGGATGACCGGTCGTGAGCAAAAGCTGGCTGAGATGGGCAAGCAGATCTACCAGCAATATAATTGCCAGGCCTGCCACCAGTTGTATGGATTGGGTGGGTACCTCGGTCCCGATCTTACTACTGCCTATTCCGATCCACACAGGGGAAAAATGTTGATCAAAGCCATGCTGGCTTCCGGCGGCCTGCGTATGCCTGCCTTTCAATTCAATGAGGAACAAATTGAGGCCATAACAGCCTATCTAAAATATGTTGACACAACAGCCACCCCTATTAAGCCCGGAATTAGGTAAAAGCTATATCAAGCAAAGCTTCAAAACTGATAAGGCGGCACTGGCCTTTTTAGCGCTTGCCGTTTCATACCTCCTGCTTGGATTGACCTTTGGCGTGTTAGGTAGCATGCAATATGTATTGCCTAAATTTTTATATAATGCGCTAAGCTTTCAAAAAACTAGGCCGCTGCATGTGTACCTGGCCATCTCATGGATCTTTACAGCAGCGCAGGGTGGTTTGTATTATTATCTTCCCAGGCTTTCTAATCATAAATTGTTCTGGCCTTCAGGTGCCTGGGTGCATTTTGCCATGCAATTGCTCACCTCTCTTTCCATTATCATTGCATTTTTCATGGGATACTACGGTGGCAGGGAATACCTGGAGTTCCCTCCTTTTATGGGATTGTTCATCGCTGCCAGTTGGTTACCTTTTGCCATTAATTTCTTCGGCACATTAAAGCCGGTTTTTAAAACGGCACCTGTATATTATTTCAGCTGGACCATAGGCATTGTATTCTTTTATATCACTTTATCTGAAAGCTACCTCTGGGTGTTCGATCATTTCAATGGTAATATCATCAGGGATATCACTGTACAATGGAAAGCGCTGGGTTCAATGGTAGGCAGCTGGAACATGCTGGTGTATGGCACCAGTTTGTACCTGATGGAACAAATCAAAGCTGATAAAAAAATTGCCCGTTCACGCATGGCCTTCTTCTTTTTCTTTCTGGGTTTTACCAACCTGATGTTCAACTGGGGACATCATACCTATATAGTTCCCGCGGCACCCTGGGTAAAGACAGTAGCCTATGTCATCAGCATGACGGAGCTGTTGATCTTTGGACAATTGTTGTATCAATTCAGAAAGACAATATCCAATACTTTAAAATATTACCATTCCATACCATTCAGGTTCCTGTCCTTTGCAGATATATGGGTATTCCTTAACCTGGGGGCTGCTATTGCCATTTCCATTCCAGCATTGAACTTCTACACGCACGGCACGCACATCACTGTGGCGCACGCCATGGGTACAACCATAGGCATCAATACCATGCTATTATTCGCCTCTGTATTTTTTATTCTGCAGCAGCAAAAGCCCGGGGCGCTGAACCATAGCACTCCTTGGATTGGGAAAGGTTTAATGATCACCAATATATCTCTCATCTTCTTCTGGACCTCCCTTATTGGTAGCGGACTAGTGAAGATTGCAGCCCGCCTGGATAATAAAGCCTTTGCCCTGATGATGAAGAACTGCGAACCGTTCTTTAAAATATTTGCCATTAGTGGCATAGGCATATTGATTGGATTAACCATCCTGATCATTACTACCCTGGTCATTATCCTTAAAAAGGACCATAACCTGGCCCTTGTCAACAATTCATCCAGCCTGGTTGAAATGGAAACGGAATTGTAAGCGGTTTGACAAGCTGTAATTAAGGTACAATATACCTGCCGGGAAAAAGAAGGTGAATAGTAATAACAAACCTGTGATATGCGGTATATCTACAAACGGACTTAATACCAATAGCAATTCCGTCGTTATAAATCCGAATAAAAAGAAACTATACCCCAGCCTGGCTTGTTTATGAATGGCCCTATCGTTAAATACCCTGGAGAAAATAAAAAGGCTTACAAAGCCTAAAAGGACCAGGTGGAGATAGGCGATTACCAGGTTTCTTTGATGATAGCCCAGTAGAGCAAAAAAAGGCAGGGCACTGAGCAACTGCAAGCATAGCTTCCCGGCAAACGCAACCAGCGATAGTTTTAACAGCAGGTTTGCCCGTTGCAACAAACTTGCATCCCTGGCATCCAGCCAAAAATAAAAAAGGGCTATGAGTTGCAATACAGCCCCCACCCCTCCAATGATATTGAAAAATATAGAAGGCTCATTCCAGATCACAGACAGGGCATACGTAGGCAGGCATGCTAAATTCATGAGCGTAAATACCTGGCGGCCCCTGGCTCCTTTTCCCCATGCTTCCAGTTTCCTGTAAACCAGGGCCATGATAAAAAAGGTAAAAAGGCCGTTGTATTGAAAATGCAAATAAAAATAGATCGAGTCAAAATATAAGGGAGTGGATTGTTTACCCATGGCAATCAATGGCCCCGTAGCAAAAGGACCGATAGCTGATATAACCATATAAAACAGGCCCCATTTAATGAACAGGTGCGACACCTTATTCTTTACCTGTTTCAATGCTTTCCATATCACAATGGCCAGGTAATAGCCTGCCGCTATGGAAAGGGTGGAAAAAGTAATACTGACCGCTTTATACCCTTGCACGGGAAAACTGAATAACATGCCATAGCCCGATCCCATAAGCAATACAGAGATATTCTTCCAATGCCTGTAAGCCACTTTCCCTACTAGCTCAGGAAAATATTTGATGACAAGGGCAAGCAGCGCAGGCATTACCCAGCCACCAAAAGCAAAATGAGAATGTCCATGCAGCAGGTTTTTATAAGATAATGGAAAATGATCAATGAAAGGAAGAGAGCGCACCAATAGGCCAAGGCCCGAAATGATCAGTAAATTCAGAAACGATAATCGAAGTAATAACTGCTGCAATTTCTCCAGTCCGTTATTTGTTTCAACATCCGCCTTAACTTTTTGTTCCACCTGAACCATATGCAAATTTGAGGAAAAGGATGGCTAAGTATGTAAAGCAAAATTGAATATTGGCATGAATTAAATCATGTAACTGCCATTTTTTATTGTCCATCTATGTAACCAAAACCTGTATAGCCGACTCTATACAATATAAAACCATGACCAAAATCATATTGAAAGATGAGCAATACTTAAAATAAGCCAAATCGTAATAATAGATATTTGTGTCCGAAATGAAAATCCTTGGGGTCATACTACTTTCACTCATCACCTTACTGCAATCATTCAGTAAGTGGATCATAGTGGCGGATTATGAATTCAACAAGGAATACATTTCAAAAAACCTTTGCATTAATAAGGAAAAGCCAAAGCTTCATTGCAACGGCAAATGCCAGTTGATGAAAAAGCTGGCCGAAGAAGAAAAGCAAAATTCTTCCAATTCCAACAACCCGGGAAAAGTGAAATTCCAGGATATTGTCTTTTTAGAAAGCTGCCAGGTCTTTTCTCCGGCATTCAGTCCTCTTCCTGAAAAAAAATATGCTGATCATCTTACTGTTGCTAAATACCCATCTCCTATAGCATCTATATTCCACCCACCTGCTCTTAGCTGATACTTGCTTGCTATTTCTTTCTTATTGTTGTATTTCAAAAAATAATATCTAAACTATTACTATGTCTGTAATATCCAGGCTGGTCATTATACTATCTGTACTTTTTTCAAGCTTTCAAAGCCAGGCCCAACACACTGCTACCGGGAAGATCATTGATGCCGTAACCAAGGAGCCTATCCAGGGAGCTACCATCCATTGTATAGATAACAATTGCTTTTGCGGATGTACCACCAATGCCTCCGGTGAATTTTCAATGAAATGCAGGGATTGCTCCAAATTAAATGTCAGTTCTGTTGGCTATCAATCCATGGAGATTCTGACGTCTGCCCAGGTAGTGTATTTATTACCTGCCATTAATACCATGAATGAAGTGGTGGTATCAGCTACCCGTGGCGATGCTGTCAAAAGATCTAATGCTCCAATTGCTATCTCAAAAATTGATACCCGGTTGCTGCAGGATACAAGGGCCATCACTGTTGACCAGGTGCTGAATAAAGTAAGTGGTGTAAACATGGTAAACCTTGGCAACGAGCAACACCAGATGAGTATCAGGCAGCCCATGACCACCAAAAGCCTGTTCCTATACCTAGAAGATGGCATACCTGTCAGGACCACCGGCCTTTTCAACCATAACGCTGTGCTGGAGATGAACATGGCCGCCCTAAAAAGCATAGAAGTGATCAAGGGACCTTCCTCTTCGCTTTATGGAAGTGAGGCCATTGGTGGCGTGGTCAACTTTATCACCATTGCTCCTACAGCTATCCCTGTATTGAAAGTTTCCCTGCAGGGTAATACTATTGGCTACAAAAGAGCAGAGCTGCAAAGCAGCTTATCCACGGGCAAATGGGGTTTTGCTATTAGCGGCTATTATGCAGATAAAAGAAACAGCTTCATGGAATATTCCGATTTCCATAAAGCCACGTTCACGGCACGGGCTGACTATAACTTCAATAACAAAACCAACCTGTCCAATAGCCTGACCTATTTGAATTATTACAGTGATATGCCTAGTGGAGTGGACAGCACCATGTTTGCCACACGCAAATTCATGAATCCGCAAACATTCACATACCGCACTGTGAATGCCTTAAGGTACCGGTCCACACTTACCCAAAGCTGGAACGACCATAGCAAAACAACCCTCAACCTGGTATATCGCGAAAACGCTATTGGCCAAAATCCCAATTACCGCATCAAGGATGATTACAAAAAAGTAAACGGCGTGTACAAGGGCAATAAAAGCCTGGCACATGGAGAGATCAACGAAAGCAGCTTTCATTCTTACGCCTTCATAGCCCAGCACAAACAAAGTTTTGACTGGAAGAAAGCTGTTGTACTGGGAGGGATCAGCATGGACCTGAGCCCATCCACTTATAATGCGGCCTATATCCGCATACAAAAAGATACCGTCACCAGGAAGTACACAGGCTACCAGGCCACAGACAGCCTGTTGACCAATTATGCCACCCGCATCAACAACTATGCGGCTTTCACCAACTTTGAATTTACCCCGGTAGAAAAGTTACGGGTTGTAGCCTCCATGCGCTTTGATCTTTTTCACTATGGCTTTAACAACAGCCTCGCCCCTTCTGCCTTTAGCGGGTCAAGGGATACAGCCAATAATTTTAAAAGATTCAGTCCTAAGATCGGCTTTACTTATAACCTTTCTGCTAAAACAGGCATCTATGGCAACTACAGCCAGGGATTTGTGCCACCGCAGGTCACTGAAATGTACACCGGCGTAAAAGTGCCTACCCTGAGCCCTTCCATATTTTACAATTATGAAATAGGCGGCTGGGCCGAGATCATTAAAAATAAATTAAGTGCAGATCTTAGCATCTATCTCCTTGAAGGCACCAATGAAGTGATCTCTGTAAAGCTGGACGACGGATCATCAGAGAATCAGAATGCAGGCAAAACGCAGCACCGCGGCGTGGAGTTTGGCTTGAACGCCAATCCTCTCAAAGATCTAACATTAAAGATCAGTGGTGCCTATAGCCAACACCAATTCGTGGATTTTGTAGAAAAAGGAAATAACTATAACGGCAATGAAATGAACAATGCACCCAGGTGGATGCACAATGCAGAGATCTGGTACAAACCCTCATTCATCAGTGGCCTGCGCCTGGGAGCTGAATGGCAAAGGATAGGCAATTACTTCATGAATGCCAGGAATACGGAGAAATATGCCGGTTACAATGTAGTAAACCTGCGGGCAGGCTACAAGCTGAAAAATGTTGACCTATGGGTGAACGTTATGAACGCCACTGGCAATTATTACTCTTATATATCCACTAAAACAGCTTCGGGCTACAGCTATACACTGGCTGAACCCAGGAACTTTATCGTAGGAGCTTCTTACGACCTCGCTAACCTGTTCAAATCAAAGAAATGAAACCATTAGTTTTCCCACTTATCATAGCAGTCTTTTTCTTTTCATCCTGCCACACAGATAGTCAACAGAAGGCAGACGAAACCGGTGACTTTATTCAAATAGATTCCCTGCCAGGCCAAAGTCCTTACCTGGCAAAAGACAACCTTGGGAATGTGGTTATGAGCTGGGTAAGATCCACCAACGATTCTTCCAATATATTTTGTTATGCCGTATCACACGACCAGGGCAAGAGCTTTGGGCCTGCTATAGAAATTCCGTCCAGCAACAACATTGAACCTCATTCTGAAAACCTGCCAAAGATCATTTATAAACCCACCGGGGAGATCATGGCATTATGGGGGGCTGCCAATCCCAACCCAAAGAATAAATATTCAGGTTTGGTCTATTACAGCCAGTCTTTTGACCAGGGAAAAACATGGACCGCTTCCAGCCCACTGGTGAAAGATACCGGCAGTTACGACCAGCGCTATTATGATGTGGCGATGCTCAACAATGGTGAGATCGGCATCATATGGCTGGATAACCGCAAGACTACCCACAACCAAGGCTCAGGTCTTTATTTTGCATCCACAAACGGCAATGCGGGCTTTGAGGAAGGAAGGTTGATCAGCCAGCCTTGTTGCCAGTGTTGCCGCACTGATCTTTTTGTAGATACCCATGGTCAGGTGCATGTGCTCTACCGCGGCATTATCCAGGATAGCATCAGGGATATGGTTCATATCATATCAACAGATGGCGGTAAGCATTTTTCATTACCCCAAAGGATCAGCAATGATAACTGGGTATTGAATGCCTGTCCGCATACCGGGCCCTCTATGACGGAGAATAAAGAAGGGATACATTTTGCCTGGTTCACCGGTGGAAAGAATAAAGGTTGTTTTTATAATCGGTCGACTGACAATGGCCTTAGCTTTTCCGCACCTGAAAGCATCAGCGAAATGGGTTCCCATCCGCAAATGGCATCCATGACCGATGGCTCTGTTGTCATTACCTGGGATGAGACAATAAAAACGGATACCAGCATCAATAAAAGAATAGGCATACAGAAAAGATCACAGCAGGGAAAAGAGGTTTTGAAAAAATTCATTACACCAGGTTCCGGCTCCTCCAGCTTCCCTGTGCTCACCGCATTGAATGACAATAAGTGCCTGGTAGCTTATACGATGAAGCGGGGAAAGAACACCTTTGTTTCTTACCAGGTAGTGAATTGAAGAAGTCAAAAGTAAAAAGTGAAAATTAAAAAATCTTAGAACGGAAGTATGTGGAGGGGGGAATGGAAAATGAAAAATGGAAAATGGAAAAAATAGTTGACGGGTTAACAAGTTGAAAAGTTGACATGGAGGGACCCTTCTTATCTTAAAACAGATGTTTAAGAACCATCTGCATCCAATAATACGCTTCGACCTACAGAACCATAAACAAAAAACAATAAACCAGAAACAAGCCTATGCTGCATGCTTGAACAGAAATAGTGGTACCATATAATTCTTTGGAAACTCCCCTTCGAATTTGATGGTCCAGTTATAATCATCCATATAAAGTTCTAAGAACTCGAGTTCTTCTTCTGATAAGGGTTTAGATACTTTGATATCGAGCTTGTTCTTTTCCTTCTTTACCTTCTCAGGTTTTGGTTCACTGAGCCTGGTAGCTAGTTCTATTAAAAAGGAATCCAGCAACAAGTCAAACTGCTCTAATGTCAATGAAATACGCTTTTGCTCTGTAAGAAAATTAAACAAGGCTATCATTACCTCTTTCTTTTCCATGCCCTGCTTCAGGCATATTAGTGATAATGTTCTTACCTGCTTAAACAAATGCGTATATCTTCTTTTTACAGGTACAAAACGGTAGATAATGGAAGACATGATATTACCCTGTTTAAACCTTTCTGCACTTCTCCTGCTACCTTCAAAGGCAGGATCATTCCAGAAGCGTTTAGAGTCCACTCCAGGTAATAGCCTGGCTAAATACCCGTCCAGTTCACTATAGTAAAAGTTCACATTATCATCTACTGTGCCAACTGCCTTTACATGTCCTATTTGCTTTGCCATATGATATTGGATTTAATAGAATGCAAGATGATCCAATCTATTTGCTACTCCAAACACCATGGCCGATTATGGCCGATTTGGCCGGAAATGACCGCTTTTGGCCGTCTTTTGGGTTGATAAGTTGATAGGTTAACAAGTGGACAGGGAGAACCCCATCTCCTCAATAATCCTCTCCAATCCAATCAATCCTGGTTCTCTTCCTTCGACATTCAATATTCCTTGTTCGATATTCTGCGGTTCCTTAATACCTCCTTCCCACCAAAGCCCATCCTTCTTCCTATCTACGCTATACTTACTGCGTGATCACCACGCAGTATCTATACCCTAGGTAGCCAGTTGATAGGAAGGAGATAGGGAGAAAGCAGGAAGTAGCAAGGAGTCAGAATGTATTACAAAGGAAATGGAATGCCCAAGTTGACATTTACCAATAGAAACCTTCTTAAGACCATTGCGTTTTTAATAATTCTTTATTTGCATTAAAGATGGACTTATGTTAATCTTGAAACATCAAAAGCATAGTCGCATCTCTATGATAATGTTATAAAAAGGTCGGTTTCTGAGCAGATTGTAATTCTAAGGGCTGTAGTGTAAATTAGCGAGTTGGCTGAAATGGCATCAAAACCATCATCTAATTAGAATTAGTATTTTTGGACAATGACGTTAGATAATACCAAAATAGAATCAATCAAAGAATATTTCAAAAGCCGCCCTGTTTTGAAAGCGTACTTGTTTGGTTCCTATGTTCGGGGCGTTGCTAATGAGGAAAGTGATATCGACATTTTGGTAGATCTGGATTATACTCAAAAAATAGGACTTCAATTCATACAAATGAAGTTAGATCTGGAAAAGCTTCTCAATAACAAGGTAGACTTAGTTACATCAAATGGGATGTCAAAATATATAAAACCCTTGGTTGAAAGTGAAAAGCAATTGATATATGCGAAGTGAGCTTGGAGACAAAATTAGACTTCAACATATTATCGATGCGATCTCAGAGATTCAGAAATATGTCCAAGGGGTAGAATTTTCAACATTTCTCGAAAATTCGATGATGCGCTTTGCATGTATAAAACAGATGGAAATTATTGGTGAAGCGAGCAATCATTTATCGAAAGATTTGAAATCTAAATTCTCCGATGTACAATGGGTTCAAATTATCGGAATGCGAAACGTCTTTGCCCATGAATATTTTGGTATTGATACAAATCTTGTTTGGGAAATAATCAAAAATGACATTCCTGAATTGAAGGCTAAGATCAGTGAAATAATAAAGTCATTATAACAAAAGCGACATCAGCCAAAAGTGGATTAGTTCATATGGCGCGTCGGCCACACCTGCTTCTTATGTTAGCGTCAAGTTTATGACAGAAAAACAAATCATATCCTGGATATTTTTAGCGATAGCACTTGCAACTAATACAAATCCGACTGATATAAACGGTATTTCGTCGGTAGCAGATGGTATTAATCATGCTGTTCCGACAAATAAAGAATTGCAAACCTCCATTGACTGGCTCTCCAAAAACGGTCTAATTATTCAGCACAATAAAAACTATGAATTGACAGACAAAGGGAAGTTGGAATATGAAACCGCCTCAGAGCATTCGAACAAATTGCTGGAGACATGGGAAATTTTAGAAAAACTCCTTTGCAACTATGGTGATTTACTTCCTCCGCAAGCTCCTGAAAGGAACTCAAGGTGAAAGTAAAAGACAATCTCATCTTAATGGCAATGTTTTAATAAGTTCGGCTTTTGAGAAGATTGCATTTTTAAGAGTAGCAATGTAAATTACTGTATTAGCAGGCATTATAAATAGAAATTCATGAAATTCGGAAAGACTATAAAAATATTCCTACTTGATGGTGATTCTAACGGACGACTCACTTGCGAGCTATCTAACTGGACGGGAAAGGCATACAGAATTCCAAGAAACAAAGTAAAAGACTCTACAGACCGAGAGGATTTAACTAGCACAGGAGTTTATTTGCTCTTTGGCAAAGACGAAGAATTCAATGATCTTGTCTATATTGGTGAAGGTGAAGAAATTTTAAAAAGAATAACTCAACATCTTCCACTGAAAGATTTTTGGCATGAAACAGTTGTTTTCGTTAGTAAGGACGAAAATTTAAACAAAGCTCATATCAAATATTTAGAGAATAGAATGTACGATATTGCAAAATTGGCAAACAGATATAAAGTGTTAAACACTACAGTCCCGACTAAATCTTCAATATCAGAATCAGACCAGGCAGAAATGGAGGAGTTTTTAGAGAATATAAAGCTTCTTGTTAACACTCTTGGACATAAGGTTTTTGAAGAAAAAAGGGAGGCTCAGCCAAAACAAACAATTTACTCTGACACATTTTATATTCGAGCTGCTCGAGGGGCGGATGCACAAGGAAAATCAACTTCGGACGGCTTTGTCGTTTTTAAAGGTTCTAAAGCCGCATTGACTACCGTGCCTTCAATTACATCTTCCTTTTTGAAACTGCGACAAAAACTTATTGACGAAAGGGTAATTACTGAAAATGGAGAATCATACGAATTTTCAGAAGACTATGTTTTTTCTAGCCCTTCTACCGCTGCTGTTATGGTAATGGGACGTAACGCAAACGGATTAGAAGAATGGAAAATGTCTAATGGAATTACGTTAAGAGATTTTGAGGTTCAGAACACCAACAACGTTAGCTAACCTATGTTGCCAAAATGCCGGACCACTTTACAAAAGCAGGAATTCAGTAGTACATAAGAATAATAAATTACGAATAAACAGCCATGTAAAGGCTCAGGGATAGTAACATAGACTTTCTCAGTCATCGCAAAGTTGTAACCCTGTAAGCGCAATTGTGGAAACTACTTAGGGGTACGCATCTAAATTCAAATGACAAAAATATTTCTAACTCCTGTAATCGTATTCCTGATTTCTTGTAATGATCATAAACATCCTACTTTAGAAAATGTTTTGAAGAGTAATTGCTTTTGGGACGTAACAGGGGACAACCAGGTTATTGGTGGTTTGAACTCCTGTTATAGGTTCCTTCCCGACGGCCAGTGCTACTTTTATTATTACAATTTTCGCCATAAAAAATTAACGGATTCTGTTTATCGATATGAAACTGATGATGTTATTGTTCCCACTACCTGGTCCACAGTTGGAGATACATTACTAATTGCAAGAGGAACTCATTACAAAGTATTGACTGTAGCAAAAGACTCTGTTACAGTTGAAGGATATTTAAAGGATACAATGATTTTTCGCAAGAACTGTCATACAGTTTTAGAGAAATAAGGAATGCCAGATCATTTGCCTATTATATAACTAAGCCCAAAAAAGGTTGCTGCCATACAACCAGACCAATTAAGCATAACCATAACACCTTTCGTTTAACCTGGCTCAAAAGAATAGCATCGATATAAGTAAGATCATCATTTGCCATAAACCATTCATACTGGAACATTCAGAAACCTGATTAAAATCATGTTTCCTCAAATCTCTTATCAGCAACCCGGCTTCCTCATAAAAATACTTTTGCTAGAACCAAAAAACTTTCGATATGCAAACCACCGAAATGGTGCAAACCAATGCGCCCACAATCTCCCAGGAAGAGGAGTTTGACAAGAATTTTAAACCAAAAGGCGCTATCGCATTCTTCATTTTACTAGTTCTGCTCGGAGCCTTTATCTGGTATGGTATCTATTTCATCATGCTCGGAAGAGTGTAAACAATCTAACCATGGTATTGGACAAATTTGAAAAAAGGATCCTCCTGATCACAGGGGCTATACTTTCTCTTTTTATATTTTCTATGCTCTATGGCAGAAGCAAGTATAACGACCTGCCTGAATGCCTGCCTTTTGATAAGACCTACACAGAGGCTAAAGTGACCAAGCTGGATGAGAAGACCTACCAGGTGTTTGCTGTAGCACAGATGTGGCAGTTTCAACCTTCCCAGATCTACATTCCTGTGGGCAGCGAGGTTGATTTCTTCCTCACTTCAAAAGATGTAGTGCATGGATTTAATATAGCCGAAAAGAACATCAATATGATGGCAGTGTATGGCAACATCAATAAGCAAACCGTAAAGTTTGACAAACCAGGTGTCTATAAGATCACCTGCCATGAATACTGCGGCGTAGGCCACCAGAACATGCAGGCAGAGGTCATTGTAAACTATCCTGCCAAATAATCTCCACTTTTTCATCAAAACGAAAAGCGCGATCAATATGCAACTTTCCAAATCATTAAGAAAAGTAATATACTGGGAATTAGGAATTCCTCTGGCCCTATTATCCATAGGCATTTATCATGGGCTCATGCAGGTCATTTACCGTGCAGGAGTGTTACAACAACCTTCTTTTGCCAAGCTGGATTATTACCAGGGCTTAACACTACATGGCGTCATTAATGCCATTGTACTTACCACCTTTTTTGCTGTAGCTTTTGGTCACGCTACGATTGCTTTCTTTCTAAAGAAGGAGCCTAATAAAAAGCTGGCCTGGCTTAGTTTCTGGCTAATGACCATTGGAACACTGATGGCTGCCTGGGCTATGCTGGCCGGCAAGGCTTCTGTATTATACACCTTCTATCCCCCGCTTAAGGGCCATCCCTTGTTTTATTTAGGTACAGCCTTATTGATAGTAGGGTCATGGATACCCTTATTTGACTGGTCCCGACTCTACAGGCAGTGGAGAAGCGAAAATCCAGACGCCAAAACACCACTGGCTGTATTAGGTACCCTGGTCAACTTTATCATTTGGTTTGTGTGCACACTGGCCGCTGCATATGAAGTATTGGTGCTGTTGCTACCCTGGGCCATGGGATGGAAAGCTACCGTGAATGTGACGCTGGCCCGCACCCTATTCTGGTTCTTTGGACACGCGTTGGTGTATTTCTGGCTGCTGCCTGCATACATCATGTTCTATAATTTCCTGCCCAAGCTGGCAGGTGGCAAACTGTTCTCTGACATGGCAGGCCGCATAGCCTTGTTTGGCTTCCTGTTGTTTTCAGTGCCTGTAGGCGTGCACCACCAATTCTCAGATCCTTCCATTACCAAAGGCGTTAAGATCTTTCAAAGCCTGCTGACATTTGGCGTAGCCATTCCAAGCTTTATAACGGCTTTTACACTTGCCGCTTCTCTGGAATATGCAGGCAGGAAAAGAGGAGCAAAAGGCCTGTTAGGGTTCTTTGGAAAGCTTCCTTACCTGGATCAAAACCGGTATTTGTTCGCCTATATGATCTGTGGCCTGTTCCTGTTCATTTTTGGTGGGCTGACAGGTATTGTCAATTCTTCCAGTGAGCTGAACGCCGTGGTGCATAATACCTCCTGGCTGCCCGGTCACTTCCACATGACCGTAGCTGGGCCGGTATTTCTGGCTATTATTGGAATGAGCCTTTATATCTATTCAAAAAACTCGGGTAAAAAAGTGTTCATGCCAAAGGTGGCCGTGATCATACCTTACTTATGGGTGATTGGTATCCTTATATTTTCTACAGGCCTTTCCTGGGGAGGTTTGATTGGCGAACCGCGCCGCACTAACCTCGGGATGACCTACCTAAATCCCAAGAATGAATTGTTTACACCGGAGTGGGTGCCCACTACTACACTGGCCTTGCTGGGTGGTATTATCATGTTCATTGCGGGCATGCTGTTCCTGGTGGTATTCTTTGGCACCATGCTGAAGAAGCAAACTGAAGCCGCCATGCTGGAGTTCCCGGTAAGTGAAAACCTGCACGACGAGAGGCGCATCCCGCTGTTTGACTCCTTTAAACCATGGCTGGTAACGATGGCCATTGTGCTGGTGATAGCGTATGTGCCTGCCTTCCTGGATGCAACTAAAAACCCCGGTCCCGGAGCTCCGCAGTTTACGCCTGATAACCCGGCGCCTGTAAGCACCTCGTTGAAAACTGACCCTGTAAAAACTATAATTATTGGCGATAAAGCTGCCCAGGCAGCTACCGTACAAAAATGAAAAAACATTTCAGCATCTGGTTGTTCCTGGCTATAGTGGTGCTGCTTCCTATGGGTGTATTTGGAATAGTGAAGTGGTATGAGCATCATTATACCAGGTTGCCGGTGTTGGGTGGAAATGACCACACGGTTGCGGATTACAGGCTGGTAAACCACGATGGGAAGACAAGTTCCCTTGCCGATTGGCAAGGTAAGATCACAGTTAATAACTTCTTTTTTACCCATTGCCCCAGTATTTGCCCTAAGATGGTCAGGAACCTGAAGAAGGTACAGCAATTGTATGCCGGCGACCCTCTTTTGCTGATCAATTCATTTACGGTTGACCCGGAGCGTGATTCTGTAGGGCAACTAAAATCATATGCCGGGAAAATGGATATCCATGACAACTGGCAACTGATAACCGGGGAGAAAAAAGAGATATACAAGCTGGCGAGAAAAAGCTTCCTGGTGGTGGCCACAGATGGTGATGGAGGACCCAATGATTTCATTCATAGTGAATTGTTGGTATTGGTAGACCAGGCTAAACGCATCAGGGGATTTTATAACGGTACCGATGATGCGGATGTAAACAACCTGTTAAGAGATATTAAAAGACTGGAAAAAGAATACGGCAGGTAAACCTGACCAAAATCATAATAACATCTGTCTGAAGTAATCATTTTTGGAACATTAATCTGTAAGCTTTGTATTGAAAAGAAAACAACGCACTAGTAATGAAAAGGAAGATCACTCAATTAGCACTGGTATTGTTTATAAGTTCACAAATAATGGCTGCCCCCCCGGTTGAGGAAGGCAAGGCTATTTTTAGCGCCCGTTGCGCCGCTTGTCACAATGTAAATAAAGTGATTACCGGTCCTGCATTGGCCGGAGTAGATCAACGACGTTCTATTGACTGGATCATCAACTTTGTACACTCCTCCCAGACGGTTATTAAAAAGGGAGATAAGGATGCCGTAGCGCTTTTTGAGAAGTTCAATAAGATCCCTATGCCTGATCATCCGGATCTTACCAATGATCATATCAAAAGCATAGTAGAATTTATCAAAGCAGAAGCCAGCACAGGCTCAGAGAAAGCACCGTTTAACAAACCGGGCAAATTACGCCCTGTATATACACCATTGTCTATAACCAATTATGGATTCTTTATTGGTTATTTAGCAGTTGTTACCTTGCTCATTATCGGTTTATTAATAGCCGTTAAAGTAAAAAGCATGGAGCGCAACATGCGCCGTAATCAGTAAAGAGTGTATCGTTGGTTTTCGTTTCAATTGTGCTCTACCCATCCCTTAAACAAGGATCAAAGGATAGAGCACTTTTTTTTGCCTGGCCTATCTTTGCCGGATGCATGTTGATATAATAAGTTTATTGCCGGAACTGTTGAACAGTCCCCTCTCCCATTCCATCATGAAAAGAGCACAGGATAAAGGCCTGCTCACTGTTAAAACGCACAACCTGCGGCAATGGGCCGTGAATGAATACGGACAGGTGGACGACTACCAGTATGGTGGTGGTGCCGGGATGGTAATGATGTGCGAACCTCTGGTGAATGCCATAGAATCTCTGCAAAAAGAGAAAAAGTATGATGAGATCAT
Source organism: Bacteroidota bacterium (assembly GCA_023415275.1). Lineage (GTDB taxonomy): Bacteria > Bacteroidota > Bacteroidia > Chitinophagales > Chitinophagaceae > Flavisolibacter. The sequence continues at coordinate 45,991 of JAEZLJ010000097.1, forward strand.
CTACCTGACGCCTGACGGACAGACGCTGGATCAGCAAATGGCCAATCAATTATCCCTGAAAGAAAACATACTGATGATCTGCGGTCACTACAAAGGCATAGATGAGCGCATCAGGGAACATTATATCACCAAAGAGGTTTCTATAGGTGATTATGTGCTGAGTGGTGGTGAACTGGCAGCGGCCGTGTTAGTGGATGCCATTGGCAGACTATTGCCAGGCGTATTGAATGATGAAACATCTGCATTAACCGATTCTTTCCAGGATCATTTACTGGCTCCGCCCGTTTATACACGCCCTTCTGAATTCAAGGGGTGGAAAGTACCTGATGTATTATTAAGCGGCGATCCTAAAAAAATAGATGAATGGCGGCATGAAATGGCTATTGAAAGAACCAGGGAAAGAAGACCGGATATTTTTAAGAAGCACGAAGAATAATAAAATTTTTCTCTCACTATACCCACCTACTACCCACCGGGAAATTTAGAAAATCAATTATTGTAAAACAGGCAAGTTGTGGACAAAAAGAAACGAAAGGATAACGAATTGTAAAAGCAACTTACAGCAAATGATCTATAAGCCTTCTATTAAAAAAAAGAGCCTCCTGTAGAAACAGGACGCTGTTGATTAGGACATTGCTTCCCAATTGTTATGGCAATTGAGACGGGAAGCTCTGTAAAACGTTTTTAGAAAAAAAGTGCCCCGCTTAGAAAAGCAGGGCTTCACCCTTAACCATACGAAACCAAGTTCTTAAATTCTATGTAGAAATCTTTCGATCTATTACTCTATCAGAAGGCGATATAAAGGTACATAGCCACTATTCCGTACAATATTTGTTTCGGTGAAAGCCCCAAAAAAATCGATAAATGTAAGGTAGTTCTTTATCGTGCGAACTTGTATAAAAGATTGTGAAAGCTTAATTGGTTTTAAGAAGATTTTTAACACCATCCAGGGCTTCAATACATTTAACAGAAATGAAATGATAATGTTCGTCTAACCTGGAATCATCACCCGTTTGGCCAATATTTTCAATATCAGATAATACAGGTGAAAGCTCTTCAGACAAACCTACATACCCTACAGTTGATTTCATTGTATGAGCCACCCGGCGGATGTTATTATAGTCCCTTACCTGTATAGCGTGCTTTAACAGGTTTAATTCTTCAGGCATCTGCAATTGAAACTGCTCTAATATCTGCCTTTCAAAATCCGGATCATTACCAGATAACTGGTGCAGGTAATCCAGGTTGATCTGGATGCCTCCATTGCCTTCAGGGCCGGCACTATGTTGGGCATGCCTGGCAATGATATTGTAAAGCACTGTTTCTTTTATAGGCTTGGAAACATAATCATTCATTCCCAGGGCCAGGCATTTTTCCTTCTCACCTGTCATGGCATGTGCAGTCATGGCGATGATGGGAACATCCAGTTCCAGATCTTTCCTGATCATTTCAGTGGCAGTGTATCCATCCATCTCGGGCATTTGTATATCCATCAACACAATAGAATAATTGTTTGACCGGAGCTCACGAACGGCTTCAGCACCATTGCCCACAATGGTATAATCAATGGACCAGCTCTTTAATAAATGAGCAATGAGTTGCTGGTTCATGATATTATCTTCAGCTATCAAAGCCTTGATGCGCTGCAACGTAACAGGCTCAGATTCTGCAGCCAGCGCCTCGGAATACAATAAGTCAACATCGGGAAGCTTGTAGGTAAGCTCCAATGTGAATTCTGTGCCTTTATTCAAAACACTTTTCAAATCTATCTGGCCTTGCTGCAAGTCCACGAGTTGCTTTACAATGGCCAGGCCGAGTCCAGTGCCTCCAAACCGCCGGGTGATCTCGGTATCTGCCTGCTGAAATCTCTCGAAGATGTATTTCTGTTTTTCCGGAGCGATACCAATACCGGTATCTGAAATGATCATACGAATACGCACTTCCTGTTCATTCATTGCCACGTTGTGCACCACAATGGAAATGGAACCTTCGTGCGTAAACTTCACTGCATTGCTGATAAGGTTAACGAGTATCTGCGTCAGGCGCACTGCATCACCCTGCAATACATCCGGAACGTCCTTGTCAATCTGCACGTTTAGATTCAACTGTTTCTCCCGTATCTTTTCAATGAACATGGCAGCCACTGAACTGATCAAACCATTCAGGCTGAAACGCACTTCTTCCAGGTGCATCATTCCCGCCTCTATCTTGGAAAGATCGAGAATGTCGTTCACCAGGGCCAGGAGGTTCTCTCCAGCAGAATGAATGTTTCGCACATAATCCTTTTGTTGTTCATCGAGCTGTGTACGCCGAAGCAGGTTGGTAAAGCCTAAGATAGCATTCATGGGGGTGCGTATCTCATGGCTCATATTGGCCAGGAATTGCTCTTTCATCCTGGCCACCTCACGGTTACGCTTATCCGATTCATTCAACAGGCCTATGACCCTTTGCTGGTGACGGCCCTGGCTAAGTGTGTACCAAAAAGCTACGATTACTGCCAGTAAGGCTATAGCTGTGACCACCAGGCCCCAAAGCCGCGCCTTTCGTCCCGATGATTCATTGGAGGCGGTAAGCTGGTTCAATTTAGCCTGGCGGTTATTATCCAGTAAAGTGATTACGTGTGATATGCTGTCACGTAATATCTGTCCCTTATGCGAGTTAATGACCTCCTCGGCAGCCGGCTTACCATTCTGCTCAAAGGCGGCCAGTATCTTCCGGCTGAATGTCAGTTTTTGATTGATCAGGTTTTGAAGACTGTGTATCTCGGAAGACTGAACCTGGTCATTATTTATATTCTGAAGCTTTGAAAGCTCAGAATTAATTAGATCGATCCTTCCCTCAGTATATTTCAACAAAGAACGATCGGAAGAGATTACGGCCCCTCTTATATCGCTTTCCACCATCAACAGGCTGGATTCCAGTTTGCGCAGATCATTTTGAACCCTGAGCTCGCGCTGCAATCGCTGGTTACCCTGGATCAACCTATTAATATTGTATCCGGATATGACCTGCAGGAAAACAATTACCAGCACACCCACCAAAAACAACCATAACACGAGATATCTTAATTCCGGTTTCCGCATATTATTGCTACCGAAAATACGAAAATCAATTTGCCGGGGTGCTGTGTTTAGAACTTAGAATGGTTTTTTTAGCCAGTCGGAAAATGCCAATAATGGCCAGTATCATTAATACCAGGCTGGGCAATAAAATGAAGGATCTTTTTTGAGAAAAGATTTCTATGAAAAAATAATACTCAGAAGTGATGAGTACAGAAAGGAATAATATGAATACCAGGAATTTTTTCATAAAAAAACAGGATATATCCTGTTGGTTGCTTAGTTAATTGGTGTATTGTTATAACGGGTACAACACTGTCCGATTGAACTGCAGACATAACCCGGATCTGGATATTATGAATGCAGAACAAAAATAACCGTCCCTTTTTGATATTAAGGGCCAGTTAGTTTAAAGTATGAAACGCTTCGATGAAGGGGATTTTAGATACGGTGAAATTTTAAAGAAGATTCAACCTTTTGTTAAGATTTGCCTTATGCGTATCTGCCACCGGTATGCTGGTTTTCCCGATACTGATAGTGCCTTCCTGTATATAATCAATTTTATTTATAGCTACGATATAGCTACGGTGAACCCTGATAAATTTCGAGGAAGGCAGCTTTTCTTCGATAGACTTTAAAGTTGCATGCACCACGTGAAACTTTTGTGCAGTATGAACTTTTACGTAATCGCCCATAGCTTCCAGGAATAATATATCATCAATACTGATCCTTTTAAGAATGCCATTATCCTTTACGAAAACAAACCCCTGTTCTTCAACCTTTACTTCCTCTTTATTGCTTTCCAAAGCTTCATTGGCCTTTTCAATCGCCTGCTTAAAACGTGGTAAAGCAATGGGCTTGACCAGGTAATCCACTACATTTAGTTCAAAGGCTTCCACTGCATAATCCGCCTTTGCGGTGGTAAATATGATCAATGGCTTTTTGTTACCCATTTTCTTAATAAGCTCCAGTCCAGTCATCCCTGGCATCTCAATATCAAGAAGTAACAAGTCAACGGAAGTATCATTTAATTCTGCATTGGCCTCCATAGCATCGCTGCATTCAGCCACCAGTTCCAAAGAAGGAACCTGGGTTACTAATTGCTTAAGGGCCATCCTGGCCATCTTATTATCGTCAACAATTAAACATTTCATAATTAAGGGTATAAACAAATATAATAAACCATAGGATGCTTCATACAAAAAAATGAAAGCAGGAACCTCTTCCCTGCTTTCATAATCATGCCAATTATTTGATTCCAATAACAGGCAAGGTTCTTTGACGTATCAATGCATTGAATGCAGGAAGGGCCTTTTCTTTAATGTCCCTGAATTTAAGAAGTTGCTCATCGACCTGGGCACTGATCTCTTTATACACTTCCTGTGATTGTTTGCTAGGTGCAAAGTTGCCACTGTTGGCTACATCAAATAATCCAGATAACTTATCATTGAGGCGAATGGGATAGTTCAATACATCCTGTTCACTTTTTGCCTTTGTCTGGTAAAGAGCTTCTTCAATGTTTGTCATTTGCTTATTAATACTGTCTGCCATTGATTTTACATCCTTTGGAATATCCTTTCCCTGCAAACTGGTAAAAGCATTGATCTGGCTGCGTAAGTTGCGGATATCTTTTATAGCTTTTTGAATAGAATCGAATTTATCTTTTACGGTTTTGAGAAATGTAAATTGCTGATCATACTCTTCCTGTGTAGTTTTATAGGTCAGGTCGGGCGTAACCACAAAAGGCACCTCCACTGAATCAGTACCGATCCTGAACCGCGCATAATAAGAACCTGGAGGAGCTGCAATTCCCGACGGCACTCCATTCCATAATACCATTCCTTCCATCCTTTCTGAACCAGGATATAGCAAATTCCAGGAAAAAGTATTCATGCCTTTAGCTATATCCAGCTTAGACCTTGGCTCTTTAGCATCGGAGGAAAATGTTTTGATCTCCTGGTGGTTCTTATCAAAAATGGTGACCGTTGCTTTGGCACTGTCGCTGATCTCTTTTACGTAATATTTAAAGACCACACCGGAAGGTGGATTGGCACCTGCATTTTTGGGTGTACCAAAAGATTGGGAAAAGCGGTTGCCGGGTATGCGGATGGTAGGCTTTACCTGGAAAACATGCAGGTCTTTATCCAGTATGGATTTATCCATTTGCTGCACTACACCAAGGTCATCTATTATCCAAAAAGAGCGACCCTGGGTAGCTACGACAAGGTCGTTGTCTTTGATGGTAAGATCAGTAATAGGTACCATTGGCAGATTTTGCTGAAATGGTTGCCAACTGGATCCATCATTAAATGAGATATACATGCCATACTCGGTACCTGCATATAATAAGCCTGCACGTTTGGGATCTGCACGCAGGCAACGGGCAAAATGCATGGCAGGGATTCCGTTGGTGATCAACGTCCATGACTTTCCATAGTCTTCTGTTTTGTAGATATAGGGTGTAAAATCATCCAGCTTATATCTTGTACCTACAAAATAGGCAGCTCCCTTTTTGAATGGATCGGTTTCCACGCAATTCCACATCATCCATTTGGGACAATTTTTAGGAGTCACATTTGCCCAGCTTTTACCGCCATCACGGCTTACAGAGATGATCCCATCATCACTTCCTGTCCACAATAGATCTTTTTCGAGGGCAGATTCTGTAGCAGTAAAAATGGTACTGTAATATTCTACAGAGGTATTATCCTTTGTTATGGGTCCACCACTAGGTCCTTGTTTGGATTTATCATTGGTGGTTAGATCTGGGGATATCTGGGTCCATGTCTGGCCTTCATTTTCTGTGGCAAACAATACATTACCGGCAGTGTATAACCGCTTTGGATTATGCGGAGAAAAGAAAATAGGGAAGTTCCACTGGAAGCGGTATTTCTGCACATCGGCTCCCGCGCCCATAGGATTGTCGGGCCATGGAGATACTGCCCTGTTCTCGCCCGTTTTATGATCGAGCCTGCTCAAATACCCACCATAATTACCTCCATAAACAATATCAGGATTCAATGGATCGGCTACTACATAGCCGCTTTCTGCACCGGCTGTGGGTTCCCAATCATTTTGGGTAATGCCCTCACCTACCGACCTGCTTTTTATCCTGATGGTACTGTTATCCTGCTGCGCACCCAATATCCTGTAAGGGTAGCTATTATCGGTGATTACCCTGTAGATCTGCGCAGTAGGCTGATTCATATAGGTGCTCCAGTTGGCTCCCCCATCAAAGCTTACCTGGGCGCCGCCATCATCAGCCACTATCATGCGGTTGCCATCTGCAGGATCTATCCAAAGATCGTGGTGATCGCCATGTGGTGTATTCACTGATTGAAACGTTTTGCCACCATCCTTGCTGCGCATTAAACCTACATTAGGTGCATACACCAGGTTCTCATTTTTAGGATCAATAAACACTTTATTGTAGTACCAGGCCCGCTGCCGGATATTATTATCATTGCTTGTCAATGCCCAGGTCTCTCCACCGTCATTGGACATGAACATGCCACCATCCTGGTTCTCGATCAGGGCATAGACTTTGTCTGGATTTGAAGGAGCCACTGCTACGGCCACAATACCCCACACTCCTTTTGGCAGGCCTTTCCTGGCTGAAATGTTGGTCCAGGTCTCACCACCATTGGTACTTTTCCATAGGGCACTGCCCTCTCCACCACTTTCCATACTGTAGGGAGTACGTAAAGCTCTCCAGGTTCCTGCATACATCACTTCAGGGTTTCCCTCTTCCATCACCAGGTCGGAAGCACCGGTTTGATCGTTTACATATAAAACACGCTTCCAGGATTTTCCGCCATCAATAGTTTTATAAATGCCTCTCATGGGGTTAGGGCCAAATAAATGTCCCATTACTGCCGCCCAGACAATGTCCGGATTACGCGGATGAACCAGTATCCGCACAATATGTCGACCATCTTTCAAACCAATGTTCTTCCAGGTGCGGCCACCATCCTCACTGCGCCACATACCCTGCAGCCCTTCACTAACGTTACCCCTCATGGTATTTTCACCCTCGCCTACGTACACAATGTTTTCATCGCTGGGTGCTACAGCTACTGCTCCTATGGTGCCTCCAAAGTATTTATCACTTATATTTTTCCAGTTGCTGCCTCCATCCGTGGTTTTCCAAACTCCACCACCTGTGGAACCAAAGTAAAAAGTGTTCTTATTATTATAGCTTCCGGCCACTGCACCACTGCGTCCGCCCCGGAACGGCCCCACCAACCTATAATTTACTTTAGATAAAAGAACAGCCTCGGAAGATTCCGTACCTGTGTTAGTTTTCTTCTTTTGAGCGGTTGCGCATACAGCAAGAAAGACCGGTATGCATACTAATAATTTCCTCATGTGTGGTATATGATTAAAGCGGAAAAGGTACAAAGGCGAAATTGATTGGAAAAAGAAATGCTTTGGAAAGCCGCAAAATTATTTCGATAGCTTTATCTCATGAACGATTCATTTGTGATAAGGGGAAAGCTGGTAGATGTCCATGCCAAACAGATCTATGCCGCGGAAATACAGGTGGAAAAAGAAAGAATAATAGCTATATCACCTGTTAAGGAAGAAAATGCAATTGGAGCAGATTACCAACGATTTATTATCCCTGGCTTTGTTGATGCACATGTACATATTGAAAGTTCAATGATCACTCCTTCGGAATTTGCTAGATTGGCAGTGGTGCATGGCACGGTTGCTACAGTCAGCGATCCCCATGAAATAGCCAATGTTTGTGGTGTAAAAGGCATTGACTTTATGATCGAAAACGGAAACACCGTGCCTTTTAAATTCAATTTTGGTGCACCCAGCTGCGTACCAGCCACCCAGTTTGAAACGGCTGGTGCCACCATAGATGCAAAGGCCATAGACCTGTTGATGCGCAGGGATGACATTCTTTACTTAAGTGAGATGATGAATTTCCCTGGTGTACTGGCTGGTGATGAGGAGGTGATGCAAAAAATAAAAACGGCCCATAAATATAATAAGCCAGTAGATGGGCATGCGCCAGGATTGATGGGGGAAGCAGCAACTAAGTATATAGAAGCCGGCATCTCCACAGACCATGAGTGTTTTACAAAGGAAGAAGCGTTAGATAAATTGCAAAAGGGCATGAAGATCCTGATCAGGGAAGGAAGTGCAGCACGAAATTTTGACGCGCTCATTGACCTGCTGCCTTTATTCCCGGACAAGATGATGTTTTGCAGTGATGATAAACACCCTGACAGCCTGGTACATGGTCATATCAATCTTTTATGCCAGCGAGCTGGCGCAAGAGGCATTGATATTTTTGCTATACTGGCAGCAGCCTGTGTAAATCCTGTGAACCATTATAAATTGAAAGTAGGTTTACTCAGGCAGAATGATTTTGCTGATTTCCTGATAGTGAAGGACCTGGAAAATTTTGAAGTGCTTCAAACCTATATCAACGGAAAGCTGGTGGCCTCGGAAGGCCAATCACTTATAGAAGTAAAAAAGGAATTAGCCGCATCCATAGTAAATAACTTCAACTGTAGCAAAAAATCGGTGTCTGATTTTGCTACCAATGCACCATCAGAGGGCTCTTCTATTAAAGTGATAGAAGCCCTGGATGGCCAGTTGATCACGAATTCCCTGGAATTACCTGCTGAAGTACTTGCTGGAGGAGTGAATGCATCTACTGAAAATGATATTTTAAAAATAGTGGTGGTGAATAGGTACCAGGACAAGCCCATAGCTAAGGCGTGGATCAAAGGGTTTGGCTTGAAAGAAGGGGCACTCGCTTCCTCTGTGGCACATGACTCTCATAATATCGTAGCTGTAGGCGTGGATGATACCTCCATTTGCCAGGCAGTGAACCTGGTAATTGAAAACAAAGGTGGGGTAAGCCTGGCTGCCGGTAAACAGGAAATGGTAATAGCGCTTCCGATAGGAGGATTAATGAGCGCAGATGATGGCTACGCAATTGCAGAACAATATTCTGCCATTGATAAGGCTGCAAAATCTTTGGGATCATCACTGGGCGCACCCTATATGACACTATCTTTTATGGCCTTATTGGTGATACCACATTTAAAACTTAGCGACCAAGGCCTATTTAACGGAGACAACTTTTCGTTTGTTACAAACGATGGACAAATCAATATTATGGTGTAAAGGGCTGGCGATTATGCCTCTTGCCCAATCCAAAGGGCACCACCAATACTATCCCTTTGCGCTCCTGTAACGGATGAAAGCACATTATATTCCTGCCTCCATCTTAATACGCCCATCAACCCCATGATCATGGCTTCTTTAAAATTGATCACATCGGGATGAGGAAGAATCAGTTCCACGCCTATTGCTGCCAGTTGCCGGGATAGTGTGTCAACCAGGAAATCATTTAATGCCCCTCCACCTGTTACCAGCATACGGTAATGTGGACCCATGGCATCATGACCATTTTTATTTTGTTCCTTCAGAAAGTAGTCTTTGATATTATCCACTATTTGCTGCACAATATGCTCCACATAGGTTCTTAAGCCATCATTATGTGTTATACCAAATGATTGAACTATGGGGTATACCTGGTCTGTACCAAAATCGTTGGCCAGGGATTTAGGGTATGGCTGGCTGTAATAGTCCAGTGCATTCAGCTTAGTCAACAAGTCCGCGTTTACATTTCCAATGGCGGCCATTTGCCCCTTGTCATCATATTCCTTTCCTACTGTTTTACACAACAGGTTCAATACTTTGTTGGCAGGACATACATCATAAGCAATATAACTCCCATTAAGGTTAAAGGATATATTCGAAATACCTCCCAGGTTCAGGTATAGTTCATACCCGGGAAATAATAGCTTTTCTCCTATAGGTACGATGGGAGCTCCCTGCCCGCCAAAAGCCACATCCAGGGCCCTGAGATCGCTGACAACCGGCAACCCTGTTTCAGCGGCTATAGCTGCACCATCACCTAATTGGGCCGTCATCCTTTCACCTGGCATATGAAAAGTGGTATGGCCATGAGACGCCACTAAACCAACTTTAAAGTGCAATGCATGTTGATCAATAAAATTGTTAATAGCCTGGCCAAGGTAATGACCATATTCTGCATGGAGTAACTGGTATTCCCTTGCATTTAACCCGGTAGCACTTTGCAGTTTGCTGCGCCATGATTCTGAATAAGGTTCGCAGGCAGCAGCCAATATCTCAAACTGCCATTGACCGGCATTTTCCTGGAATTCAACAAATGCTATATCCAATCCATCCAATGAACTGCCGCTCATTACTCCTATGGCCCTGTACAACATAATTTTTTAATTAAGATAATCCCTGATTTACTATATAAAACGAATTCAGTTAAATAATTATAAACTGCATTCTTATTTATATTTTTGGGGCGAAGGTAGAAATTCAACTTAATGGTAATCAATTTAAGCAGGGAACATTCTTTAGTAAGCAATTGGGTAGCGGAACTTCGCGATGTGGAAATTCAAAAAGACAGGATGCGTTTCAGGCGCAACCTGGAAAGAATTGGCGAGGTGGCTGCTTTTGAGATCAGTAAAAGATTACCCTTTGTGCAAAAAGAAATACAGACCCCATTGGGTACGGCCATTTGCGAGGTGTTGGAAGAACAACCCGTTCTGACCACCATATTAAGGGCCGGCTTAGCCTTGCATAATGGGTTGATCAGCTATTTTGATAAGGGAGATAATGCCTTCGTTTCGGCCTACAGAAAGCACAGTAAAGACGGATCTTTTGAAATTGCCCTTGAATATCTTTCCTGTCCTGAAATCGAGGACAAAGTTCTCATCATCTCTGACCCCATGCTGGCCACCGGTGCTTCGCTGGTAAAAACCATTCAATACCTGAAAGAAGAAGGACGCCCGCGTTCTATACACGTGGTTACAGCCATCGCCTGCACGGTTGGTATAGAATACCTGAGGCGTGAAGTGCCAGAGGCAATCATCTGGTGTGGGACAATCGATGATGAATTGACTGCCAAAGGATATATTGTTCCCGGACTTGGAGATGCGGGTGACCTGGCCTATGGACCCAAGATCCAATCATAGAAAGAATTTTGCGGTAAGCACCTTTATTTGTAATTTTCGCGTCTAACTGTGATGAATGCGGAAGCTTCTTTTTTCTTTGACCCTGCTATGTTGTGTTTACCTGGTAAAGGCACAAGACCCTAACTTTTCCCAATTTTTTGCATCCCCTCTTACGTTGAATCCTGCTTTGACAGGCAAATTTGATGGCGTGTTCAGGGTAGCCGGCAACTATAGAAATCAATGGCCTACCATCAACAATGCTTTCACCACTGCCACCATTTCCATGGATGCGGGCATCTTACGCAATACTATTCCAGATTATGATCAATTTGGAGTAGGCATTATGGCCTTCACTGATAAAAGTGGCAATGGGGTTTTGCAGAATAACTTCCTGGCGCTTTCTACCGCTTATCATAAAGCACTGGATGAAAATGGATTTCACCAGATTGGCCTGGGCTTCCAGGGAACATATGTCAATAAGCGCCTGGACATTGCCAGCCTGAAGTTTGAAAGCATGCTGAGGGCAGATGGCTTTACAGGATTGATGGATGAGTCTTTCAGCTCCAACCAGATCAAACTTTCCTATTTTGATATGAACCTGGGGATCTTATATAACGGGACCACAGATGGCTCTAATAACTTTTACCTGGGAGCCTCCATGTATCATGTCAATCATCCCAAAGAAACCTTTAAACAAGGAAACTACCTGTTGGACCCCAGGGTGACCATTCAGGCAGGTGGTATGGTGCCGGTGGGTGAATACAATGCTTTTCATTTCAGTGCTAACCATAGCAGGCAGGCCAATGCTACCAATACGGTGATCGGCGGGGCCTATATGATCAATGTGTCGCAGGATGCAGGCAATCCTACTAATTTATACCTGGGTAGCTGGTACCGTTTTGGGGATGCTATTATTCCCTATGTGGGACTTGAATTTGGAGAATTTCAATTAGGTGCCAGTTATGATGTCAATACCTCCAGCCTTAAACCTGCTTCAAACATGCGTGGCGGAGCCGAGATATCACTGATTTATATCAAGAAACACACAGATCCAAACGCTAAAAAACTGAACTGCCCTAAGTTTTAATGCCGCCAAATGCGGGGTTATTTTTCCTTTTTGACAGGTGATCAGCTTTTGATTTTTCCGCTAACATATTTATGGTTCCGGATGTAAAACCTGTAATGCCAGGCAGCATGCTCTCCGGCATAATCCACTCCAATACGTGGAGAAGAACCTAACATACTTTTAGTGACCTTAAAACCATCATCAGCTATATATAATTCATTACTCACTAATGATATTCCACATTGAGAAGTATGGAAGCCAAATGCTTTACCCACATTCCCGGGCCCCCTGGTGAGGGTTTCATCCAGCCTGGCTTTACCTGTCCGTTCCAACATGGTCTGTATTCCTTCCATAGGTTCAACTCCCCTTATTAAAATAGCATGCGGCAGGTCTGTATAATTAGTTACTATATTGAACATCTGGTGAATGCCATAACATAAATACACATATGCTTTGCCACCTTCCCCAAATAAAACCTGTGTCCTGGGAGTTCTGCCTTTTGAAGCATGTGATGCCCTGTCGATCTCTCCTTCATATGCTTCAGTTTCTACTATCCTGCCCGATGTGAGTTCATGGTTCCAATTTGTTACCAATACTTTTCCAAGCAGCTCCTTTGCTATTTTCACCACATCATTCCTAAGATAAAAGGACAAGGGTAATTTATTCATATGCTCACCAATCATTTAGGGTAATGAAATTCGAATATATTTACTGTTCAAATCTACTATTTGCTAAAAGAAATCGTCATAGCTATCCAATCCTATTTTGATGCGCACCAGTTCATCAGGAAACACAACCTTTGGAAATGGATATTGATTCCCGGCATTATTTATATGGTTTTATTTATGGCGGGAATGTATTTCTTTTGGAATTCTTCAGACAGTGCCGTTACCTGGCTGAGTAAAAGTATAGGCCTGGAAAATTGGCTTCAACACCAGACCAATACATTCCTCAATTTCCTTTTCCTGATGGCAGGTATCATGCTCCGATTGATCCTGGTATTCTTTTATTTTTCCTTATTCAAATACCTGTTTCTTATTATTGGCTCACTGGTTTTTGCTTATTTAAGTGAAAAAACTTCCAGTATTATTGAAGGAAGGGAATTTCCATTCAGCTTTAGCCAGTTAATGAAAGATGCAGTGAGAGGCATCCGCCTGGCATTACGTAATACGGCCTGGCAAACTTTGTATGCTGTTTCTCTGATCCTACTTTCATTGGTCCCATTAGCCGGATGGATCACTCCATTGATAGCCTTATTTGTTGAATGTTATTATTATGGCTTTTCAATGATGGATTATAGCTGTGAAAGAAATAACCTGTCAGCCACGGAAAGTATAGATTTCATAAGCAGGCATAAAGGCCTGGCCATAGGAAATGGCCTTATCTTTTACCTGATGCACGGCCTGGTGATCATAGGATGGATACTGGCGCCCGCCTATGCAGTAGTAGCCGCCACCTTAAGCTTACATAGAATTAAAAATCAATAATGCCTGCAACTGTTTACCTGATTCCAACTGTGCTGGCCGAAGGCCAAACTCAATGCCTGCCAGCATATATACTGGAAGCAGTAAAAAACTGTTCTGTGTTTTTTGTTGAAAACGAAAGGACAGCAAGAAGATACCTGAAATTGCTTTGGAAAGAAATGGTAATAGATGCCTACGAGTGGCATAATATGAAAGAGATCAATGAGGAAGTGAAAGCTCATTTTCGAAAGGCAATAAAAGAACAACGTAATATCGGCATTCTAAGTGAAGCAGGCTGTCCCGGAGTGGCAGACCCTGGACAGCAGTTGGTTTTATTAGCTCAGCAAATGAATGTAGCTATAAAGCCCCTGGTAGGTCCTAACTCTATATTATTAGCCTTGATGGCAAGTGGTATGAATGGTCAACGATTCCAATTCCTGGGTTACCTGCCAATAGACTCCGCACAAAGAATAAAAACAATAAAAGAACTGGAGTCCGAATCAAAAACTAAAAATTGTACCCAGGTTTTTATTGAAACACCATACAGGAATAACCAGCTCATGGAGTCGTTGGTTAAATACTGTCAACCCAAAACAAGCATTTGTGTGGCTGCTGATATTACGGCCTCCACTGAGTTTATTCGTACCATGACTGCCCAGCAATGGAAAGAAGAAATGCCTTCATTGCATAAACGCCCCTCCATATTTCTACTTTATGCAGGAGAATGATTAAGTATGTCATATTCAAATGGGACAAGTAAATACCCCCGTTAGTACATTTTCTAATGCTTTACTTTGCAGCATGGAAATTGTTCAGGCCAGCTATCTGATCAGCAGCCCCTCGGTAGAAAAATGTCCCAATCCTGATAAGGCAGAATATGCTTTTATTGGCAGAAGTAATGTAGGGAAGTCTTCCCTGATCAATATGCTATGCAATAAAAAAGAATTGGCTAAAGTGTCTTCCTCACCCGGCAAGACGCAAATGATCAATCATTTCATCATAACCTCCAGTGATAAAAAAGAATGGTACCTGGTAGACTTGCCAGGTTATGGATATGCCAAACGGTCTATAAAGCAAAGAAATAGCTGGCAGAAAATGATTGAGGGCTATTTAAAGGGGCGGGAGAACCTGGTAAATCTTTTTGTTTTAATTGACAGCAGGATAAGCCCTCAGCAGATTGACCTGGACTTTATTAATAAATTAGGTGAATGGCAAATGCCTTTTGCCATAGTTTTTACCAAGGCCGACAAGTCAACCCAAAGGGAAACTGCCAATAATGTCAATGATTTTTTGAAAGAATTACTCAAAACCTGGGAGGAGCCCCCGCCTCATTTTGTAACTTCCGCTGTTAAGAGAACTGGTTCCCGGCAACTATTGAGTTTTATAAGCGAATTGAATGCTGCTTATGAAAAGCATAAAAAAGACAGGGTATAATTTTTATATGTTATAAATTGCAACAGTTTAGGAAAGCATATGAAAAGACGGATTCAGGAAAGAAATATCGTGATCATACTATTTATTCTCGTCATTATTACTTTTTCGTATGCAGAAAGAGATTCTCACAAGCTTGATCAACTTTACGCTCCCGCCAAAGCCTCTTATGCACCATCTCCCAAAGAAAAGAATGTGGCAGGGAACGAAGAACATAAAAAAAGTCTTGTTCTGAAGCTGGCTAAAATTTGAGCATTTACCTGTTATCTATAGTACGTCTATTTTAAGTAAGTAATGCCTTGGAGAAGTTTTGGAATTAAAATCATTACAGTAATAAGCATTACATAGCCCCAGGTATTCTACCCCGTTATAAATAATTTTGGAAACAGGTATTACCTTCTAAAGATCAGAATGGCAAGCGTTAATTCACCACTTTATTAGCGCAACTACTACTGGCAAAAGCCTCAGGTTTGGCTTTAAAGGCAAATCCCATTCCCAGGATATAACCCATGGCTTCTTTCAGTGCGTCATTACTTTTAAAATGGGGATTGGTATTAATGTCTGCATGAACTTCCATATCCACATCATAAATAGTAAAGAGATTGCACAATTCGTAGGCAATCTCTATACTCTTGGCAACTTCTACCAGCATTCTTTCTTTGATAGCAAACTGCTGTCTTGTTTTCTCGTTATGGATAAACATGAAGCCTCCGTGACCCTCCCTTAAGAAAACGATCACTGTAGCAAATTCGGTCTCCTGGCCTTTAACCTGGGAGTCCGTACCAATACAAACTTTTAAACGGTAACCTGCCGTCGATTCACGCCTGATTACATTTTCAACAGCATCGTAAATGGGCAGATTAATGGTTTCTCCATTGAATTTTCTCCATTTCATATAAAAAGAGGTTTTTCCAAGTTACGGAA